>DASSVX010000001.1:0-3333 GCA_035705655.1 Casimicrobiaceae bacterium
CCAAATCGATGCCCAGCGTCGTAATCTTCATAGCGGTCGCCTCCTCTCGTGTCAGTGGATATGTCCACATTTCCACTGTGGCACTCTGATGCCGCATCGGGAAGGGGGCGACCATCCCATTAGCGTCTTTCGCTCGAACGCCCCACTGGGTCCCCGCCTTCGCGGGGACGACGAAGGAAGCCCCACGTCACCCAATTACGTAAAGCTCAATAATCGAAAAGGGACGCCGTCGCCGGTTGCGGTTCGCGCGCGGTCACCGTCAGCGTGTCGATGCGCACGAGCCCGCCGACGCGCACGCCGAAAAGCCGGATGCGCCGCTCGAGCGGCACGCGTCGCACGCAGTCGGCCGCCACGCGCCGGATCACGGCGGCGTCCTGCGTCGCGTCCGCGATCGTCCGATCGCGCGTCACCGTCCGGAAGTCGTCGTAGCGCAGCTTGATGCCGATCGTGCGGCCCGCGTAGCCCTTGCGGCGCAGATCGTCGCCGACGCCATCGCAAAGCTCGGTGAAGATCGACGAGAGCAGTGCGCGGTCGCGCCGCACGGACAGGTCGCGCTCGAACGTCGTTTCGCGGCTGATCGACTGCGGCTCGCTGTACGTGACCACCGGCCGCTCGTCGCGGCCGTGCGCCGCCGCGTGCATCCACTCGCCCTGTGCGCGCCCGAAGTTCGTGGTCAAAACCGCCGGGTCGGCATGCGCGAGTTCGCCGATCGTGTTTATGCGAAGCGCCGCGAGTCGCGCCGCGGTCTTGGGTCCGACGCCGTTGATCCTTCGCGCGGGCAGCGGCCAGATGCGTCGCTCGAGGTCGCCATCACCGATCAGCGTCAGGCCATCCGGCTTGTCGAGGTCCGACGCGATCTTGGCGAGGAGCTTGTTGCGCGCGATGCCGATCGAGCACGACAGCCCGGTTGCGCTGCGCACGGCGTCCTTGATCGACTGTGCGAGCGCACGCACGTGCGCCGTGGCGTCGGTCGAGCGCGTCGCATCGGCGTCGCACGGCGCGCGTGCGAGCTCGGTCAGGTCGAGATAGATTTCGTCGATGCCGCGATCCTCGATCCGTGGCGCGATCGCGCGGACCGCTTCCTTGAAGCGTCGCGAATGATGCCGGTACGCGTCGAAGTCGACCGGCAGGAGGATCGCATCGGGCGCCAGCGCGGCGGCCTTCATCATGCCCATCGCCGAGTGCAATCCGAGCGCGCGCGCTTCGTAGGTCGCCGTGGTGATCACACCGCGCCCGGCATAGCCCGCGAGCGTGGCGAACGTGCGCACGACGGCGTTCGACGCCGGGTCGATCGTCTCGACGGGCTGATGGCGGCGCCCGCCGCCGATGACGACGGCCTTGCCGCGCAGCTCGGGATAGCGCAGCAGCTCGACCGATGCGTAGAACGCGTCCATGTCGAGATGCGCGATGACGTTCGCCGGCGGCGCCATCGGCTTATAGTAAAGCTTCCTGCATGGCAAAGGCTCGACGACGATGCGCAGAAGCACGCGACGCTTTCTCACGACCCATACCGGCAGCCTGCCGCGGCCCGACGATCTCGTGCGTGCGATGTATGCGCGCGAGGAAGGCGTTCCCGTGGACGCGGAAGCGCTCGAGCGCCGCGTCGCGTCGGCGGTGACCGAGGTGGTGACGAAGCAGGTCGACGCAGGCATCGACGTCGTCGACGACGGCGAGATGAGCAAGCCGAGCTACGCGACCTACGTGAAGGATCGGCTGAGCGGCTTTGGCGGCAGCGGCAACACGTTCGTCTATCAGGATCTCGTCGGCTTTCCGAACCTGGCACGCCGCGTGTTCGGCGACCCTGGCCGCTCGCGACGCAAGACGCCCGCCTGCGACGCGCCGATCGGCATCCGCGACCCCGACGCGGCGCGAAGGGACGTCGCGCATCTGCAGTCCGCATTGTCTGCCGTGGCGTCGCAGGAAGCGTCGGGCGATCGCCACCGCGTTGCGGACGCGTTTCTCACCGCGGCGTCACCCGGCGTCGTATCGCTCTTCTTTCGCAACGACCATTACGGCAGCGACGAGGCGTACCTGGCGGCGATCGCCGATGCGATGCGCCACGAATACGAGACGATCGCCAACGCGGGACTCGTGCTGCAGATCGACTGTCCCGATCTCGGCATGGGGCGCCACATCCAGTATGCGGAGCTGCCGCTCGCCGAATTCCGCAAGAAGGCCGAGTTGCACGTCGAGGCGCTCAACGACGCGTTGCGCAACATCCCCGCGGAGCAATTGCGAATGCACCTTTGCTGGGGCAACTACGAAGGCCCGCATCACTGCGACGTGCCGCTCGCCGACGTGATCGACATCGTGCTTCGCGCCAAGCCGGCGGCGATCGTGCTCGAGGCCGCGAATCCCCGCCACGCGCACGAGTGGCAGCTGTTCGAAACGGTGAGGCTGCCCGACGGCAAGCTGCTGATCCCCGGCGTCATCGAATCGAAGTCGAACTTCGTCGAGCATCCCGAGCTCGTTGCGCAACGGATCGGCCGCTACGCGAATCTGGTCGGCCGCGAGAACGTCATCGCCGGGAGCGATTGCGGCTACGGAACGTGGGTCGGTCAGGCGGCCGTCGATCCCGACGTGGTGTGGGCGAAGATGGCGGCGATGGCGCAGGGGGCGCGCATCGCCTCGGGGCGGTTCTTTCGCTAGCGGCGCGTTCCGGCCGTTCGCTGGCGTCGCGCGCCGCCGTTCATTTTGCCTTCAGGCACCGGGCCGCGGCGCAGGTGAAGCGGCCCGACGCGGCCCTCGCCGAGCTCGCCGAAGCCGCGCGCTACGACGATCGCGTGCGCGCGCTTGCCACCGATTAGGGCCGTCGTTCAGAGATTGCAGAACGTGAGCTCGAAGCCGATGTCCTGATCGACGACGTTGCCGCGGTCCATGCCGGACACGCCGATGAAGCGGATGTTGAGCGCGTACTTGTTCGCGCTGATCTCGGGAACCGCCGGCAGGTCGTGCTCGAGCGTGAGCCGCAGGAGCTGCGCGACCTTGGTCGTGGTCATCATCAGTTGGAACGCGCCGTGCGTCGCCGTGTGGCGGCTCGTGCGGCTGTTCTCGCGCAAAAGCCGCAGCACGATCGCGGAGCCGATGCGGATCGGCGCGAACGGCTCGATCCAGGCCGCGAGGTCCTGCCGTCGTGCCGGCGGCGTCTTGTTGAGCCAGTGGTGGTAGGCGGGCAGGTCGAATTCGCAGACGCCGCCGGGAATGGCGGCGCGCTGCTTGATCGCCATCAGCCACTCGTTCTCGCGCAGATGCATGCCCACCTTGCCCGCCTGGGCGAGCAGGCTTGCGTTCACCTGCTCGATCTCGGTCAGCAGCGCCGCGAGCGCCTGCTGG
>DASSVX010000002.1:0-10128 GCA_035705655.1 Casimicrobiaceae bacterium
GTGGCCGAGCGTCGCGCGCACGTCGGCGAGCTCGAGGTCCGCGGTGACGTCGTTCGCCTGGCCGCCCGCGAAATCGGCCCACATCCGCACGGCGCCGCGACCGCTTTCGAGCGCGAACGGCAACGGCAGCCATTCGCGCCACGCGGCGACGTCGGCGTAGTCGAGGCGAAAGTAAAGCCTGCCCCGCACGTGCGAGAAGTCGCGGCGCGACATGCCGGTGAGGTCGGCGCGCATGTCGATCGGTCCGGCGATCTCCGGCGGCGGCACACCGGTGAGGCCGGCCTCGTGGCGGCCGAATCGCTGCTCGAGCCGGAACTGAACGTGATCGAGCAATAGCTGCGGCGCGTGACGCAACTCGTCGTTCCAGGCGACGAGCGCGTCGCGGACGATCACCTGCGGCTGGCGCAACACCCAGTTGGCGAACGGCGAATCATCGGCGCTGTCGTCGCCGGTCATTTCAAGACCGGCCAGATGCAGCCGTCCCTGCGAGTCGCGCCGCACGGCGAGGCGCGGCGAGTCGATCGTCAGCTCCTTGAGACGCAGGTCGAGACGCGGCAGCGACGTCCACGCGATCAAAAGATCGACACGCGGCAAGTCCAGCAGGGTCGCCGTGCCGGTGCGCTCGTGCACGCGAAAGCCGCGGATCGAAAGGCGCGGATTCCAGCCGTCCCAACCCGTGACGATGTCGTCGATCTCGACCGGCTGGCCGATCCGTTCGCCGAGCCAGCGCGCGATGTCGACGCGATGCGCTTCGAGCTGCGGATAGACGACGACCCGGATGCCGAGCAGCAGCGCGAAAAAGGTGCCGAGGACGACGACTGCCGCCTTCGCGGCGAACCGCACGACGCGGTCGACCCGGGATGACGCCGACGCGGTCGAAGGCATAATGAACCTGAATTGAAGCGCACCGATTGTAGCGGATGAACCGGGTGCCGGGTGCCGGCCGGCCTTTCGCGAAAGCCACCCCGCCATGGATCTCGACCGCGCGCTCGCCTACAGCCGCTATGCGCAACATGCGCTGAACGCGCACCCTGCGCTGCGCGACGAGCTCGCGGCAACCATCGACGCACCGTTCGACTGGACGAACGCCTTCGCCGCGGTCGACGCGGCGCTTGCCGGCGACGACGCACCGTGGCTCGCCGCTGCGCTGCGTGTGCTGCGGCGGCGCGCATTCGTTCATACGCTCGCCCGCGACCTCACCGGAAGGGCGCACTTCGCCGAGGTCGCGCAGGCGATGACCACGCTCGCGGAGCGCTCGCTCGCGGCTGCCGTCGAGCTCCATGCCCGCGCGCTGGCGGCCACATTCGGCGTGCCGCGCGGCGACGCGTCGGGTGCGCCGCAACGGCTCATCGTCGTCGCAATGGGCAAGCTCGGCGGTGGTGAGCTCAACGTGTCGTCGGACATCGACATCGTCTTCGTCTACCCGGAAGAAGGCGAGACCGACGGTGCGAAGCGCATCTCCAACCGTGAGTTCTTCGATCGGCTGGCACCGCGCATCGTCGCCGCACTCGACCAGGTGGACGCGAACGGCTACGTGTTTCGCGTCGACACGCGGTTGCGCCCGTATGGCGAGAGCGGACCGCCGACCGTGTCGTTCGCAGCGCTCGAGCGTTACCTGGTGACGCAGGGCCGCGCATGGGAGCGCTATGCGTGGCTCAAGGCGCGCCCGGTCACCGGCGAGCGCCACGACGAGCTTGCCGCACTCGTTAGCCCGTTCGTGTATCGGAAATACCTCGACTACGACGCATACGAGGGCCTGCGCGCAATCCACCGCCAGATACGCGATCAGGAACGGCGTTACGGCGACGACATCAAGCTTGGCGCGGGTGGCATTCGCGAAATGGAATTCGTCATCCAGGCGCTGCAGATCGTGCGCGGGGGTCGCGAGCCGGCACTGCGGGCGCGCGGCACGCTCCCCGCACTCGCAGCCCTCGCCCAGCGCATGATCATCGCGCCGCACGCTGCCGGCGTGTTGCGCGACGCGTATCTGTTCCTGCGCAAGCTCGAACACCGGCTGCAGTATCGCGACGATCGCCAGACGCAGCGCCTGCCTTCGGGCGACGAGCGCGCGCTCGTCGCCGAGACGCTCGATTTCGGGTCGACGGAAGCGTTCGAGCGCGTGCTGGCTGCACACCGGGCAGACATCGCGGCGCAGTTCAACGCCGTGTTCGACGCACCCGCCGACGCGGGACCCGACGCCGACCGATCGCAGCGCCACGCCGCGCTCTGGGATGATCCGCGGCCGACGCCGGAGGCGCTCGACGAGCTCGCGCAAGCCGGCTTTCCCGACGCGGCCGCGGTCGTGCAATCGCTTTCGCGGATGCGCGCGAGCCGGCGCTATCTGCAACTGCCTGCACTGTCGCGCGACCGGTTCGATCGCCTCGTGCCGCGGCTCGTCGGCGTTGCGTCCGAGCATCGCGGCCCGGGCGCGTCGGCGGCGGTGGTGCTTTCGCGGCTCCTGGGGCTGCTCGAAGCCATCAGCGGACGCAGCGCCTATCTGGCGTTGCTCACCGAGCATCCGCCGCTGCTGCCGCGACTTGCGCAGCTGATGGGCGCGTCGGCGTGGGCGGCCGATTACCTGACGCGCCGGCCGCTCGTGCTCGACGAGCTGCTCGATGCCCGCGTGCTGCTCGCGGAGCCCGACTGGACGCAATGGCGCGAGGAGCTCGATCGCGTGCTTGCACCGCACGCGCACGACGCCGAGGCGGCGATGGACGCGCTGCGCCATTTCCAGCACGCACAGGTGTTTCGACTGCTGACGCAGGACCTCGCGGGTCGGTTGAGCGTCGAGCGGCTGGCCGATCATTTGTCGGCACTTGCCGATGCGATCCTCGACGCGACGCTGCGCTGCTGCTGGCGGCAGTTGCGGGGCGAGGATGCGAAGCCGCCCCGCTTCGCGGTGGTTGCCTACGGCAAGCTCGGCGGCAAGGAGCTCGGCTATGTGTCGGATCTCGACCTCGTGTTCCTCTACGACGACGATCCGGCCCTCCCCGACGCCGACGACGCGTTCGTGCACCACGCGCGACTCGCGCAACGCATCAACACGTGGCTTTCGGCGGCCACCGGCGCCGGACGGCTGTACGAGACCGATCTGCGGCTTCGCCCCGACGGGGCGAAGGGCCTGCTCGTTTCCGGCATGCGCGCCTTCGAGCGCTATCAGCGCGAGCAGGCGTGGACCTGGGAGCACCAGGCACTGACGCGCGCACGCTTCGTCGCCGGCGACGGCACGGTTGGCGCAGCATTCGAGACCATCCGCGACGGCTTGTTGCGCGTGCCGCGCGATCGCGCGCAACTCGCGACCGATATCGCGGAAATGCGCGAGCGGATGGCCGCCGGCCATACGAATGCGACGACGCTGTTCGACCTCAAGCACGATCGCGGCGGCATGGTCGACATCGAGTTCGCCGTGCAGTTCATCGTGCTCGCGCACGCGCATGTCCATCGCGACCTCACGCGCAACGCCGGGAACATCGCGCTCCTGTCGCTCGCCGCCGACGCGGGCCTGCTGCCGCGCGCACTGGCGCTCGAGGCGGCCGACGCATACCGGGCGTATCGGCGGCTGCAGCACCAGGTTCGCCTCACCGGTGCCGCACATGCGCGTGTCGACCCGGCCCCGCAGACGGCGCGCCGGGCGTGTGTCGACGCGCTGTGGAGCGCCGTCTTCGGCGCACCGCGGAACGCGTGACGCCGGCCTGCTAAAATCGTCTGTCTTCAGCGGGAAGGACGCACGCCATGTCGATGGCCGATCGCGACGGATGGATCTGGTACGACGGAAAGATGGTGCCGTGGCGGGATGCGACCACGCACGTGCTCACGCACACGCTGCATTACGGCATGGGCGTGTTCGAGGGCGTGCGCTGCTACGCGACCGACAAGGGGCCGGCGCTCTTTCGTCTGCGCGACCACACGAACCGGCTCTTCCGCTCGGCGCGCATATTCGCGATGCGGATTCCGTTCACGCCGGACGAGATCTTCGAAGCGCAGCGCGCCTGCGTGCGCGAGAACAAGCTCGCGGCATGCTACATCCGGCCGATCGCGTTCTACGGATCCGTTGCGATGGGCGTCGCGGCGCGGTCGAATCCCGTGCGCGTGGCGATTGCCGCGTGGCCATGGGGCGCTTACCTCGGTGCCGAAGGGCTCGAGAAGGGCATCCGCGTCAAGACGTCGTCGTTCACGCATCACCATCCGAACGTCACGATGTGCGGCGCGAAGGCGGTATCGAACTATTCGGTGTCGATCCTCGCGAACCAGGAGGCGGCGCACGACGGTTACGAGGAGGCCATGCTGCTCGACCCGCAGGGCTACATCTGCCAGGGATCGGGCGAAAACGTGTTCATCGTGCGCGACGGCAAACTGCATACGCCCGATCTGGCCGGCGGCGCACTGGCCGGCATCACGCGCGCCACGGTGATGGAGTTCGCCGCCGAGCTCGGCATCCCGGTCCTCGAGCGGCGCATCACACGCGACGAGGTGTACGTCGCCGACGAGGCGTTCTTCACCGGCACGGCGGCCGAGATCACGCCGATCCGCGAATACGACCATCGCCCGGTCGGCGATGGAGCGCGCGGACCGATCACCACGCGCCTGCAGACGATGTTCTTCGACACGGTCAACGGCCGCAATCCCGCGCGGGCCGAGTGGCTGTCGTACGCAGGATGATGGCGGCCGATCTGCCCGTGGTCGAGGTTCGCGCGATCGACCTGCCGGTGTTCTGTCCCAATCCGGGCATGCCGCTGTGGAGCTCGCACCCGCGCGTGTTCCTCGACGTCGCGGGCGCCGGCGAAGCGATGTGCCCGTATTGCGGAACGCGCTATCGCCTGGTCGGCGAAGCGAAGGCCGGACACTGAGCGGCGCCTCGACGCACGCAGGTCCGCCATCCGTTGCCGGCCGCCACGCCGGCGATGATCGTGTCCTGCTGATCGCGCCGTCGTGGGTCGGCGATGCGATCCTGTCCGAGCCGCTCATCGCCGCGCTTCGCCGCAACGGCGTCACGAAAGCGATCGACGTGGTGGCGCCGTCCTGGTGCGGACCCGTTTATGCACGCATGCGCGGCGTTGGCCGCATCCTCGACGCACCCGCAGCGCACGGCGAGTTCGCATTGCGTGCGCGCTACGCATTCGGGCTTGCGCTTCGTGAGCACCGCTACACGCACGCATACGTGCTGCCGAACACGTGGAAATCGGCGCTCGTGCCGTGCTTCGCGCGGATTCCCGTTCGGGTCGGCTACACCGGTGAAGCGCGCTACGGTTTGCTGACCGACGCACGCAAGCTCGACCGAAAGACGCTGCCGCAGCTCGTGTCGCGCTATGCCGCACTGGGCGAACCTCGGCACGCCAGTGCGTCGGGGGCGCCCGCGCCGCGACTCGTGCCGAACGCGGCGAATCTCGCTGCAGCGATGCAGGCGCTCGCCTTGTCTCGCGCACACCCGGTGGCGATACTGTGTCCCGGCGCCGAGTTCGGGCCGGCGAAGCGCTGGCCCGCGCGCCACTTCGCAGACCTGGCGCAGCGGCTTGCAAACGACGATCATCAAGTATGGATCGTCGGCTCGCCAAACGATCGCGCAGTCGCCGACGCGCTGCTCGCGGCGCTGCCGGCAGGCACGCCGCGGGTGATCGATCTCACCGGACGCACCGATCTCGGCACGGCGATCGATCTCATGTCGGTGGCCTCGCTCGTCGTCAGCAACGATTCCGGCCTGATGCACGCGGCGGCGGCGGTGAATGCGCCGCTGGTGGCACTGTTCGGATCGTCGTCGCCGGCCTATACGCCGCCCGCGTCACCGGCGGCCCGCATCGCGAAGATCGATATCGAATGCAGCCCCTGCTTCAAACGCGAATGTCCGCTGGGCCATTTCCGGTGCATGCGCGAATTGTCGCCCGAGTTGGTCTACAATCTGGCGCGCGAAACTGCTGCAACGAATCTCCCCTCGTTCCGTCGCTGACGCCATGCCCACGGCACGCACGCCGCCGATCTACACTTCGCCGCAGGACGCCGCCCAGGCGTTCTACCAGGCCTTCGAGGCGCGCGACATCGATGCGATGATGGCGACGTGGGCCGAGGATGAAGACATCGTGTGCGTGCACCCCGGTGGGCCTCGTCACGTCGGTTACGACGCCGTCCGCCACAGCTTCGAGCAGCTTTTTGCCGGCGACACGAGGCTCACGTTCAGGCTCGACCAGGCCGTGTCGATCGACACCGTGGGTCTCGCCGTGCAAAGCGTGGTCGAGCACCTGCGTGCGGGCGAAGAAGGTCCCCGCGGCGCGGCGCTCGCGACCAACGTGCTGATGCGAACGCCGTACGGCTGGCGCATGGTGTGCCATCATGCCTCGCCGTCGCCGCCGGTCGCGGAGTCACCGCAGACCGGCCCGCTGCATTAGCGGACGGGCGGCCCTAGACGGTGCCGCCGACGGTGAGGCCTTCGATCTTGAGCGTGGGCTGTCCGACGCCTACCGGCACGCTTTGTCCATCCTTGCCGCAGGTGCCGATGCCGGCGTCGAGCTCGAGGTCGTTGCCTACCATCGTCACGCGCGTCAGCGCATCGGGCCCATTGCCGATCAGCGTCGCGCCCTTCACGGCATAGGTGATCCTTCCGTCCTCGATCATGTACGCCTCGGCCGCGGAGAACACGAACTTGCCGCTCGTGATGTCGACCTGGCCGCCGCCGAAATTAGCGGCATAAAGGCCCTTCTTCACCGACGCGATGATCTCCGCCGAGTCGTAGGCGCCAGGCAGCATGATCGTGTTGGTCATGCGCGGCATCGGCAGGTGCGCAAACGATTCGCGCCGGCCGTTCCCCGTGGCGCCGCTTTTCATCAATCCCGCGTTCAGCCGATCCTGCATGTACCCGCGCAGGATGCCGTCCTCGATCAGCACCGTGCGCTGCGTGGGATGGCCTTCGTCGTCGAGATTGAGCGATCCGCGACGCTCGCCGAGCGTTCCGTCGTCGACGACGGTGACGCCCGGCGCGGCAACGCGCTGTCCGATGCGTCCGCTGAACGCGCTCGTGCCCTTGCGGTTGAAATCGCCCTCGAGTCCATGGCCGACCGCCTCGTGCAGCAGGATCCCCGGCCAACCGTTGCCGAGCACGACGGTCATGTTGCCGGCCGGTGCATCGCGCGCCGACAGGTTGACGAGCGCCTGGTCGACGGCGCGCCTGGCAAACGACGCAAGCTCCGCTTCCGTGAAGTAGCCATAGTCGAGACGCGCGCCACCGCCGGCGTAACCCTGCTCGCGCCGGCCGTGCTCCTCGACGATCACGGTGATCGACATGCGCACGAGCGGCCGCACGTCGGCGGCGAGCAGTCCGTCGCTGCGCGCGACCAGCACCGTCTCGTGCTCGCCGGCGAGCGACGCCATCACCTGCACGACGCGCGGATCGAGTGCGCGCGCAATGCGCTCGAGTCGCATCAACACGTCGACCTTGGCCGCGTCGCCGAGGCTCAGCACGGGATCCGCCGTGGGGTAAAGAAGACGCGCCTCGCCGGTGCGCTCGAGCGGGGCCGACGCCGATTGACCCTGGCGGCCGATGGCGCGCACGGCGGCCGCTGCCTCCTCGAGTGCAGCAAGCGAGATGTCGTCGGAATAGGCAAACGCCTGCTTGTCACCGCTTACCGCGCGCACGCCGACGCCGCGGTCGATGTTGAACGTGCCGGCCTTGACGATGCCTTCCTCGAGGCTCCAGCTTTCGAAGCAGGAATGCTGGAAGTAGAAATCGGCGAAGTCGATGTCGTGCGCGTGGATCGACGCGAGGACGCCGGACACCTTGTCGAGGTCGAGGCCCGCGGGTGCGAGGAGCAGCCGATCGGCATCGGCGAGCAGCGCGGGGGAGATCGGGGCGAGCGTGGCTTCTGTCACCGGAATCCTTGAGAGTCAACAAAACGACGCAGCTTGAGCGCGCCGGGCGAATACCTGTCGATGATGGGGGTTGCGGCGAGGCGCTTCAACATGCGGGCCCGATTTGCCCTCGGCCATTGCCGCGCTGTGCAATCCGGTGGCGCAAACCCGGTGCCCGATCGGCACCGGGTCCGCATAACGAGCGGCCGCTAGCGCCGCACGGCGTCGCGGATTTCGCGCAGCAGCACGACCTCTTCCGGAGGCGCGGGCGGCGCCGGCGGCGTCTGCCGCTTCAGCCGATTGATCTGCTTCACCATGATGAAGATGATCAGCGCGAGGATCAGGAAGTTGATCACCGCGGTGATGAAGCTGCCGTACGCGAACAGCGGCACGCCCGCCTTGGTCAACGCGTCGTACGTCATTGGTCCGGAGTAACCCGCGGGCGGGCTTTTCAGCATGATGAACCAGTTCGAGAAGTCGAGGCCGCCGAAGATCGCGCCGACCACGGGCATGATGATGTCCTTCACGAGCGAGTCGACGATTTTCCCGAATGCCGCGCCGATGATGATGCCCACCGCGAGATCGATGACACTGCCCTTGACAGCGAATTCACGAAATTCACTCGTAAACGACATGCTCGCCTCCGTTGGATAGGTGTCCGTTCAGATTGCCGCGTCGCCCGATTCCCCGGTGCGGATACGCACGACTTGCTCGATCGCCGTGACGAAGATCTTGCCGTCGCCGATCTTGCCGGTTCGCGCGGCCCTCACGATCGCCTCGATCGCGGAATCGACCATCGAATCGGCGAGAATAAGCTCGACCTTCACCTTCGGCAGGAAATCGACGACATACTCCGCGCCGCGGTACAACTCCGTATGGCCCTTCTGGCGGCCGAATCCCTTCACCTCGGTCACCGTGAGACCGGAAACACCGACCTCGGAAAGCGCCTCGCGCACTTCGTCGAGCTTGAAGGGCTTGATGATCGCTTCGATCTTTTTCATCGTCATGGGTCCTCGTGCGGCCGGCCGCGGCGGGAAGAATACACGAACGGTACGCCGCTACGGGCGCGCAACGCCGACGCGCTCCCACTCGTTCCACGCCGACGTGATCGGGTAGCGCCAGTCCTTGCCGAAGCCGCGCGGCGTGATGCGAATGCCGACCGCGGCCTGGCGGCGCTTGTATTCGTTGATCTTGATGAGCCGCACGACCTTCTGCACCGCATCGGCGGGAAGCCCTTCCGCAATGATTGCCGCAGGGGCGAGATTGCGCTCGACGTACGCCTCCAGGATGGCGTCGAGCACGTCGTAGGGCGGCAGCGAATCCTGGTCGACCTGGTCGGGACGCAGTTCGGCGGAGGGTGGACGGGTGATGATCCGCTCGGGAATCACGCGACCGAGGCGATTCCGGTAATTGCAGAGGCGGTAGACGAGCGTCTTGCTGATGTCCTTCAGCACCGCGAAGCCACCCGCCATGTCACCGTACAGCGTTGCATAGCCTACTGCCATTTCCGACTTGTTGCCGGTGGTGAGCACGATGGCCCCGAACTTGTTCGAAAGCGCCATCAACAGCGTGCCGCGAATGCGCGCCTGGATGTTCTCCTCCGCCGCGTCGACGGGAAGACCGGCGAATTCGGCTTGCAATGACCCGAGGAACGCATCGAACATCGGGCCGATCGCAATCTCGTCGTAGCGCACACCGGCGATGCCAGCCATTTCGCGCGCATCCTCGAGGCTGATCGATGCGCTGTATTGCGACGGCAGCATGACCGCACGCACACGAGCGGGCCCGAGCGCATCGACGGCCACCGCGAGCGTCAATGCGGAATCGACCCCGCCGGAGAGACCCAGCAGCACGCCGGGAAAGCGGTTCTTCGATACATAGTCGCGAACACCCACGACAAGCGCCTGGTACACGTTCGGCTCGAGCGCGCAATCGATGTCGCCCCGGACCGTTCGCGGGATCGCGCCGTCGAATTCGGTGATCGCAATGGCTTCATGCCACGCGGGGAGCTGCTGCGCGATCGCGCCGCGCGCGTCCATCACGAACGACGCGCCGTCGAACACGAGCTCGTCCTGTCCGCCGAACCGGTTCACGTACACGAACGGAAGGCCGGTTTCGCGCACGCGGGCTTCGAGTTGCGCGCGGCGCGCGGACTGCTGCTGCGTATGGTAAGGCGACCCGTTCGGCACGACGATCAACTGCGCGCCCGCGTCACGCGCCTGCGCCGCCGGCTCCGCGAACCAGCAATCCTCGCAGATGACGATGCCGCAGCGCACGCCGTCGACGTCGAACACG
>DASSVX010000003.1:0-11410 GCA_035705655.1 Casimicrobiaceae bacterium
GTAGAGTGCGCAGACGATGCCGAGGGCCAGATGCAGCCCGGTGCCGCTGTCGCCGATCTGCGCACCGGTCACGAGCGGCGGGCCGTCGTCGAACCCGGTCGTCGACGCCGAGCCGCCGGCGCATTGCGCGACGTTCTCGTAGACCTTGCAGTCAGCGTATGGGCCGGGCCCGAAGCCCTTGATCGACGCGACGATCATCTTCGGGTTGAGCTCCTGGATGTGCTCCCAGGTGAGACCCATTCGATCGAGCGCCCCCGGCGCGAAATTCTCGACGAGCACGTCGCACTCCCTGACGAGCCGCTCGAGGATCTCCTTGCCCTTCGGATTCTTCGCGTCGATGGTGATCGAGCGCTTGTTGTGGTTCAGCATCGTGAAATAGAGGCTGTCCACATCGGGAATGTCGCGGAGCTGTCCGCGCGTGATGTCGCCTTCACCCGCGCGCTCGACCTTGATCACGTCGGCGCCGAACCACGCGAGAAGCTGCGTGCATGTCGGACCCGACTGCACGTGGGTGAAGTCGAGGATCTTGACCCCGTCTAGTGCTTTCGCCATTGCAAGCCCCAAGGATTGAAATAAGGTATGTGATATACCAAGGTTCGTCAAATGCGCCGGCTGTTCAATGCCGATCCGCCCGCGACCGCTCGATCCCGCCGGGGGAACGCAAATGCGCCTCGGTCAGCTCACGTTTTCTTCGCCGTCGGGTTGAGTCCCGTGATGCGACCGCTTTCGGTTCCCGCCCTCTCGTCGATCACCGCGTTGACGAGCGTCGGCTTGCGCGAGCGAATCGCTTCTTCGAGGGCCTTGCGCAACTCGCCCGGCGTGGTGACGTGCACGCCGACGCCGCCGAACGCCTCCATCAACTTTTCGTAGCGCGCGTCCTTGACGAACACGAGCGGCGACGGATCGCTCTTCCCGGCCCAGTTCGTTTCATCGCCGCGGTAGACGCCGTTGTTGTTCAGGATCACGACGCAGACGGGCAGGTCATAGCGGCAGATCGTCTCGACTTCCATGCCGGAGAAGCCGAACGCGCTGTCGCCTTCGATCGCGATCACCTGCTCGCCGCTCACCACGGCCGCGGCGACCGAAAAGCCCATGCCGATGCCCATCACGCCCCAGGTGCCGACGTCGAGGCGCTTCCGCGGCTCGTACATGTCGACGATGCTGCGCGTGAAGTCGAGCGCGTTCGCGCCTTCGTTGACGAGGATGGCGCCGGGGTTCGCCTTGACGATGTCGCGCACGACGTTGAGCGCGCCGTGAAAGTTCATCGGCGTCGAATTCTTCGCGAGCGTTTCCGCCATCTTCGCGATGTTCCGGCTCTTGCGCTCGGCGATGGCATCGAGCCACGCCGCGGGCGGCTTCGGCCAGCTTGCGTCGATTGCGGCCAGCATCGCTGACACGCACGAGCCGATGTCGCCGACGACCGGCGCGTCGATGCGCACGTTGCTGTCCGCCTCGGTCGGCGAGATGTCGACCTGGATGAATTTCTGGCCGCCCCACGCCTTGGCGCTCTTGCCACCCCACGTCTTGCCCTTGCCGTGCGACAGCAGCCAGTTGAGCCGCGCGCCGATCAGCATGACCACGTCGGCTTCCGGCAGCACGTACGAGCGTGCCGCCGCGGCGGATTGCGCGTGCGTGTCGGGCAGCAGGCCCTTCGCCATCGACATCGGCAAATAGGGTATGCCGGTCTTTTCGATCAGCGCGCGGATGTCGGCGTCGGCCTGCGCGTAGGCGGCGCCCTTGCCGAGGATGATCAGCGGCTTCGCCGCACCCTTCAAGAGGTCGAGTGCACGCGTAACCGCGTCCTGCGACGGGATCTGGCGCGGCGCCGGATCGACGACCTTGATCAACGACTGCCTCCCCGCTTCGGCATCCATTGCCTGCGGGAACAGCTTCGCCGGCAGGTCGAGATAGACGCCCCCCGGGCGGCCCGAAACGGCGGCACGGATCGCCCGTGCGACGCCGACACCGATGTCGTCGGCGTGCAGCACGCGAAAGGCCGCCTTCGCGAGCGGCTTCGCGATCGCGAGCTGGTCCATCTCCTCGTAGTCGCCCTGCTGCAGGTCGACGACCTCGCGCTCGCTCGAGCCGCTGATCAGGATCATCGGGAAGCAGTTCGTCGTCGCGTTGGCGAGCGCCGTCAGGCCGTTGAGGAAGCCCGGCGCCGAGACGGTAAGGCAGATGCCCGGCTTTTGCGTCATGAAGCCGGCGATGGACGCGGCGTAGCCGGCGTTCTGCTCATGGCGAAACGAGATCACGCGCAGGCCGGCCGCCTGGGCCTTCCGCGTGAGGTCGGTGATCGGGATGCCGGGCAAACCGAAGATCGTATCGATGCCATTGAGCTTGAGAGCATCGATCAGCAGGTGAAAGCCGTCGATCTCCGGCCGGGATTGCACATTGGCCTGGCCACCGCTCGTGGCGAGGCCAGACTCGGTCGCGGCGGATGCCGCTCCCTTGCGCGTTGCGGTGACGCTTTCCATGGGAATCTCCTGAATCGAGGCAGCTTGGCGTGTTGGACCCGACCGGGCGCCGCGCCGTGCGCCACCGTCGCGAGAAATACGGGTTCGCCGGAAGCCCAAGCTTCCGCAAACATTCGCATAACGTATGTGATATACCAGACGCCGTCAATGGCCGGTTTCGGAACCTCTCCACCGGTAGAGTGCCGGTGCGACCGGTGCCCGGCGCCATTTCGGCCCCACGCCCGGCTCCGCGCGTCACCGCCGCTACCCCGCTCGTGGTTTTTGGTATATAACATACTTGAACCAGGAGCGGCAGCACTCCGCACCGCCCGCCGAGAGAGGACCCAAAACAGTGTCAACGGGCCCGGCTGGAGCCGGCACGAGCGCGATTCCACTCGCGTTGCGACCGCTTTCCGCCAACGTCAGCTTCCGCGATCAGGCCTATGCCGCGCTGAAGCAGGCGATCACGGAAGCGGATATCTATTCGCATCCGCACGAGCTGCGCCTCGACGAGCGCCAGCTGTCGCGCTCGCTCGGCGTGTCGCGCACCCCGATCCGCGAGGCGATGACGGTGCTCGAGCAGGAAGGGTTCCTGCGCACCGTCCCGCGGCGGGGCATCTTCATCGTGCGCAAGACGAAGCGCCAGATCATCGAAATGATCGAAATGTGGGCGGCGCTCGAGAGCATGGCGGCGCGTCTTGCGACGCTCAACGCCTCGGACGCCGAAATCGCGACGTTGCGCACGATGTTCGACGAGTTTCGCAATTCGACGCCGGCCGAGCACATCGACGAGTACTCGCACGCGAACATCGCGTTTCACCAGGCGATCATCCGGCTCTCCGGCTCGCACCTGATGGGCAAGACCATCGAGAACCTGTTCATTCACGTGCGCGCCATGCGCCGGCTCACGATCTCGCAAAGCGACCGTGCGGCGCGCTCGATCGTCGACCACATGCGCATCATCGAGGCGCTCGAGCGCCGCGATACCGAGCTAGCCGAGCGGCTCGTGCGCGATCATTCGCTCGACCTCGCGGCATTCGTCGAGAAGCACTGCGACTTTTTGGAATAGGCGCCATGACCGATCCGGTTGTCGTCGATACGTCGAAGCTGCGGGGCGGCCGCGGCGTGAAAGCCCGGCCCAAAGGCCGCCATGTCGATGCGCAAGCGCTGGCCGACGTGCAGCGCCTGCTCGGCGACATGCCGCGCGCGCGGTCGCTGCTGATCGAATGCCTGCATCGCATCCAGGACGCGCGCGGCTACCTGCCGGCGTCGTATCTGGTTGCGCTCGCGCAGGAGATGAAGCTCGCGATGACGGAAGTGTACGAAGTGGCGACGTTCTATCACCACTTCGACGTGGTCGATGCCGACGATGCGCCGCCGCCCCCGATCACCGTCCGCGTCTGCGAAACGCTGTCGTGCAAGATGGCCGGCGCCGACGCGCTCCGCGCAACGCTGGTTGCGCATGGGGATGCCAACGTGCGCGTGCTCGGCGCGCCATGCATCGGCCGCTGCGAACTGGCGCCCGCCGCCGTCGTCGGCCGCAACCCGATCGGTCACGCCACGCCCGAGCGCATTCTCGACGCGATCCGCACCCGGGCGCTCGAACCGGCGCCGGCTCCGTACGTCGACTACGCCGCGTATCGGCGCGACGGCGGCTATCGCACGCTCGTCGATTGCGTCGGCGGCCAACGCAGCGTCGAGGCGGTGATCGCCGAAATGGAGACTTCGTCGCTGCGAGGCCTCGGCGGCGCCGGATTCCCGGCCGGACGCAAGTGGAAGATCGTCCGCGCCGAGCCGGCACCGCGGCTCATGGCGGTCAACATCGACGAAGGCGAGCCCGGTACCTTCAAGGATCGCTACTACCTCGAGCGCGACCCGCACCGCTTCCTCGACGGGATGCTGATCGCCGCGTGGGCCGTGGGCATCGACGCGATCTACGTTTACCTTCGCGACGAATACGCCGGATGCCGGGCAATCCTCCAGCGCGAGATCGACGCGCTCGTCGCCGACCCGCCGTGTCCGTTGCCGCGCATCGAATTGCGCCGCGGCGCCGGCGCGTACATCTGCGGTGAAGAGTCGGCCATGATCGAATCGATCGAGGGCAAGCGCGGCATGCCGCGCCTTCGTCCGCCGTATGTCGCGCAGGTCGGGCTCTTCGGCCGGCCGACGCTCGAGCACAACATGGAAACGCTCTACTGGGTGCGCGACATCCTCGAGCGCGGCGCCGACTGGTTCGCGAGCCAGGGACGACACGGCCGCAAGGGATTGCGCTCGTTCTCGGTGTCGGGACGCGTTGCCAGGCCCGGCGTGCATCTGGCACCCGCCGGCATCACCGTGCGCGAGCTGATCGACGAGTACTGCGGCGGCATGCAGGCCGGCCACACGTTCTACGGCTACCTGCCGGGCGGCGCGTCGGGCGGCATCCTGCCGGCATCGCTTGGCGACATTCCGCTCGACTTCGACACGCTGCAACCCTACGGCTGCTTCATCGGCTCGGCCGCCGTGATCGTGCTGTCGCAACACGATCGTGCGCGCGACGCCGCGCTGAACCTGCTCGAATTCTTCGCCGAAGAGTCGTGCGGCCAGTGCACGCCGTGCCGCGTCGGCACGCAGAAGGCGGTCGGCCTCATGGCACGGCCGGTCTGGGACAAGCCGCTGCTCGACGACCTTTCGCAGGCGATGGCCGATGCGTCGATCTGCGGTCTCGGGCAGGCGGCACCGAACCCGATCGCGTGTGTCTACAAGTATTTCCCCGACGAGCTCGAACCGGGCGCGCCGGGCGGCGCACAGGAGGCGACGACATGAATGCACCTTACGACGGACCGCTCGGCTTCCTCACCGCGGGCAACGGCCCGAGCCCCAAGGCGCGTGCGCGCGCACGCCGCGTTGCCCCCGACGCGCCACTTTCGCCCGGACCCGACATCGCGTTTCGCCTCAACGGCGCGGACGTGCTCGCGACGCCGGGGGAAACGATCATCGAGGTTGCCGATCGCGTTGGCGTGTCGATCCCGCGCCTTTGCTACAAGCCCGGCTATCGTCCCGACGGGAACTGCCGCGCGTGCATGGTCGAGATCAAGGGCGAGCGCGTGCTCGCGCCGTCGTGCTGCCGCCAGCCGACCGCCGGGATGGAGGTGACGAGCGCCAGCACGCGTGCCGTGCATTCGCAGAAGATGATCGTCGAGCTCCTCGCGTCGGACATGCCCGAGCGCTCGTACAAAAGCGATTCGGAGCTCGATTACTGGCAACACGCGCTCGGAATCGCGAAGCCCCGCTTTGCGCGCCGCGCGCAACCACCGTCGGATCTGTCGCATCCGGCAATGGCCGTGAATCTCGATGCATGCATCCAGTGCACGCGCTGCGTGCGCGCCTGCCGCGAGGAGCAGGTCAACGACGTGATCGGCTACGCGTTTCGCTCGGCGCATTCGAAGATCGTGTTCGATCTCGATGATCCGATGGGCTTGTCCACCTGCGTCGCCTGCGGCGAGTGCGTGCAGGCGTGCCCCACCGGCGCCCTGGCGCCTGCACAGGAGGCGTTCCTCGCGCCGATCGACCGCAAGGTCGCTTCGGTGTGCCCGTACTGCGGCGTCGGCTGCCAGATCACCTACAACATCGAGAACGACCGTATCGTCCACGTGGAAGGCCGCGACGGGCCGGCCAACCGCGAACGCCTTTGCGTCAAGGGCCGCTTCGGCTTCGACTACGTCCACCACCCGCAGCGGCTGACGAAGCCGCTGATTCGCAAGCCGGGCTTCCCGAAGTCGGCCGACTTCACCGTCGACCCCGCGAATCCGCTGTCGGTGTTCCGCGAAGCGTCGTGGGAGGAAGCACTCGCGCTGGCCGGCGGCACGCTCGCGCGCATCCGCGACACGCACGGCCCCGGCGCGCTCGCGGGCTTCGGCTCCGCGAAGGGCAGCAACGAGGAAGCGTATCTGTTCCAGAAGCTCGTGCGCACCGGATTTCGCACGAACAACGTCGATCATTGCACGCGGCTTTGCCACGCGTCGAGCGTCGCGGCGCTGCTCGAAGGCATCGGCTCGGGTGCGGTTTCCAATCCGGTGATGGACGTGCTGCAGGCCGAGGTCGTGTTCCTGATCGGCGCGAACCCGGTGTCCAACCACCCGGTGGCCGCGACATGGATGAAGAACGCGGTCAAGAACGGCACGAAGCTGATCCTCGCCGACCCGCGGCGCTCGGAGCTCGCGCGCCACGCCGCGCATTACCTGCAGTTCAAGCCCGACAGCGACGTCGCGATGCTGAACGCGATGATGCACACGATCATCGAGGAAGGGCTCGTCGATGCGAAGTTCATCGAGGACCGCACGAGCGGCTACGCCGAGCTTCGCGACAACGTCGCGCGCTTCAGCCCCGAGGCGATGGCGCCGGTTTGCGGCATCGACGCGCCTACGCTGCGCACCGTCGCGCGGATGTTCGCGAAGTCGCGCGCGTCGATGATCCTGTGGGGGATGGGCATCTCGCAGCACGTGCACGGCACCGACAACGCGCGCTGCCTGATCGCGCTGTCGATGATCACCGGCCAGGTCGGGCGTCCGGGCACCGGGCTGCACCCGCTGCGCGGACAGAACAACGTGCAGGGCGCCTCCGACGTCGGATTGATCCCGATGATGTACCCCGATTACGCACCGGTCGGCGACGCCGCCGTCCGCCAGAAATTCGAAGCGCTGTGGGGCGCCCGGCTCGATCCGAATCCGGGACTCACCGTCGTCGAGATCATGCATGCGACGCACGCCGGGAAGATCCGCGGCATGTACATCATGGGCGAGAACCCGGCGATGTCGGATCCCGATGTCGAGCACGCACGCGCGGCGCTGGCGAAGCTCGAGATGCTCGTCGTGCAGGATCTCTTCCTCACCGAAACCTGCTATCACGCCGACGTCATCCTGCCCGCCTCGGCATTTCCCGAGAAGACCGGGACGTTCACCAACACCGATCGAATCGTGCAACTCGGCCGCGAAGCGCTCCCGTTGCCGGGCGATGCGCGCAAGGACCTCGACATCATCGTCGCGATGGCGCGCGAGCTCGGGCTCGACTGGCATTACACGCATCCGAGCGAGGTGTTCGATGAAATGCGCGAGGCGATGCCGTCGATCGCCGGCATCACGTGGGACCGCCTCGAGCGCGACAGCGGCGTCACCTATCCGTGCGAGAACGTCGGCGATCCTGGCGAGCCGGTCGTGTTCATCGACGATTTTCCGACGCAAAGCGGGCGGGCGCGCCTCGTGCCGGCGCAAATCATTCCGGCGGCGGAAAAGCCCGATGCCGAATTCCCGTTCGTGCTCATCACCGGGCGCCAGCTCGAGCATTGGCACACGGGCAGCATGACGCGGCGCAGCCGCGCGCTCGATGCGATCGAGCCCTTCGCCGTGGCGTCGGTCAATCCGGGCGATCTCGCCGATCTGGGCGTCACCCCGGGCGGCGCCATCACGGTGGCGTCGCGAAGAGGCAGCGTGTCGCTCTATGCGCGAGCCGACGACGGTACACCGCGGGGCAGCGTGTTCATTCCGTTCTGCTACTACGAGGCGGCGGCGAACCTGCTCACCAACCCGGTGCTCGATCCGTTCGGCAAGATCCCCGAGTTCAAGTATTGTGCGGTGCGCGTGACCGCGGGCGGCACGCCGGTGGCTACACCCGGGTATCGCGAAGAGGAAACGCTGGCCGCCGATTGAACCGGCGCCTCGAGGGCGCGCGCAGACGACAGGTTCGGCGATGAACAAGGCCCGGCTGGAGGCGTTCAGCGATGGCGTGATCGCGATCATCATCACGATCATGGTCCTCGAGCTGCACCCGCCGCACGCGGAGGACCTGTCGGCGCTCGTGCCGCTCGTTCCGGTATTCCTCTCCTACGTGCTGAGCTTCATCTATCTCGGCATCTACTGGAACAACCATCACCACATGCTGCATGCGGCGCAGACGGTGATTGGTCCGATCCTCTGGGCGAACCTGCACCTGCTGTTCTGGCTGTCGCTCGTCCATTCACGACCGGCTGGATGGGCGAGAACCACTTTGCGAGCGCGCCGTCTGCGCTGTACGGTTTCGTGCTGCTGATGGCGGCCATCGCGTACGTGATCCTCCAGCAGCGCATCATCGCCGCGGAGGGGAGCGACTCGTTGCTGCGCAAGGCGATCGGCAGCGACTGGAAAGGCAAGCTGTCGCCCGTGATGTATCTCGCCGCGATCGTGCTTTCCTTCGTGTCGCACTGGATTGCGCAGGCGCTGTACGTCGCGGTTGCGCTGATGTGGCTGGTGCCCGACCGCAGGATCGAGCGGGCGCTGGCGGGCGGCGACCGTTATCGCGAGCGGCGGGCGTGAGCGTGGCGCGCGCGCCGGATCGCGGGTCGCACAGCGAAGGTCGACCGCGCGATCACGATGCCACCTGGCGGACGTGTCGCAGGCCCTTGGCGCCAGCGGCGGACTGCAAGCGCGCCGATTCACGCAGCCATTGCCCGGCTTCCGCCGTTCCGAGCGGCCGGCTGATCCAGTAACCTTGCATCGTGTCGCAACCGAGCATGCGCAGCGCGTCGAACGTCGCCTCGTCCTCGACGCCCTCGGCGACGACGACCAGTCCCATGTTGTGGGCGAGCTCGATCGTCGAGCGCACGATGATCGCGTCGTTTGCATCGTGCGCCAGTGACGTCACGAACGACCGGTCGATCTTGAGCTCGTGCAGCGGCAGCCGCCGCAAGTACGAGAGCGACGAATAGCCGGTGCCGTAGTCGTCGATCGCGACCCTGCACCCCAGCGCGGCAATGCGCTCGAGATTTCGGATTGCGTGACCCGGATCGTCGAGGATCGCGCTTTCGGTGATCTCCAGCGATATCCAGCTCGCCGCGCAGCGCTCGCGCTCAAGCAGTGCCTCGAACCGGTCGGGCAACTGCGCATCGATCAGGTCGCGCGCCGAAATGTTGATCGCAATGTTTGCCGGCAGTCCCTGGCGCCGCCATGCCGTGCACTGCGCTATGGCGCGCGCGATGACCCATTGCGTGATGACGCGTATATAGCCCGTCTGCTCGGCGAACGGAATGAATTCGGACGGCGGCACGAGACCGCGCGACGGATGTTGCCAGCGCACCAGCGCCTCGACGTAGAGCTCGCTGGCGGGACGCACCGAGATTTTGGGCTGGTACACGAGCACGAGCTCGTCGTTGTCGACCGCCTTGCGCAGATCGCTCATCAGCGACAACCGTTCGAGGCTGTGCTGATCATAGTTGTCGTCCCAGATCGCGATGCCCGCGCTGGTCCGCTTCGCCTCGTACATCGCGACGTCGGCGCAGCGCAACAGCTTCGACGATTCGTTGCCATGATCGGGACACGTTGCGATACCGATGCTGGCGGCGATATCGACGATCTGCTCTTCGAGCGTCATCGGCGCCTCGAGCGCCCGTAGGATCGCCTCGCCGAGGCGCCGCGCGTCGCCGATGGAGGCGCCGGCTAGCAGGATCGCGAACTCGTCTCCGCCGAGGCGGGCGACGGTATCGGTGGCCCGCCGGACGACGGTCTGCAGGCGCCGGGCAACCTCCTTCAGCAACAGGTCGCCGATGCGATGGCCGAGCGTATCGTTGACGTACTTGAAGTGGTCGAGGTCCATCAGCAGCACCGCGAGCGGCAAACCCGCGCGTGCGGCGGCAGCAAGTGCCTGATCGAGGCGATCCGCGAACAACAGGCGGTTCGGCAGTCCGGTCAGCGCGTCGCGGTACGCGAGGTCCGTGATCCTCGATTCGCGCGTCATGATGCCCTCCTGCATCGCGCGAAACGCCAGGGCGAGGTCTCCCAGCTCATCGTTGCGTCGGCCGGACGGCACCGTCGTGTAGTCCCCTGACGCGATGCGCCGAGCGACTCCGGCGAGGTCACGCACGGGGCGCCCGATGCTGCGGGCAATGGCAATGCTTGCGATGATCGAGACGGCGACGCCGAACAGCGAGATCAGCGTAAGGCGTCGTTGCATCTGCCAGAACGGTTCGAGCGCTACGGCCAACGGCTCCTGCAGCACGGCGACAACGCTTCCGTTGGCCTGCACGGAGAGATTGCGCACGCGCGTGACCGCGTCATCGCTGTAGCTCGCCGTGTCACCCGCCGCGCTGCGCAGACTGCCGGCTGCTGCCTCTGCGACGAGCACGGCCCGCTCGCGCTGCGGCAACGTGCTTGCCTGGATGCGCCACGGCTCATCGTGGCGCCGGGTCAGAAAGGAAACCTGGAGGCGCGTCAACCGGTGCAGATCCTGCGCCAATGCGTCGTCGACCCTGAAGCCGACGACGAGCCACGCAACGGGCAATGGCGCAAGCACGGGGACGATCACGAGCTGATACAGCTCACCGCCCAGCAACACCATCGCTCGCGCCTGCTGGGATGCCTGGACCCTGTCGAGCAGCTCCGGATATCCGAACGGCCGGCCGGTCGCACTGTCGATCGAGTCGGCGATCACGCGCCGGTCGAGACCGATCAGCATCATCAACGCGGCGTCGATCCGCTTGCCGTGATTCGCGAGCACCGAGGCGACCGTCTCGCCGTCGCCGGTCGCCACCGCTTCGCGAAACGCATAGTCGGCGGTGAGCAGGCGTGCGCCCTGGACCATGCGGTCGGTGTCCTGCTCGAGGAAACGGTCGAAAACGAGCGTTCCTGCCGCGATTTCGCCGCTGACCGATTTACGCGCCGCCGCGATACCGGCTGTCTTGATCAGCAGATAGCCGCCGCCTTGCACGACGATCAACAGCAGCATAAACAGCGCGAGGATGCGCGACTGGAGGCTGCGGATCGGTACGGTCGGAAAGGCCATCGGAGGTGCCGCGTTTCACGCTCAGCGCGCGCTCGAGTGTCCGCGAAGGGCACCGGCTGTCGCGACGAGGCATCCGGCACGCGCGCGCGTGCATTGAACAGAATGTGCTGTACATCGACGAGGCGGTGGCGGCATCGCAGTGGTGGCGCTTGGTCAGCGACAGGGCG
>DASSVX010000004.1:0-35163 GCA_035705655.1 Casimicrobiaceae bacterium
CTGCCTGCAGCCGATAACCGGGCGCGCTGCTGACCGACGTGAGGTTGCCGACCTTCAGTGCGAGAAACAGGATCGCCGCGATGCCGATCGTCACGAAGATGCCGACCCACAGGTCGATCGTCGAGCGGCTCATCGCGTATAGGCACGGCCGGCCGGACCGTGGCGTCGCGTGGGCAAAGAGATCATCAGTGCACTCCCCTGAACATGAACACCGTGAGCACGAAATCGAGCGCGAGGATGGACAGCGAGCTCGCGACGACGGTACGTGTGGTTGCGGTGGAAACGCCTTCGGCCGTCGGCCGCGCGTTGTAGCCTTCGAACACCGCGATCGCGCTGACCGCGATCCCGAATACGACGCTCTTGATGAAGCCGTTCACGATGTCGTAGCGGAAATCGACCGCGGCCTGCATGTTGCCCCAGAACGAGCCCGAGTCGATGCCGATGAGCCGGACGCCGACGATGTAGGCGCCGAAGACGCCGAGCGTCGAGAACAGTGCGGCGAGCAGCGGCATGGAGACGACGCCGCCGACGAACCTTGGCGCAACGACGCGCGCGAGCGGATCGACGGCCATCATTTCCATCGCGGACAGTTGCTCGGTGGTCTTCATGAGGCCGATTTCAGCGGTCACGGCACTGCCCGCGCGGCTCGCAAACAGCAGACCGGCGACGACGGGGCCGAGTTCCCGCACGAGCGACAGCGCGACGAGGATGCCGAGCGACTCGTTCGCACCGTAGCGGGAAAGCACGTCATAGCCCTGCAGGGCGAGCACCATGCCGACGAAAAGCCCCGACACGAGAATGATCACGAGCGACAGCACGCCGGAGAAATAGATCTCGCGCAGCGTGAGTTGCAGGCGTCGAAACGCGCCGGGGAGGTGCCGCAGGATCGCGATCGAGAAGCGCGCGGCGAACCCGAGGCGCGCAACCGAATCGATCGTCGCGGAACCGACGCGGCGGAGCGCCCAGGCGAGCGAATCGCTCACGCCTCGGCCTCCCGCCGCGCTCATGCGAACTCCTCCTTCACCGCCTTCGCCGGGTAATGAAACGGCACCGGCCCGTCCGGCTCGCCGTGGACGAACTGGCGCACGAACGCATCGCTCGACGCGCGCACCTCGTCGGGCGTGCCCTGCGCGATGATGCGGCCTTCCGACACGAAATAGATGTAGTCGACGATCTTGAGCGACTCGTAGATGTCGTGCGTCACGACGATCGACGTGATGCCGAGCGCATCGTTGAGCCGGCGGATCAGCTGTCCGACGATGCCGAGCGAAATCGGATCGAGACCGGCGAACGGCTCGTCGTACATCACGAGCATCGGATCGAGCGCAATGGCGCGTGCGAGCGCGACACGGCGCGCCATGCCGCCCGACAGCTCGGAGGGGCGAAGCTGCGCCGCGCCGCGCAGGCCGACGGCGTTGAGCTTCATCAGCACGAGATCGCGGACGAGCTCCTCCTGCAGCTCCGTGTGCTCGCGCAACGGAAACGCGATGTTCTCGAACACCGACATGTCGGTGAACAGCGCGCCGAACTGGAACAGCATGCCGATCCTGCGCCGCAGCGCGAAGAGCGCGTCGCGATCGAGCGAGGCCACGTCCTCTCCGGCGACGCTGATCGTGCCGGCCTGCGGGCGCAACTGGCCGCCGATGAGGCGCAGGATCGTCGTCTTGCCGCAGCCCGATCCGCCCATGATCGCGACCAGCCGTCCGCGCGGGATCGCGAGGTCGATGCCGCGCAGCACGGGCCGCTTCGGATCGTAGCCGAACGACACGCCCGTCAGGCGGACGGCGATTTCAGTCGGGCACGTCGGCGAGACGGCAGCCGGTTCGGCAACGGACATTGGGGGACAGCCGGAAGGACGGAACAGGAGATTGTAGCCGGTTGCCGGCTGCCGCCCTCGCATCCCGAACCCGGTGCACCGCGCGGCGGATGCGGGACGGTATAATTTGCACGATGATCGCCGACGCCGATGCGCGCAGCGACGCTCGCGACGGCGCCCCACGCACCGTCGACGCCGAGCGCGCACTGAATCTCGCCCGCAACGTGCTCGACACCGAGGCGCGTGCGATCTCGGCACTTTCCGCGCGCCTGTCGGCGCCATTCGTCGCCGCCGTCGACGTCATGCTCGGCTGCCGCGGCCGCGTCGTCGTGCTCGGCATCGGCAAATCCGGCCACATCGCACGCAAGCTCGCCGCGACGCTCGCGTCCACCGGCACGCCCGCGTTCTTCGTGCATCCGGCCGAGGCCGGGCACGGTGACCTCGGCATGATCACCGCCGACGACGTCGTCGTGATGCTGTCCAATTCCGGCGAAACCGACGAGCTGCTGCTCCTCACGCCGCACCTCAAGCGTCAGGGCGCCAAGCTGGTCGCGCTCACGGGCAACGAGAAGAGCTCGATTGCACAATCGGCCGACGTGCACCTCGACGCCGCCGTCGATGCGGAGGCGTGTCCGCTCGGGCTCGCACCGACCGCAAGCACGACGGCGGCGCTCGCGCTCGGCGATGCGCTTGCGCTCGCGCTGCTCGATGCGCGCGGATTCTCGGTCCACGACTTCGCGCGCTCGCATCCGGGCGGCGCACTCGGGCGGCGGCTTTTGACCCGCGTTGCCGACGTGATGCGAACCGGCGCGGCGTTGCCGCGCGTTGCGCATACCGCGACGCTGGCCGAGGCAATCGTCGAGATGACCGCGAAGGGCCTCGGCATGACGGCCGTCGTCGACGCGCGGAACCGGATCATGGGCGTCTTCACCGACGGCGATCTGCGCCGCTCGTTGACCCGTGTCGTCGACGCAACGACCGCGCGCGTTGCCGACCTGATGACGAAGTCGCCGCGAACGATCGGCGCCGAGCGCCTCGCCGCCGATTGCATCGTGCTCATGGAAACGCCGCCGAAGATCACCGTGCTCCTCGTGGCCGGGGACGCGGGCGAGCTCGTCGGCGCCGTGCAGATGCACGACCTCTTCCGCGCACGCGTGCTGTGATGCGAGAGCCAGCGCCAACCGCAAGCGACATAGCATTGCGCGCGCGTCGCGTGCGCCTTTTGACCTGCGACGTCGACGGCGTGCTGACCGACGGGCGCATCTACGTCGACGACCAGGGACGCGAGCTGAAGGCGTTCTCGGCGCTCGACGGCGTCGCGATGCATCGGCTCGCCGCTGCGGGCATCGTCGTCGCATGGATCACCGGCAGCGCCGCGGCGGCGGTAACGCATCGCGCGCAGCAGTTGCGCATTCCGCATCTCGTGCTCGACGCGCAGGACAAGCTCGTGCCATGGGAGCGCCTGCGCGCCGAGCTCGGCCTCGCCGCGGACGCATGCGCGCATATCGGCGACGATCTGGCGGATATTCCCGTGCTCGCCGCGTGCGGACTCGGCGTCACCGTCCCGCATGCGCCTTCGGTAGTCCGCGCGAACGCGCACTACGTGACCGTGCGCGACGGCGGCCACGGCGCGGTACGCGAGCTCGCCGACATGATCCTGGCGGCGCAGGGCTACGATGACGCGGCCGG
Organism: Casimicrobiaceae bacterium; assembly: GCA_035705655.1. Classification (GTDB taxonomy): domain Bacteria; phylum Pseudomonadota; class Gammaproteobacteria; order Burkholderiales; family Casimicrobiaceae; genus VBCG01. The sequence continues at coordinate 3,506 of DASSVX010000004.1, forward strand.
CGTCGCGCCGCCACGCGCATCGGCGGCGCTTGCGTCGCCGGTGCGCTGACGAGCCGCGTGGCGATGGACCGCAGCCGCGCACTGTTCGATCGCCTCGTCGCGTGGTCGCCCGTGCTGCTGCTCGGCGGGCTCGCCGCGCTCACCTACTGGCTCGACGCCCAGGTGCAGACGGCAACGACGCACCGCGACGGCTCGACGCGGCACGATCCCGATCTGTTCCTGCGCGACTTCAAGGCCGTGACCTTCGACGTCCACGGATTGCCGCGCGAATCGCTGTCCGCGGCGAGCGCCGAGCATTTTCCCGACAACGACAGCGCCGAGCTGCGCGCGCCGCGGCTTTCGCTGACCGAGCCCGGGCGGCCGACGATGACGATCACCGCCGAGCGCGGCGTGATCGCCGGCGACCGCGAGCATGGCGATTTCATGGGCGACGTGCGCGTCGAGCGCCAGGCCGATCCGGCACCGTCGAAGCCAGGCGACGACGCGAGCGGGCCGGTGACGCTCACCACCAGCCTTCTGCACGTTTTCACGAAGGAGCAGCGCGTGACGACCGACCAGCCGGTGACGATCGAGGAGCCGCGTGGAATAATCCGCGGCCAGGGCCTCGAATTCGACAACAAGGCGAAGCGCGTGCGCATCCTGTCGCATGTCAGTGGAACGCTGTCACCGCAACGACAACCGCCCCGATGACCCCATACGGCCGTTCCAGTGCACCGGTGCGCGCGACGCTCGCATGCGTCGTCATGCTGCTCGCCGCGGCTCCTGTCGATGCGGAGAAAGCCGATCGCGAGCAGAACATCAACTTCTCCGCCGAGCAGCCGGTCGAGGTCGACTTCGACAAGCGCGTGGGAACGCTGCGCGGGAACGTGGTCATCACGCAGGGCACGCTGACGATCCGGGCCGACAAGATCGACTTCAAGCAGAATTCCGACGATTCCCTATCCGCAACCGCGTGGGGCAATCCGATCCGCTTTCGCGAGAAGAAGGACGATTCCGACGAGTACTACGAAGGCTTCGCGCAGCGTGCCGTCTACAACGGGCAGACGCACACGCTCGAGCTGTTCGACAACGCGCTCCTCAAGGAAGGCAACAACGAGTTTCGCGGCAACTACATCTCGTACAACAGCGACACCAATTTCATGAAGGCGGAAGGCCGGCCCAATGCGCCGGGTGCCGAAGGTCCCGGCGCACGCGTGCAAGGCGTGTTCGAGCCACGCTCCGAGGGCCCGCCAGGCACCAGGGGCGCACCGAAGGCGAACGAAAAGACACCGGACGGCACGAAAGCCGCGCCGAAAGCCGAAGCCACGGGAGCGGACGGCAGGAAGTCCGGCACGAGCAAGTCCTCCGCCGGTGCTCGCACCGAAGCGAAGGCCGCGCCGCCACTTGCACTGACGCCCGATCCGACGCTTCCCGCGAAGTGAGCACATCCGCGGCCGTCAACGCCAACCTTTCGGCAGCGATGGAGCGGCGCCCTTCGCACGCGCCCGGGGATGCACCGAGCAAGCTCGCGGCGGCCCATCTGCGCAAGCGCTACAAGGCGCGCACGGTGGTCCACGACGTTTCGCTCGACGTCGCCAGCGGCGAAGTCGTCGGACTCCTCGGCCCCAATGGCGCGGGCAAGACGACGTGCTTCTACATGATCGTCGGCCTCGTCGCCGCCGACGGCGGCGACATTTCGCTCGATGGCGAGAACCTGTCGCGGCTGCCCATCCACCGCCGCGCGCGGCGCGGACTTTCGTACCTGCCGCAGGAAGCGTCGATCTTTCGCAAGATGACCGTCGCGCAGAACGTGCGCGCGATCCTCGAGCTGCAGGACCTCGATCCCGACACCCTGTCGAACCGGCTCGACGCGCTGCTCGACGACCTCACCATCTCCCACCTCGCGGATGCGCCCGCGGTCTCGCTGTCCGGCGGCGAGCGGCGTCGCGTCGAGATCGCCCGCGCGCTCGCAACGCGTCCGCGCTTCATCCTGCTCGACGAGCCGTTTGCGGGCGTCGATCCGATCGCGGTTCTCGACATCCAGAAGATCATCGGCTTCCTCAAGGAACGCGGCATCGGCGTGCTGATCACCGACCATAACGTGCGCGAAACGCTCGGCATCTGCGACCGCGCGTACATCATCAACGAAGGGCGCGTCCTCGCGTCGGGCGCGCCGGGCGAGATTGTTTATAATGAGGATGTCCGGAAAGTTTATCTCGGGGAGCACTTCCGGCTCTGACTCGCGGTGGCACGAACCGTCGTGCTTCGTACTCGGTGGATGGCGTTGGTGCTGATGCGCGGTCGACCGATTGCGCACCGTCGTTTCCGGGCGCAAGCTGCATCCTTTCAAGAAAGCGCGCTCGCCGGTGAAACAGACGCTCCAGCTCAAGCTCTCGCAGCACCTCACGCTGACGCCGCAATTGCAGCAGTCGATCCGGCTGCTGCAATTGTCGACGATCGAGCTGAATGCCGAGGTCGAGCGAATGCTGCAGGAGAACCCGCTCCTCGAGCGCGCCGAGGTCGAGGAAGATCGCATCGCGGCCGAAGTGCCGCTGTCGGGTCCCGGTCGCGTGGGCGACGGGGTCGATCACGCGACCCATGACGGCACGGCTGGTGAGTCCGCCGCCGAGATTCGCTCGACGCGCGACGACGCGCCCGAGGTCGTCGACTTCGCCGACTACGGCGGCAGCAGCGGCGACAGCGACTGGGGTGGCAGCAATTCGAACGACGACGACGACTTCCTGCCGCAGCAGATCGCCACCAGCACGTTGCGCGATCATCTGAACGGCCAGCTTGCGCTGCTGAACCTGCCGCTGCGCGACCGGCACATCGTCACCGCGCTGATCGACGCGCTCGACGACGACGGCTATCTCGCGACCCCGCTCGACGAGATCGCCGAGCTGTTCCCCGCGGAGCTCGAGATCGATGCCGACGACCTCAACATAGCGCTCAAGTACGTGCAGAGCTTCGAGCCGTCGGGCGTCGGTGCGCGCGATTGCGCCGAATGCCTCGCGCTGCAGCTTCGTGCGCTGCCGGCGGCAACGCCGTTTCTCGCCGACGCGCTGAAGGTCGTCGACGGCAACCTCGCGCTGCTCGCCAACCGCGATTTCACGAAGCTCAAGCGGCTTTTGCACACCGACGACACCGGCGTTCGCGGCGTGCGCGACCTCATCCGCAGCCTCAACCCCCGCCCGGGCGCGGCGTTCGCCAAGGCCGAGGCGAACTACGTGATCCCCGATGTGGTCGTACGCAAGATCAGGAACCAATGGGTGGCCTCGCTGAACGAGGCGGCGATGCCGAAGCTGCGGCTCAACCGCATCTATGCCGACATCCTCACGCGCAACCGCGAAAGCTCCAACCAGCAACTGGCGGCGCAGCTGCAGGAAGCCAAGTGGCTGATCCGCAACGTGCAGCAGCGTTTCGACACGATCCTGCGCGTGGCGAAGGCCATCGTCGAGCGGCAGCGCCGCTTCTTCGAGCACGGCGAGGTCGCGATGCGGCCGATGGTGCTGCGCGAAATCGCCGACATGCTGTCGCTGCATGAATCCACGATCTCCCGCGTCACCACGCAGAAGTACATGCTGACCCCGCGCGGCACGTTCGAGCTCAAGTATTTCTTCGGCAGCCACGTGGCCACGGACACCGGAGGCGCGGCATCGGCCACGGCGATCCGCGCGCTGATCAAGCAGCTGATCGCCGCCGAGGATGCGAAGACACCGCTCACCGACAGCAAGATCGCCGACATGCTGGGTGAGCAGGGCATCCTCGTCGCGCGGCGCACGATCGCCAAGTACCGCGAGGCGCTGCAGATACCGCCGGTGAACATGCGCAAGGCGCTCTAGCAGGAAAGGCCCCATGAATCTGCACCTCACCGGACACCACGTCGACATCACGCCGGCGATCCGCGACTACGTCATCGCAAAGCTCAACCGCATCAATCGCCATTTCGATCATGTCATCGACGTGAGCGTGGTGCTCACCGTCGACAGGCTTTCGCACAAGGTGGAAGCCACGCTGCACGTGCGCGGCAAGGACCTTCACGCCGAGTGCATCGATGCCGACATGTACGCGGCGATCGACGGCCTCGCCGACAAGCTCGACCGCCAGGTGCTGAAATACAAGGAGCAGATCAAGGACCATCGCACCGACACCGAGGCGATCAACCGGTCGGCGGCCGAAACCGGCACCGAGGGCACATCGTAGCGGGCTGTAACGGGGGCAGCGGCAGTGCCTGGCTTGCCGGGGCGCTGAACGTATAATCGGCCGGTTTGCCCTCGAGCGCTCGACGCGCGGCCGGACCTCGTGAATCAGATCGCGGCACTGCTGCCTGCGTCCAACATCCTCGTCGACCTCGACGTCGCCTCGAAGGCAGCCCTCTTCGGCACCATGGGCGAGGTGTTCGAGCGCAGCGCGGGACTGCCTCGCGCGGGCGTCGCGGCAAGCCTCGCCGCGCGCGAGAAGCTCGGGTCCACCGGGCTCGGCCAGGGCATCGCCATTCCGCACGGGCGCATTGCGCGGCTGTCCGCCGCAATCGGCGCATTCGCGCGGCTTCGCGCTCCGATCGCCTTCGATGCGCCCGACGGGAAACCGGTCGACCAGGCGTTCGTGCTGCTCGTTCCCGAGCAGGCCACCGATCAGCACTTGCAGCTCCTGTCCGAGCTCGCGCAGATGTTTTCCGAGCGCGCGTTCCGCGACCGGCTGATGGCCGCGAAGGACGCCGCCGCGCTTGCCGGCATCTTTCGCGGCTGGCAGCCGCAGGACTGACGTACCGACGACCGATGCGCCAGGTCAGCGTCGAACGCTTCCTCGAGGACAATCGCGAGCGCCTCGGGCTCGTGTGGCTTGCCGGCCGCGACGGCGGCGACCGGATGCTGGTCGGCGAAAGCGCCTTGCGCCCGACGATCGGCCAGATCGGCCACATGAACCTGATCCATCCGTTCCGCGTGCAGATCCTCGGCGCGGCCGAGCTCGCCTACCTGCGCGCGCTGCCCGAGGACGAGCTCAACCGGTCGATCAACCGGATGTTCACGACCGAGCTCGCGGCCATCGTCGTCGGCAACGGCGAGCAGGTTCCACGGCATCTGCTCGACATGTGCAACCAGCACCGCATCGCGCTCGTCACGTCGCAGCAGCCGTCGCCGCATATCGTCGACGTGTTCCGCATCTACCTTTCGCGCGTGCTCGCCGAGTCGACGACGCTGCACGGCGTGTTCCTCGACGTGCTCGAGCTCGGCGTGCTGATCACCGGCGCGTCGGCGATCGGCAAGAGCGAATTGGCGCTGGAGCTCATCTCGCGCGGCAACGGACTCATCGCCGACGACATCGTCGAGCTCCACCGGATCTCGCCCGACACGATCGAGGGCCGCTGTCCCGCCGTGCTGCGCGATTTTCTCGAGGTGCGCGGCATCGGCATCCTCAACATACGCACGATCTTCGGCGAAACCGCGGTGCGCCCGCACAAGCTGCTGCGGCTCATCGTGCATCTCGAGGATCACGGCAACGAGGCGTTCTCCGACCTCGACCGGCTGCAGGTCAACGCCACGTTCCAGGAAGTGCTGTCGGTGCCGATCCGCAAGGTGACCATCCCGGTCGCTGCCGGGCGCAATCTCGCGGTGCTGGTCGAGGCGGCCGTGCGCAACTTCGTGCTGAACCAGCGCGGCATCGACAGCACGAAGGAATTCATCGAGCGGCAGCAGAAGCTGATGGACGAGGGCTGAGTTGGACCTCATGCTGATCGGCGGCGTCTCGGGGTCGGGCAAGAGCGTGGCACTTGCCGCATTCGAGGACGCCGGCTACTACGCCGTCAACAACCTGCCCGTGCCGCTGCTCTTCGACACGGCGAGCTATCTCGAAGGCTCCGGACAGGAACGCGTAGCGATTGCGCTCGACGTGAAGAGCGGTCCCGGACTGCCCGGGCTCGCGGAGGCGATGGCGGCGCTCGAGCAGCGCGGCTGGAAGGTTCGCCTCCTCTATCTCGACGCCACCGTCGAAACGCTCGTGAAGCGCTTCTCCGAGACGCGGCGGCGCCATCCGTTCTCGAGCGGCGATCGCACGCTGACCGAGGCGATCGAGTACGAGCGCGCGTTGCTCGCTCATGCACGCCAGCTCGGCACGACGTTCGACACGTCGGAGCTGCCGGCCGCGCACCTGCGCGGATGGATCAAGGATTTCGTTTCCGTCGACGCATCGCAGATCACGCTGCAGCTCGAGTCGTTCGGCTTCAAGCACGGCGTGCCACTCGACGCCGACCTGGTGTTCGACGCGCGGTGCCTGCCCAATCCGCACTACGAGCCGGCGCTGTCGCCGCTCACCGGCAAGCACCCCGGCGTCGTCGCGTTCCTCGAGGCGATACCGGAGGTCGAGCGCATGTACGGCGACATCTACCATTTCATCGCGAGCTGGCTGCCCGACTACGCACGCGACAACCGCAACTACCTGACGGTGGCCATCGGCTGCACCGGCGGACAGCATCGCTCGGTGTACATGGTCGAGCGGCTTCTCCAGGCGTTTTCGCCGCGCTACCAGGTGCTCGTCCGGCATCGCGAGCTCGCACCCGGCGACGCGCCAGCGACGGATGGCGCATCTTCACCCGCAACGCCGGGATGAGCGAGCCCGCCGCGCGCGCCTCGTCGTCGCTGCCGCTTTTTCCGCTGCGCACGGTTCTCTTCCCCGGTGGCCTGCTGCCGCTCAAGGTGTTCGAGCAGCGCTACATCGAGATGACGAAGGCGTGTCTTCGCGACGAGCGGCCGTTCGGCGTGTGCCTCATCACGCACGGCGACGAAGTCGCGCGCGGCGACGGCGCGTTTCCGGAGATCGCGAAAGTCGGCACGCTTGCCCGCATCACGAGTGTCGACATGCCGCAGATGGGCATCCTGCACCTGTCCACCGCGGGCGGCGCGCGCTTCGAAGTGCGCAGCCACGCGCCCGATGCGCTCGGCATCCTGGTCGCGAGCGTGACGCCGATCGACGACGAGCCGCGGCATCCGCTCGCCGAAACGTATGCGCCGCTCGCACGGCTGCTCGAGGTGATCGCAACGCGGCTTGGCGCCAGCAACTTCCCCGCCGCCACGCATTACGACGATGCGTCGTGGGTCGGCTACCGGCTGGCGGAGCTGCTGCCACTGCCGCTGTCGATCAAGCAGAGCATGCTCGAGGTCAGCGACGCCAATGTGCGTCTCGCCGCATTGAAGCAGTTCCTCGAGCGCCAGGGGCTGTTGCAGGCCGTATAATTTGCCCTCTCGCGCGCAATCGATGCATCGGGCATGGCCGGTCACAGCAAGTGGGCGAACATCAAGCACAAGAAGGCCGCCGCCGATGCGAAGCGCGGCAAGGTGTTCACGCGCCTCATCAAGGAAATCACCGTCGCCGCGCGCCTCGGCGGCGGCGATGCATCGGCCAATCCGCGCCTTCGTCTTGCGATGGACAAGGCCATGGGCCAGAACATGCCGAAGGACACGATCGAGCGCGCGATCAAGCGCGGCGCGGGCGGCCTCGAAGGCGTCAACTACGAAGAGATCCGCTACGAGGGCTACGGCATCGGCGGCGCCGCAGTGATCGTCGACTGCATGACCGACAACCGCACGCGCACGGTGGCCGACGTGCGCCACGCGTTCTCCAAATACGGCGGCAACCTCGGCACCGACGGCTCGGTCGCGTTCCTGTTTCGCCACGTCGGCCAGATCCTCTTTGCACCCGGCAGTGACGAAGACAAGGTGATGGAAGCGGCCATCGACGCCGGCGCCGACGACGTGGTCACGCACGAGGACGGCAGCATCGAGGTGCTCACCGCGCCGAACGACTTCATCGCGGTGAAGGATGCGCTCGCGAAGTCCGGGCTCGCGCCCGAGTTCGCCGAGCTGACGATGAAACCGCTGACCGAGGTCGACATGCGCGGTGACGATGCGCAGCGGATGCAGAAGCTCCTCGACGCGCTCGAATCGCTCGACGACGTGCAGGACGTGTACACGTCGGCGGCGATCGAGGAAGCCTAGCGGGCGTCACGAGCCACGGCCCCAGGTGCCCGCCATCGGCGTCCGCCGCATACTCGGCATCGATCCCGGCTTGCGCGTCACGGGCTTCGGCATTCTCGAAGCGCGCGGCGCCACGCTCGTCTACGTCAGCAGCGGCTGCATTCGCGCAACGGGAAGCAGCCTGCCGATCCGCCTCGGCGTCATCGTGCGCGACCTCGCGCACGTGATCGCGGAGGAGCGGCCAACGGAAGTCGCCGTCGAGAAAGTGTTCGTGAACATCAATCCGAACTCGACGCTGCTGCTCGGCCAGGCGCGCGGGGCGGCGATTGCCGCCGCGGTCATCGCCGGCCTGCCGGTCAGCGAATACACGGCGGGACAGGTGAAGCAGGCGGTCGTCGGCGCGGGGCGGGCGTTGAAGCCGCAGGTGCAGGAGATGGTGCGCCGGCTGCTGTCGCTGCCCGGCATTCCCGCATCCGACGCGGCCGACGCGCTTGCCGCCGCCATCTGCCATGCACACGCATCGACCGGCGTCGGCGCACTCGCGCGGCATGGCTATCGCGTTCGTGGCGGACGGCTGCTCGTTACATGAAGGTTTCGTCCGCGTAGAATTGCGCCCCATGATCGGCCGTCTCTCGGGCACGCTGCTCGAAAAGAATCCACCGCAGCTGTTGCTCGACGTGCAGGGGGTGGCCTACGAGGTGGACGTGCCGATGAGCACGTTCTACAACCTGCCGGCGAACGGCGAGCGCGTGACGCTGTTCACGCATCTCGTCGTGCGCGAGGACGCGCACCTGCTCTACGGATTCGGCAGCGACAACGAGCGGCGCGCATTCCGTCAGCTGCTGAAGGTCAACGGCATCGGCGCGAAGATCGCGCTGTCGCTGCTGTCGGGACTGTCGGTCACCGAGCTCGCACAGGCAATCGCGATGCAGGAGACGGGACGGCTGACGCGCGTGCCGGGGATCGGCAGGAAAACCGCCGAGCGGCTCCTGCTCGAGCTCAAGGACAAGCTCGGCACCGAGCTCACGCACGCGATCGGCGTCAACCGGGCGCCGCCGGCAACGTCGGATATCATGCATGCGCTCATTGCGCTCGGTTACAGCGAGCGCGAAGCGGCCGCAGCGATCAGGCAGCTTCCGGACGGCGTCGCGGTGGCCGACGGAATCAAGCAGGCGCTGAAGCTGCTCGCCAAACCGTGACGCCGCGCTGCTTGCCTCGCGCGTGTGAATCGGCCTGCGGCCGCGCATGGCGCAAACCGGACCCTGGATGGCGATCGAAAACGACGAACTGACCCGCATCGTTGCAACGAACAGCACCGGTACGCAGGAAGAGGCGCTCGAACGGGCGCTGCGCCCGCGCCGGCTTGCCGAGTACATCGGGCAGGAAAAGATTCGCGACCAGCTCGGCATCTTCATCGAAGCCGCGCGAAGGCGCAGCGAAGCGCTCGATCACGTGCTGCTGTTCGGCCCCCCGGGTCTCGGCAAGACGACGCTGTCGCACATCCTCGCGCACGAGCTCGGCGTGAATCTGCGCCAGACGTCGGGACCCGTGCTCGAGCGGCCCGGCGACCTTGCCGCCATCCTCACGAACCTCGAGCCGCGCGACGTGCTGTTCATCGACGAGATCCACCGGCTGTCGCCGATCGTCGAGGAGATCCTCTATCCGGCGCTCGAGGATTTCCAGATCGACATCATGATCGGCGAAGGTCCCGCCGCACGCAGCGTGAAGATCGACCTGCCGCCGTTCACGCTGGTCGGCGCCACGACGCGTGCGGGGATGCTCACCAATCCGCTGCGCGATCGCTTCGGCATCGTCGCGCGGCTCGAGTTCTATTCGCCGCAGGAGCTGACGCAGATCGTCGCGCGGTCGGCGCGGCTCCTGTCGATGCTCGTGGAGCCCGACGGCGCGCTCGAAATTGCCCGCCGCGCACGCGGCACGCCGCGCATCGCGAACCGCCTGCTGCGACGCGTGCGCGATTACGCCGAGGTGCGCGCCGGCGGCGACGTCACGCGCCACGTCGCCGACGCCGCGCTGTCGATGCTCGACGTCGACGCATCGGGCCTCGACACGATGGACCGCAAGCTGCTGTCGACCGTGCTCGACAAGTTCGGAGGGGGACCGGTCGGCGTCGACAACCTTGCCGCGGCAATCGGCGAGGAGCGCGACACGATCGAGGACGTGCTCGAGCCCTACCTGATCCAGCAGGGCTTCCTGCAGCGCACGTCGCGCGGGCGCGTCGCCACGCCGCTCGCGTATCGGCATTTCGGATTGGCGGCACCGGCGGCGGGCGGCGACCTGTTTCCCGGCCAGTGACGCTTTCGCGCGTACTGCCCGCCGTTACGAGCGTCAAAGGGAACGGCGCGCCCCCAACCAGAGAGGCCACGCACGCGTGAACGTCCACACCGACCTTTCGTTCCTGACGCTGATCATCCACGCGTCCGTCATCGTCCAGGGGATCATCGCGCTGCTCGCGCTGCTCTCGATGTGGTCGTGGTGGCAGATCTTCCTCAAGATGTTCCAGCTGCGGCGCATCGCGCGGGAGACCGACGCGTTCGAGGACGAGTTCTGGCAGGGCGGCAACCTCGAAACGCTCTACAGGCAGGCGCGCGAGGCGCAGGTCGGCGGCGGACTCGAGCAGATCTTCACCGCGGGCTTTCGCGAATTCTCCAAGCATCGGCGCCAGGGAAGCGCCGCCGACGTCACGCTCGACGCAGCGCGGCGGGCGATGCGCGCGACCTACCAGCGCGAAATCGACGCGATCGAGGCGCACCTCGCCGGGCTCGCCACCGTCGGTTCGGTTTCGCCCTACATCGGGCTCTTCGGCACCGTGTGGGGCATCATGAATGCCTTTCGCGGCCTCGCCAATGTCAGCCAGGCGACCCTCGCAAACGTTGCACCGGGTATTGCCGAAGCATTGATCGCAACGGCAATCGGCCTGTTTGCCGCGATCCCGGCCGTCGTCGCCTACAACCGCTTCACGCACGACGTCGACCGGCTGGCCGTGCGCTTCGAGACGTTCATCGAGGAGTTTTCGAACATCCTGCAACGCCAGGGGTAACGCTCGCACCGATTCCCGATCACCGATCCCCGATTCCCGATTTCCGATCCCCGACACATGCGACGCGCAAGGAAGCCGATCAACCAGATCAACGTGGTGCCGTACATCGACGTGATGCTGGTGCTGCTGGTGATCTTCATGGTCACCGCGCCGCTCGTGGCGCCGGGCGAGATCCAGTTGCCCTCGGTCGGGTCGAAGCTCACCAATCCCGACAACCCGTTGAACGTGAGCCTGAAAGGCACGACGATCACGCTGACCGACAAGCTTGCGAAGACCGAGCGGAGGGTCTCGAAGGACCAGCTCGTCGCGGACGTCCTCGCCGCGCAGGCCGGACAGGAGCGCCCGGTGGTAATCGCAGCCGACAAGGATGCACGCTACCAGGACGTGCTCGACATCCTCGATATCCTGCAGCGCAGCGGCGTGAAAAGGGTCGGACTGCTCGCGCGTCCGCCAGCCGCCTGATGGCGACCGTCATGTCTCCGCACGAGCGGCCGGCGCCGGCGCAGCGCGCGCGCGGCAAATGGACGGCGCTGATCCTTGCGCTGTTCGTCAACCTGCTCTTCGTCGGCGTGCTCGTGTTCTCGGTGTCCTGGCAGAACCGCCCGCCGCAGGCGGTGACGGCCGAGCTCTATGCGCCGCCGCCGCCAACCGTCACCGCGCCGCGGCGTGTCGAGCCGAAGCCGCAACCGAAGCTCGAGCCGATCCCGCCGAAGCCGGAGCCACTGCCGCCAAAGCTCGAGCCGATGCCGAAGCCGCCCGAGCCGGCCGTCGCGAAACCGGACACGCAGGCAGCCGACATCGCGCTCAAGGCCAGGCGCGAAGCGGAGCGCATCCGCCAGGAGCAGGTCGAGCGCGAAAACCACCGACAGGAAGAGGCACGCCGACAGGAGGAAGCGGAAAAGCGCGACGAGGCCCGCAGGCAGGCCGCGGCGCGTCAGGCCGCCGAGGACAAGCGGCAGGCCGAGTTGCGCGAGCGCCAGCAGCGCCAGCTCGAGACGATGCGCGCGCAGGCGGCGCAGGAAGCGCAGATGCGCACGCAGGCGGAACGCGAATCGCAGATGCGCGCACAGGCCGAGCGCGAATCGCGCCTGCGTGCGGAGGCCGAGCGCGAAGCGCGCGGGCGCGCCGAGCAGGCGGCGGCCGGTGCGCGCAACAAGGCGCAGCTCGACTGGATCGACAAGATTCGCAGCCGCATTCGCGGCAACATCAATCTTCCGCCCGACATTCCCGGCAACCCGGAGGCGGTGTTCGACGTCGTGCAGTTGCCCACCGGCGAGATCATCGACGTGAAGCTGCGCAAATCGAGCGGCGTTCGCGCCTACGACGAAGCAGTGCAGCGCGCGATACTCAAATCATCGCCGCTGCCCAAGCCGGTGCCCGCCGACCTGTTTCAGCGCAGCCTCGAGCTGCGCTTCCGTCCTCTCGATCAGTAGCGGCGCTTCATTCGGCGCCCGTGCGGGGCTGTTTCTCGACGATCTGGATCGCGGTCCAGCTCCAGTCGCCGCGCTGCTCGACGAGCTGGCGCAGCGCCACCGTATAGACCGAGCGCCCGGTGATCAGAATCAGCTTGCGCCCTTCCGCATATTCGTGCGTGGGCACGATCAGCGTCTTGACGACGAGCGGCTTGTCGGGACGCGACGGCGGCGGCAGGTAAAGGCCTTCGAAGCGCGGTCCCATCATCGACGTGTCGAGTCCGTTGACGACGATGCCGAGCTCCTGCTTGCCCTCGCGCTTCGCGTAGAGCGTGACGGCGACGACGCGCTCGGCAATGAGCGAAACGCCCGCCTCGACGTCCTCGACCGAGACCTTGTTGAGCCGGCGCACGACGCCGAGCAACCAATGCGAGGCATCCGACTGCCGCACGGCGACGAGCGCACCGAGCATCAGCGTCTGCCCTACGCCGCCGCTTGCGCAAATGCGCAACCCGGCGAGACTGCGATCCTTCACCTGCCACACCGGATCGGAGAACGTGGCAAGGCTCGACGACAGCGTGTCGGCTTCGTCGACGAGCTGCGGCTTCGTGCGCGCCGGCCCCGTGACTGCGTAGACCTCGATCTCCTCGCCGCTGGTGGTGTCGCCGACCGGCGCGTCCTTCTGCGGCTTGTTCAGCTCGTGCTGGATGCGCGCGAGCCCGACGCGCACACGCGCCGCGACGACGCACGGCGTGCGCGGATCGCGGCGCATGTCGGTGTTGAGATTGGGCGCGATCGCGGCGCGCGCCTTCTCGAGGATCATCGCGCGCTGCTGGTTGATCGGGCCCACCGGCCCCTGGTCGGTTTCCTCGGAGTGACGAAGCGCCGCGAGAGACATGTCGAGCTGGCTGGCGAGCAGCGTCGTGTCGAGATAGCGCAGCATCGACCCCGAATCCTGGCCGGTGCGGCGCGTGAGGCCGGTGCGGCCCGCGACGTCGACGAAAAAGCCTTCCATCGTCTTCGGCAGCGCAACGAGCTCGAGCTTGCGGCTGAAGCCGCGCACCTGCGACGCGGCCCAGTCGAGATTGGCCGGCGAAAGGTTGCCGCTGTTCAACTGGTGCAGCAGCAGCGCATAGACGTATTCCTGCTCGACCGTCCACTGCGTGCCGTTGCCGCCCGACGCGCCGAGCGAGGTCGGCACGCGGTCGACGCCAAGCTCCGTCGCGCGCATGTAGGCGCGATGCAGCTCGAGCCATTTCGCGGGAATCCAGTGCTCGTGGCGGCATACGCGCAGCTTCGCGTCGGTGCCGTAGTAATGGACGAGCCGTGCGAAGAGGATCGGCACGTGGGGCTTCCAGCGGCCGTACGCGGCGGGCGCCAGCGCCTCCTCGAGCGTGCGCTGGTATGCGGCGATGAACGCCTGCGCGAGATCGAGGCTCGCCTGCCAGATGCGCTCGGAAACCTTCGGCGCCGATTCGAGGCTCTCGACGTATTGGCGAAAAAGCTGGCGCCGGTCGGCGCCCAGCGCGGCGTCGATGTATTGCAGCGCCTGCGCACGCGCGAGGTCGACCGGGCGACGCGACTGGCGCATGCCGTCGAACGCGCGCACGACGAGCTGCTGCCGCGCGACGGCATCGAGCGACGGCAACTGGCGCAGCCAGGTGGCGGCCGACTTGACCGAGACGATGGGATCGGCCGTGTCGCGCGGCGCCGATGACAGGAATGCGAACATGGCGCCCATTCACGACCCTCGCAACGAATCATGCGCACGCTGCACGCAATGGTCGCGCATTGTGCAAAGCGGATCTGGCGGTGTACGAAGCATCGATGTCCTCGTTCGAGCGACGCGCAGCGGGACGCGCACAGCGGGTCGGATAAAATGCAGTGGCGCCGCAGTCCGGCGCGTCGCGCCGCGAAACCGGCGGCGCCTTTCCCAACGAGGTCCTCGCATGCCCCTCCCCGTTCGTCGTTTCTCACGCTCGCTGTGCGGCACCTGCGCACACTGGGCGCTGATTGCGCTCATCCCGATGGCGATCGGATGCACCGCGACGGCCGCCACTGCGCCGACCTCTGCCAGCGAAGGACAAAGCAAGTTGAATGCCACACCGGAGAACCTGCAGAAAATCGATGTGAAACAGGGCACGGGCACCGAAGCCGTTGCGGGTCACACCGTTGTAGTGCACTACACAGGCTGGCTGTACGACAGTTCGAAGCCCGATTCGCATGGTGCGAAGTTCGACAGCTCGCGCGACCGCAACGCACCCTTCAGCTTCGCGCTCGGCGCCGGCCGCGTGATCAAGGGCTGGGACCAGGGCGTTGCAGGCATGAAGGTGGGCGGGCAGCGCACGCTCGTGATTCCGCCGCAACTCGGCTACGGTGCGCGCGGTGCCGGCGGCGTCATTCCACCGAACGCGACGCTGATCTTCGACGTCGAACTGCTCGACGTACAGTAGACGCACGGCCGATTGCCGCGATGATGTCCGTGCTTCCGCGCGGGGCGCCGCCGACGCCGCGGCGCCGAGCCGATTATCGTCCGCCGGCGTTCCTGATCGATGACATCGCGCTCACGTTCGATCTCGATCCCGACGCGACCGACGTCACCGCGACGTACGCGTTTCGCCGCAATCCGGCCGCGGCCGAAGTCGATCGGCGTGCACCGCTCAGGCTCGACGGCGAGCAGCAGGCGCGGCTGCATGTGGCGCTCGACGCCCGCGCGCTGCCGCGCGAGCGTCTGCTCGTCGACGCGACGTCGCTCACGATCGCCGATGCGCCCGACGCCGGCACGCTCACGATCCGCACGCGCATCGCGCCGTCGCGCAATGTCGCGCTCGAAGGCCTGTACGTCTCGTCGGGCGTGTTCTGCACGCAGTGCGAGGCCGAGGGCTTTCGCCGGATCACCTACTTCCTCGACCGGCCCGACGTCCTCGCGCGCTACCGCGTGACGCTGCGTGCCGAACGCACGCGCTATCCGGTGCTGCTTTCGAACGGCAACCTCGTCGCGTCGGGCGAGCTTGCCGATGGCCGTCACTTCGCCACGTGGCACGATCCGTTTCGGAAGCCGACCTACCTCTTTGCCCTCGTCGCCGGCGACCTCGCGTCGCTCGACGATGCGTTCACGACGCGGTCGGGCCGAAGCGTCGCGCTGCGCATTTACGCGACGCCCGCCAATGTCGCGCGCTGCCGGCATGCGATGCAATCGCTGCAGGCCGCAATGCGCTGGGACGAGGAGCGCTTCGGCCGCGAATACGATCTCGACACGTTCATGATCTTCTGCGCCGACGACTTCAACCTCGGCGCGATGGAGAACAAGGGCCTCAACATCTTCAACAGCCGGCTCGTGCTCGCCGATCCCGCGACGGCGACCGACGCCGACTACTGCGCCATCGAGGGCGTGATCGGCCACGAGTATTTCCACAACTGGAGCGGCAACCGCGTCACGTGCCGCGACTGGTTCCAGCTCTCGCTGAAGGAAGGGCTCACGGTTTTTCGCGACCAGGAGTTCTCGAGCGAGCGCGGCTCGCGCGTCGTCGAGCGCATCGGCGCCGTCGAGTACCTGCGTCGCGAGCAGTTCGCCGAGGATGCCGGCCCGCTGGCGCATCCGGTGCGTCCGGACGAGTACCAGGAGATCAACAACTTCTACACGGCGACCGTTTACGAAAAGGGCGCCGAGCTGATCCGGATGCAGCACGCGCTGCTCGGGGCCGAGCGCTTTCGTCGCGGCATGGACCTCTATTTCGACCGTCACGACGGCAAGGCGGTCACCTGCGACGATTTCGTGCAGGCGATGCAGGATGCGTCGGGCGTGGACCTCACGCAATTCCGGCGCTGGTACGCGCAGCCGGGGACGCCGCTCGTCAGCGTACGCGGCCGCTACGATGCCGCCGCGCGCACCTACACGCTCGACATCGAGCAAAGCGTTCCGTCGGCAAGCGCCGGCGGCCGCGTGCCGCCGCTGCACATTCCGCTTGCGCTCGGTCTCGTCGGCCCCGGCGGCAGCGACATGCCGTTGCGCCTGTCGGGGGAGCCGACGGCGGGTGCGACGACGCGTCTTCTCGAGCTTACCCGGGCGTCACACCGGTTCGAGTTCACCGACATCGACGCGGAACCGGTGCCGTCGCTGTTCCGCGGCTTTTCCGCCCCGGTGCAAGTGGCCTGCGACCACCGCGACCGCGACCTCGCACTCCTCGCCATGCACGACAGCGATCCCGTGAACCGCTGGGACGCCGCGCAGCGTGCATTCGTCGATGCGATCCTGGCACTTGCGAAGGCGCACCGGTGCGGCGAGCCGCTCGCGCTGCCGGCACTGCTGCACGCGATCGCCGGTTCCCTCCTCGACGACGAGGCGTGCGACCCGGCGTTGCGTGCGCTCGCGCTGGCACTCCCCGATCCCGCGTACGTCGCATCGCTCGAGCCCACGCTCGAGCCCGACGGCGTGATGAGCGCGTGGACGTTCGTCGAGAAGGCGCTTGCGAACGCGCATCGAGGCGCGTTCGAGCGCGCCTATGAAAGGCATCGGCCAGGCGTCGCGTATCTGCCGACGCAGCCACAGATCGCCGCGCGCAGTCTTTCGAACCAGTGCCTGCGCTATCTGGGCGCGCTCGACGACGACGGCGCCCACGCGCTCGCGGCTCGGCAATACCGGCAGGCCGACAACATGACCGATACGATCGGCGCCCTCGCGGCGCTGCGCGATTCGGCCTCGCCCGTGCGCGACGAGCTGTACGCCGCGTTCGAGAGGAAGTGGCGCGATGAGCCGCTCGTGCTCGACAAGTGGTTCGCCCTGCAGGCAAAAAGCCACCGTGCAGAGGTGCTGGCCACGGTGCGTGCGCTGATCGCGCATCCCCGCTTCAATGCGCGCAATCCCAACCGCGTGCGCTCGCTGGTCGGGGCATTCGCGCTCGGCAACTTCGCGGCGTTCAACGCGCGCGACGGCTCGGGATATGCGTTCGCCGCCGCACAGGTGCGCTCGCTCGACGCCACGAATCCGCAGCTCGCCTCGACGATCGCCGGCGCGTTCAATCTGTGGAAGCGCTTCGCCGAGCCTCGCCGGGGAACGATGCTGCGCTGCCTGTCGCGCATCGCGCGCACGCCGCACCTGTCGCCCGACGTGAGCGAGGTGGTGACGCGGATGCTCGCGGGCTGATCACCAGTACGTCTCCAGCGTGACATGCCCCGGCTCGCGGCGGCGATGCCGGCGCATGCCGCGCGTCGCCAGCACCTTCTGCACGTCGTCCACCATCGCCGGGTTGCCGCACAGCATCGCGTGCGCGCTTTGCGCGGTGAGCGGCGCGCCGGCGCGCGCCTCGAGCCGCCCGTCTTCGATGGCGCTCGGAATGCGCCCCGCGAGCGCATCGGAATGCGCCTCGCGGCTCACCATCGGAATGTAGCCGAACGCGCCGGAGCGCTCGCGCGCGATGCCGGCGATCTCGTCGCGGTACGTAAGCTCGTCGGCGTGGCGCACCGAATGCACGAGCACGACGCGCTCGAACTTCGTCCACGGATCGTCGGTGCGAAGCATCGACAGGAAGGGGCCGATGCCCGTTCCCGTCGACAGGCACCAAAGCGATTGCGCCTCGGCCGTATCGGCGATCGTGAAAAAGCCGTTGGCGCGCGGCGCAAGCCACACGCTCTCGCCTTCGCCGAGCCGCGCAAGCCGCGGTGACAGCGGGCCTTCGGGAAGGATGATGAAGTAGAACTCGTGCGGCTGGCGCGACGGCGGATTCACGAACGAGTAGGGCCGGCCGATCATCGGCTCCTTCGATCCCGCCGGCGCCGGAAGCGACAGCCGCGCGAATTGTCCGGCGGTGAACGCGAGCTGCGGCGCGTCGACGAGCAGCGAACAGAGGCTTGCGCTCCACTCACGGCGACCCGCGACACGGCCTTCGATCCACGCGCTCAATCGACCTCCCGCTAAAATGACGATTATGCCTACGCGCAAGAACCCGGCGACGCTCGAAGGCAATCGGGTTCACCTGCGGCCGCCGCGGCGAAGCGACGCGCACGGGTTCATCGCACAGGCGGCGCGAAGCCGCGCGCTGCATCATCGCTGGGTGCAGCCTCCCGACACGCCGGAGGCGTTCGCCGCCTATGTGCAGCGCTACCGGAGGCTCGACACGGGCGCGCGGCATGCCGGCTTCGTGGTTCTGCGCAATGACGACAACGCGCTCGCCGGCGTCGTCAACTTCTCGGAGATCGTGCGCGGCGCATTCCAGAGCGCGTACGTCGGCTACTACGCGTTCGCCCCGCTCGTCGGTCACGGCTACATGAGCGAAGCGTTCGTGCTCGCGCTCGATTTCGCGTTCGGCGCGCTCGAGCTCCACCGCGTCGAGGCGAACGTGCAGCCGGCGAACAGCCGCTCGCTTGCACTCGTGGAGCGCATCGGCTTCGCGCGCGAGGGTTACTCGCGGCGTTACGTGAAGATCGCCGGCCGCTGGCGCGACCACGTGCGCTTTGCGATGCTGGCGGACGAATGGGCGCGACAGCGTGCGGCCGTGCGCCGGCGCATCGCGGCCGCCGCGCGTGATTGACCCGGCTCGCGATCGCGCATTCGCGCCGCTTCGCTTCGCGGCGCCGTGCATCGCTGCGTGCATTTCATCCTGCGCGGCGCCCGCGGTTGCACCGGGCGAGCCGCGGATCGTCGAGCGACTGGTCATCGCGCCGTACGATGCGCACGAGCAGTGCGCAGCACTCGCCGCCGGCGATCGGCTCGATTACCGCTTCGAGAGCAGCATGCCGCTCGACTTCGACATCCGCTACCGGCAGGCGAACGCCGTGCTGGCGCCGATCGTGCGCGGCCATTCGACGTCGGACAGTGGCATCTTCGAGGCGCACGAGCCGGCGCGCTACTGCCTCGACTGGCAGGCGGGCGTCGACGGCGCGATCATCGGCTACCGGATCGTCGTTCGGCGCGACGCCGCTTACAGCTCCGAATAGCTGTAGGTGCGGCCCTGCTCGACGTCGCCCAGCACCAGCCGCTCGACGGTCTTTCGCGCCACGGTATCGGGTGCTACGAGCTGTCCGCGCGCATGGAAACCCTTGAACAGATCCACGCTCGGCAGCCGCTCACCGGGCTGCGTGCGCGCATACGACTGCATCTGCGTATCCATCACGCCGGGGCGCAGGCTGATCGCATGGAATCGCTGCGACCCGTGCTCCGCCGCGAGCGCGCGGGTGAGCATCTCGAGGCCGGCCTTCGCTATGCAATACAGCGCCTCGCCGGCGATCACGCTTTGCGCGGCCCCGGACGAGACGTTGATGATGCGCCGCTCGCGCGCATCGTCGGCGAATACGCGACAGAAAACGCTCGCGAGCACGACCGGCGCGGTGAGGTTGACGCTGATCGACGTCATGATGTGATCGGCCTCCGTCGTCCCGAGCACGCCGACCGGATCGAGCGTGGCGGCGTTGTTGACGAGGCACACGCGCGCGGGCCGCTGCGATGCGATGGCCGCGAACGCGGGCTCCAGCATCGCGGGAAGCATCGCCGCTTCGGCGAGGTCGCAGCGCAGGAAGCGATAGCGCGGGTTCGCAAGACGCGGCGACGACGAGCGGCCGACGCCGAGCACCCGCGCGCCGCGCCCGAGGAGGTCGAACGCCAGCGACTCGCCGAATCCCTGCGACACGCCGGTGATGATCACCTGCAGCCCTGCGTCAGCTTCGCTCATTGCCGTCCTCCGAGTGTCATGACGATCACGACCGCAACGACGATCGCGAGCGCGAGCAGCGCGATCTTCCACGGGCTCTTCGGATACTCGCCGCGCACGGCGCCCGTCACGCCATTCATCACGCACTGGAAGCGGCGTGAACCGTACGTGTACGTCAGCAGCCAGACGGGTGCCAGGACGTGCTTGAACGTCTGCCGCGAGTAATCGGGGCGCACCGACAGGTTTCGATACGTATCGCCCTGCACCTGCGACGCGCAAAGGGCGGCGAGCTTCGCGTCCATCGCCGCGCGTGCACGCTGTGCCGCACCGACGAGGTCGATCTGGTAGCGCTCCACGACCCATCCTGCGACGTATGCAGCGTCGTAGGGCTTGAGCTCATGGGTCGGGAACGGCTCGATCCCGCCGATCAGCGCGGGCTGCACGCCGGTGGATGCGCAGACGAGATCGTCATCGAAGAAATGCGCGACGTGTCCCGCCGCAGGCTCCCAGCGGATGCGCTGGACCTGGCGCGTGCGCGGCTGGCCGTTCACCATCACGGTTTCGGTCTCGTAGTAATAATGGCCGGCCTCGGCGCTCCAGTCGGCCTCGACGTGGGCGTCGAACGTCCAATAGGGCAGATACACGCCGTGCACGGTATCGGTCAGCGCACGCCGCTTGAGCTGCGAAGGCGCCAGCCAGAGGCGCCTGTACCACGCGCGGATGCCGTCGCGCGCGGCGGTTTCCGGAACCGAGAACGGCAGCACGCCCTCGGGGCGGAACGCGGCCTTCGTCTGCGCATAAGGCACGAGCTGCGCCGAGCCGCAGAACGGGCAGTTCTGCGCCTGCCGCGCGGGATCGAGCAGCGAGATCGCGTTGCAGCTCTGGCAGCGCACCTCGCGCGCGTCGAGCTGCCATCCGCGCGCCGTGTCGGGAATCGCGCGCAGCGCGGCAACGAGATCGTGCTCGACGATGGCACCGGTCGCATCGATGCGCGCCGGCGACTCGGTGCCGCAGAACGGGCACACGAGCTTGCGCCGCGCCGGATCCCAGACGGCTTCGCCGCCGCAGGCGGGACAGGCGAACCTGGCTTGCGCGGTCTCCGCGGTCTGTGACGCGGCCGCGCTCACGAACCGAGGAACGCGTCGACCGCCGCCTTGGGCACGCGCCATTGCGTGCCGATCTTCTTGCCCTTGAGGTCGCCGGCTTCGAGGCTCGCGAGAACGTCGGATTCCGACACGCCGAGCATCTGCGCCACCTGCGCCGGATTCATCAGCTGCGGCACGCCGTTACCGTTGCCGCTCGCCGGCGCCGCCTCGATGCCCTTCGTCGCCTGCGCGATGAGGCCGCCCGACGGGTTGACCATCTGCTGCGCCATCGCCATGCCGACGGCCATTTCGGCACCGACGCCGGCGACACCGCCGCCGCCCTTCTCCATCCCCTGCCCCATCTGGTACTTCACGTAGTCGTTCAGGTTGCCGACGGCGGCCATGCTCGAGCGCTTGTCGATCGCCTGCTCGACCTCGGCGGGCACCGAGACGTTCTCGACGACGAACGACGTCATCGCGAGGCCGTACTTGTCGCCGATGATCGGGTTGATCACGGGCAGCAGCGCCTCGCCGAGCTCCGAGTAGCGTGCGGCGACGTCGAGCGCGGGAATCTTCGCCTGCGCGAGCGCATCGGAGAACACGCTGACGATGCGCGAGCGCATGGTGTCGTTGAATTCGTCCAGCCGGAAATGATCGTCGGTGCCTGCGACTTCCTTCAGGAACTTCGGCACGTCGGCAATGCGAAAGTCGTACGTGCCGTACGCGCGAAGCCGCACGATGCCGAAGTCCGCGTCGCGCATCATCACCGGATTGGCCGTGCCCCACTTGTTGCCGGTGAAAAGCCGCGTGACGACGAAGTAGACGTCGGCCTTGAACGGGCTTGCGAACGCGTACTTCCAGCCCTTGAGATCGGTCAGGATCGGGATGTTGTCCGTCGTGAGCGTGTAGCGCCCGGGCGCGAAGCGATCGCCGAACTGGCCGAGATAGACGAACTGCGCCGCCTGCGATTCGCGCACGATCAGCTGCGCGCCGTTCTTGATCTCCTTGTCCTCGTCGGGGAAGCGATACGACAGCGTGTCGCGCGAGTCGTCCGTCCACTCGATGATGTCGATGAACTGCTTGCCGAGGAAATCGAGGATCGCCATGGCGCTTCTTTCGCGTTACTTCCCGGCCGCGAGCTTCTTTTTCTCGGCCTCGGCGCTCGTCATTTCCTTCTCGATCTGCGGCAGCGGCAGCGCGCCGGGGACCATCGTCCCGTCGGCAAAGATCAGCGTCGGGGTCGCGTTGATGCGCAGCGACTGCCCGAGCGCCTGCGTCTTCGCGACCGGATCGCCGCAATCGCCCTTGTTGTCGGGCAGCTTGCCCGACGCGAAGAACGCGTCCCACGCCTGCGCCTTGTCGGCCGAGCACCAGATCTGCTTCGACTTCTTCGCCGCATTCGGATGCAACTGGTCGATCGGGAACAGGAACGTGTAGATCGTCACGTTGTCGAGGCCCTTGATCTCGGTTTCGAGACGATGGCAGAACGGGCAGTCGGCATCGGAGAAGATCACGAGCTTGCGCGACCCGTCGCCCTTGACGCGCTTGAACGCGAGCTCGTACGGCAGCTTGTCGACGGCGACGCGATTGAGCTTGCGCGACCGCGCCTCGGTCAGGTTCTGCTTCGTCGCCGTGTCGTACATCGAGCCGACGAAGATGTAGGCGGCCGACGCATCGGTGTAGACGAGGTTGTCGTCGAGCATCACTTCATAGAGGCCGAAGTAGCTCGACTTCGCGACGTGGTTGATCTGCGCGCCGGGAAAGCGCTGCCCGAGCGCGCTGCGGATGGCCGCGATGTCCGGGCTTGCCGGGGCCGGGTCGGCGCTCGCGGCCGCCGGCACGGCGGACGCGTTCTGCGCGAGCGCGGCCGTACCCGAGCAGGCGAGTGCGACGACGCCGATGGCAAGCGCGCGGTACGCGCGTTGCAACCGGCGGTTCTCGATTCGTTGCATGAAATTCTCCAATGTGACTGCGGCGAAGCAGTTGGGGACAGCTAGCGCAACGCAGGCTGGGCCAGCGCGCGCTTGATCATCGGCAAACGGTCGACCGCCGACAGGCCCGCATTGCGCAGTGTCCGCAGCCACGGCGTGCGCGGGCCGAACAGGCGCACGAGGCCATCGGTCACGGCGTGCATTGCGAGCACCGGCTCGGCGCGCCGGCGCGCGAAGCGTTCGAGCAGGATCGGCGCGCCGGCATCGCCGACGGGGCCGCGCTCGGCCAGTACCCCGGCAAGCGCCTGCGCGTCCCCGAAGCCGAGATTAACACCCTGTCCGGCCAGCGGATGCACGCCGTGGGCAGCATCGCCGACAAGCGCCGTCCGATGGGCGATGGACGTGGGCAGGCGCAGCGAGGAGAGCGGAAAGGCGGCCGGCGGCGTGATCATCCGCAATTCGCCAAGCACCCTGGCGCCGGCGTCGGCGACCCGCTCCGATAGCGCCTCGGGCGACAGGGCCAGCAGCTCGCGCGCGAGCGCGTCGGGTGCCGACCACACGATCGAGACCCGGCGTCCGGGCAGCGGAAGCCACGCGAGCACGCTGCCATCGTCGCGGAACCACTGCCGCGCGCATCCATGGTGCGCGAGATCGCAGTCGAAGTTCGCGACCACGCCCTGCTGACCGTACGGTTTCGGTTCGGCGACGATGCCCGCGGCGTGCCGCACCCACGACTGCACGCCGTCGGCGCCGACGATCAGGCTCGCCTTGTAGCGGCGCCCGTCGGCGAGCGTCAGCGCGCCCTCCTGTGTCGACCATTCGAGCGACGCGAATTCGGCCCCCGAGACGATCTCGATGCCCGGCACGTGCACGGCGGGCAACAGCGCTGCACGCAACGACCGCTCCTCGACGATCCAGGCGAGCGCGCGCTCACCGATCTCGTAGGCCGAAAAGTTGAGCGTCGCGCCCGCGTCGCCGACGATGCGCATCGACTCGATGGCCTCGATGCGCTCGCACGACAACGCCTGCCACGCGCCGACGCGCGAAAGGAACGCGGCGCTGCCGGGGCTGATCGCATAGACGCGCTGGTCCCAGGTGCCGGGGTCGGCGGCGGCGGCGGTGGCGGACGGCTGCACGCGGTCGAGCAGCGTGACGCTGAGGCCGTTTCGCGCGAGTGCTGCGGCCAGGGCGAGTCCGACGAGGCCTGCGCCGGCGACGAGGACATCGGCGCCGCCGGTACCCGGCACCTGCGCGTTAGGCGCTCCGCTCATGGGAAAATCCGCCGGCGGCGGCGCGGCGCTCGCCATGGTCACTCGAGCGTCTCGATGACGATCTGCTGGTTCGTATAGATGCAGATCTCGCCGGCGATGGCGAGCGCACGCTCGACGATCGCGCGCGCCGGCAGTGACGTGTTGTCGAGCAGCGCCTTCGCGGCCGCCTGCGCGTAGGGCCCGCCCGAGCCGATCGCCACGATGCCGTGCTCGGGCTCGAGCACGTCGCCCGCGCCCGTGATGACGAGCGACGCGGTGCGATCGGCGATCGCGAGCATCGCCTCGAGCCTGCGCAGCACGCGGTCGGAGCGCCAGTCCTTCGCGAGCTCGACCGCCGCTCGCGTCAGCTGACCCTGGTGCTTTTCGAGCTTGGCCTCGAAGCGCTCGAACAACGTGAACGCATCGGCCGTGGCACCGGCGAATCCGGCGATCACCTTGTCGTGGTAGAGCCTTCGCACCTTGCGCGCGCTCGACTTGATAACAACCTGGCCGAGCGTCACCTGGCCGTCGCCGCCGAGCGCCACGGCAGCGTCGCGGCGCACCGACAGGATCGTCGTTCCGTGAAAGACCTCGGCCATCGCGGTGCGTGTCAGCCCGTCTTCTTGACGAAGTGCCGCGGTGAAATGCCGATCAGCAGCAACAGCGCGCGCACGATCGGCGTCGCGCCGAAGATCTGCACGCCCTTGCCCTGGCTCTCGATGCGGCCGATCGCGTTGGCAAGCGCGCCCGCGCAGATGAAATCGATGCGCTCGACGCCGGTCATGTCGATCGGGGCGACCGGGTTGCGCGCGGCGAAATCGGCGAGCCGAGCGAGCGCCGCCGGCGACGCACCGGTCATCACGCCGTCGAACACGACATGATCGGTCTCGGCCGCTCCGGCGGCATGCGCGACGGCATTCGCCGCTGCCGGCTCGACTGCATCGGCGCGTCCGCCGCCCGGCGGCGGTTCCCACGACGGCGGCGACAATTCGAACGCAACCGCGAATTCAACCGCGCGCTCGTCGAACGCGGCCTGCTCGTGCGCCCACTGCATCAGCTCGAGCGAAAGCAGCCACGCGCCTTCACCGCCGTCGCGACCCTTTGCGACGGCTTCCTCGAGCGCCGCGCGCAGCCTCGCGGGCCGCTCGATGGCGAGCTCCATGCGCTGGCTTCGCGCACGTGCAAGATCGGCAGCAAGCAGCCGCGCCCCGGCATCGTCGAAGCCGGTGACCGAGGCCAGGTCGATGCGTGCACGCGGAACGCATTTCTCCAGCGCGCGCTTCAGTCCCTCGAGCTGCGATTCGCTGCGGCTCGAAAGCTTTCCGGTGATGGCGATGTAGCCGCCGCCGCCTGCAATTTCGCCGCCGGCGGGCTTCATCGCCTCGTCCCACGACGGCGCGGAGCGCTCGAACTGCAGCACGTACTGCATGGCGAGCTGATCGAACGCCGCACGCTCGCCCGCGCGCTGCATGAGGTCGAAGAGCGCAAGCCAGGCGAGCGGCGAGAGCTTCGTGTCGGGGTCGCTTGCCACGCCCTGCTCGAGCAGCGCGCGCGCCGGCTCGTCCTGTCCGTTCGCGAACAGCAAGGCCGCGTTCTCGAGCACCGCGCACAGGCCCGGGTTGGCCTGCGCGACCTCGATCGCCTTCGGCGCCGTCGACCAGTTGATGACGCTCGCGCCACGCATGCTCGTTTCGCCGAGCGGCTCGAGGCCGGGCAGCTTGCCCTTTCCGCTCGCGGCGCGCGCCGCGAGCTCGCGCGCCGACATCACCTTCGTCTCGCGCTTCGCGTCCCCCTCGGCCGGCTTCGCGGACGCCGTCTTCCTGGTCGACGGCTTGCCAAAAATCGCCATTTACGCGCGGGCGAGGTTTTCCGTCGCGAAATCCCAGTTCAGCAGCTTGTCGATCACGGCGTTCACGAAATCGGGACGCCGGTTCTGGTAGTCGAGGTAATACGCGTGCTCCCAGACGTCGATCGTCAGGAGCGCCGTCTGGCCCTTCGACAACGGATTTTCCGCGTTCGGCGTTTTCATGATCGAAAGCTTCCCGCCGTTGGCCACGAGCCAGCCCCATCCCGAGCCGAACTGGGTGACGCAGGCGTTCGCGAACTCTTTCCTGAAATTGTCGTAGCCGCCGAGATCGCTGTCGATCATCTGCGCGATGCGCCCGGTGGGCTTGCCGCCCGCGCCGTTGCGCAGGCAATTCCAGAAGAACGTATGGTTCCACACCTGGGCGGCGTTGTTGAAGATGCCGCTCTTGTCCGCCTTGCCCGCCGTGCCGCGAATCACCTGCTCGAGCGGTGCGGACTCGTATTCGGTTCCGCTCGTGAGCTTGTTCAGGTTGTCGACGTACGCCTTGTGGTGCTTGCCGTAATGAAACGAGAGCGTGTTGGCCGAGATGACCGGCTCGAGCGCGTTCTCGGCGTACGGAAGAGGAGGCAGCGTGAACATGGGGTCGGGCTCCTTCGATCGGTGAAAGGGAATGTCAAAAAGGGGACGGGCCGCATGCGCGGCCCATTCCCAGCGATCGAACGCCGGACGCGTCAGTCGCCGTAGAGCTTCTGCACCCGTTCGCGGCGCTCCTGCGCCTCGATCGACAGCGTGGTCATCGGCCGCGCGATGAGTCGCGGCACGCCGATCGGCTCGCCGGTTTCCTCGCAATAGCCATAGCTGCCGTCCTCGATCATGCGCAAGGACTTTTCGACCTTCTTGAGCAGCTTGCGTTCCCGGTCGCGCGTGCGCAGCTCGAGCGTGTATTCCTCCTCGAGTGTTGCACGGTCGGAGGGATCGGTCGTGATCTCGTTCTCGCGCAGATGCTCGCCGGTATCATCGGCGTTGCGCAGGATCTGATCGCGAATGTCCTCCAGCCGCTTCCTGAAGAAGGCGAGTTGCGCCTCGTTCATGTAGTCCTTCTCCGGCGCCTTGAGGATCTCTTCCTCGGTGAGGTCGCGCGGTGGTTTTTTCACTGCCATTGCAGTTTTGGCGGCCATGCTTCGTTCCATCCTTGAACTTCGTACCGGTGCGACGTCAGTCATTGCAATCCCCTCATGGGCAAATCGAGAGGCGCCCGCACTAAATTGCGCATTATAGCCCGACGAGCCGCCGCAAGCGAATCCGCTCCAGCATCTGCGGCGGACGACCGGCGAATGCGCGGGCGCCCCTACAATGGTTGAAAAACAAAGGCTTCCGATGTCACCTCGCCGCATCCGGCTCCGCCGCCCCGACGACTGCCACCTGCATCTTCGCGATGGCGCAGCCCTTCGTGCCGTGCTGCCCGCAACGGCTCAGGCCTTCGGCAGAGCAATCGTCATGCCGAATCTCACGCCTCCGGTGACGACGACGGCGGCCGCCGGCGCGTACCGCGAGCGCATCCTCGCTGCACGGCCCGCGGGCAGCGTGTTCGAGCCGCTGATGACGCTCTATCTGACCGACGGAACGTCGGCGCAGGAAATAGCGCGTGCGAGGGCGAGCGGCTTCGTGCACGCGGTGAAGTACTACCCTGCGGGCGCAACGACGAATTCCCGGTCGGGCGTGACGGCGCTTGCGAATACGTATCCGGCGCTCGCCGCGATGGAGCGCGAAGGTGTCGTGCTCGCGATTCACGGCGAAGTCACCGACCCCGGCGTCGACGTGTTCGACCGCGAGCGCGTGTTCGTCGAGCGCGAGCTTTCGGCGATCGTGCGCGACTTCCCGGGGCTTCGCATCGTGCTCGAGCACGCCACGACGAGCGACGCCGTCGCATTCGTTCGCGCCGCACCCGCCAACGTTGCCGCGACGCTCACGCCGCAGCATCTGCTGTACTCACGCAATGCGCTGTTCGCCGGCGGCCTGCGTCCGCACCTCTATTGCCTGCCAGTGCTCAAGCGCGAGACGCACCGGCGCGCGCTCGTTGCGGCGGCCACGTCGGGGAGCCCGAAATTCTTCCTCGGCACCGATTCGGCGCCGCACGCGAAAGCAGCCAAGGAGACCGCCTGCGGCTGTGCCGGCTGCTATTCGGCGCCCGTGGCCCTCGCGCTCTATGCGGAAGCCTTCGAAGATGCGGGCGCGCTCGACCGGCTCGAAGGCTTCGCGAGCCTGCACGGTGCCGCGTTCTACGGTCTCGCCCCGAATGCCGATGCGATCACGCTGGTCCGCGAGACGTCGCGCGTCCCGGACACGCTCCCGTTCGGCGACGACCGGATTGTGCCGCTGGGGGCAGGCACCGACCTGCGTTGGCGATTGCTCGCTTGACCCCGCCCGGAATCCGGCAGCACCATCGCCATTCGATCGAGCTCGGAAGGCAGCGATGAAGGCGAAGACCCGAGGCCGTGGCCAAGCCGCGCCGCGACGCGCGGCCGACGAACGCAATCCGCCGGCCACTGCGCTGCTCGTCCGTGCGCGCGAACTTGCGTGGACGGGCGAGCACGAACGCGCGATCGATACGTGCGCCGAGGCACTCGCCACCGAAAGCTCACCGGAAGGGCGCGTGGACCTTCTCGATCTTCGCGCCGAATCGTACATCGCTTCGGGGCACCTCGATCACGCGGCCAGCGATGCGCGGACGATGGTCGAGCTCGCAGCGGCGTCCAGTTCCGCGACGCTTGCGGCGAAGGCGGGGAATCGCCTGGCGCTCGTGCAGATGCGGCAGGGCGACATGAAGCGCGCGTTGGCGACGGCGCGGCGGGCGCTCGACGCGGCGCGCAAGGGCGGTGACGAGCGTAGCGTCGCCCAAGGCCTGCTCCGGCTCGGTGAAGCGCAGATGCGCATGCGTGCCGGCAAGGCGACCATCGCGACCGCGCTCGAAGCGGCCGAGCATTATCGCCGGCTCAATGACGGCTCGGGCGAAGGCCGCGCGCTCTGGATCGTGGCGCACGTGTTGTTTGCGCAGAATCGCCGGGAAGAATCGCGCAAGGCTGCCGAGCGCGCCATCGCGCTCTGCCGCCAGGCCGGCGATCGCTATGGCGTCGGCAACGGGCTGAACGCGCTTGGTATCACGGACTCGGGTGTCGCGGAAAACATTCGACATCTGCGCCAAGCCGCGCAGGAATTCGAGGCCGCAGGTTACATCGACCGCGGCATCACGATCCGCACGAACCTCGGGTTGGCGTACCGGGAACTGGGACTGCACCGGCACTCGTTTCGCCTGCAGAACGAAGTGATCGAGCAGAGTCGAAGCATCGGCGCCAACGTCACGGCGCTGTACGGGCTCGCGAGTGCGATCGTGGAGGCGGTCGCGCTCGGGGATCTCGAGTGGGCGCGAAACCAGCTGCCGCTGCTGGTCCAGGGCGTACCGGTGCTCAACGACCCCAGCATGGAGCTCGCCGTCTTCGGATGCCGTGGCGTGCTCGCCTGCGCTGACGGCGATTTCGCGTCGGCAGCGAAGCATTTTCGCCGAGGCGTCGAGATCGCGCGCCATGTCGGCAGCGGCAGCGAGAGCCGATACCTGACGTTGCTGGGTTCGGCACAGCGACAGGCCGGGAAGATCAGGGCGGCGCTCGCCGCCACGTCGAAGGCCACCTCGATCCACCGCTCGCTCGGCTACCCGAAACCCGAGGCCTTCAGCGCGCAGGAGATCTGGTGGCGCCACGCCCAGGCACTACGCGCGGCTGGCAAGAGCGAGGCTGCGACGAAAGCGTGTGCGCGCGCGTACCGCCTGCTGTGCGACAGCATCGGCACGTTGCACGACGAAGGGCTGCGCCGGAACTACGTCGGCAAGGTTGGCGCAAACCGCGAAATCATCGCGAGCTGGGTCGAGGAAGGCACGAAGCGAAACCTTTCGAAAAGCGAGCTCCTCGCCCACCTCGCGATCGAGGCCGATCCCCGCGAGCCGTTCCAGCGCCTGGTCGACACGGGGCTGCGTCTCAACGCGCTGCGCTCGACCGAGGAGATCCGCAATTTCGTCGTCGAGGAGGCCGTCGAGCTTTGCGGCGGCGACCGGGCGCTGTTGGTCCTCGAAGAGGCCAACCGGCGCACCGTGGGAAACGCCATCGTGCCGCGTGGCGAAGATGCCGAGGAGGTGTGCCGCAAGATCAATCCGTTCCTCGATCGCGCGAGCCATACGCGCGGCGTCGAGCTATTGCACACGCCCGCCTCGGCTCGCCGCATCGGGCAGCGCTCGCGCATCGTCGCGCCGCTGGTCGTTCAGAACCGCCTGCTCGGCTACCTTTATGCCGACATCGATGGCCTTTACGGCCGCTTCAACGAAAGCGACCGTGACCTGCTCGGCATGCTCGCGAACCAGGCGGCGGTTGCGCTCGATAACGCGCGCTGGGCCGAGGGGCTCGAACGCAAGGTCGACGAGCGCACCGCGGAACTGCAGGCGTCCAACGCGAGCCTCGCCCAGCGCAACAGCGAGCTCGCGATCATCAATAGCGTGCAGGCGGCGCTCGCGGCCGAGCTCGATATCCAGGGCATCTACGACGCGGTCGGCGACAAGATCCGCGAAATTTTCGGCAACCGCGATCTGGGCATCCGGATCTACGACCCGAAGACGAATGTCGTGCACTATCCCTACGTGTACGAAGGCGGCACGCGGCTCGAGATCGCGTCGGGCCCGCTGGCCGAATCCGGCTTCGGCGCGCACGTGATCCGTACGCGCGCGACGCTGGTCGTCAACGAGAACATGGAGCAGATCGCCGCAAAGTACGGCAGCTTCATCATTCCCGGAACCACGGCCGAAAAATCGGTCGTGTTCGTCCCGCTCGTCGTCAGCGGCGAGGCGCGCGGCCTCATCAACCTGAACGACGTCGAGCACGAGCATGCGTTCAGCGAGTCCGACGTGCGGCTGCTGCAAACGCTCGCCAACAGCATGAGCGTCGCGCTCGAGAACGCGCGGCTCTTCGACGAGACGCAGCGCCTGCTCAAGGAGACCGAGCAGCGCAACGCCGAGCTCGCGATCATCACCAGCGTCCAGGCGGCGCTCGCGGCCGAACTCGACATCCAGGGCATCTATGCCGCGGTCGGCGACAAGATCGGCGAAATCTTCGCGGGCTCCGACGTCGACATCCGCATCTACGATCCGGCGACGAACCTGTGCCATTTCCCATACACGCGGGAAAATGGACAGCGCATCAAGTTCGCCGCGCAGCCGCTTCCGGAAGCGGGGTTCGGGCCACATGTCATCCGCACGCGCGAGACGATCGTGATCAACGAGCGCATGGCGGAAGCCATGGCGAAGTACGGCTCTTATCTGATGCCGGGCTCGCAACTGGAGAAATCGTCGGTGTTCGTCCCGATCACGGTCGGCGACCAGGCGCGGGGGCTCATTCACCTGATGGACGCGGAACGCGAGCACGCGTTCTCCGACTCCGACGTGCGCCTGCTGCAGACGCTCGCCAACAGCATGAGCGTCGCGCT
>DASSVX010000005.1:0-15623 GCA_035705655.1 Casimicrobiaceae bacterium
GAGCGACTCGAGCTTCGCGCGCGTCAGCTTCATCGACAGGTGCTTCGGTCCCGACTGGTCGGCCGTGATGTACGGCAGGTTGATGTCGGTCTGCTGCGAACTCGACAGCTCGACCTTCGCCTTCTCGGCCGCTTCCTTCAACCGCTGCAGCGCCAGCACGTCGTTCTTGAGATCGACGCCCGCTTCCTTGCGAAACTCGTTGACGACGTATTCGATGATCCGCTGGTCGAAGTCCTCGCCACCGAGGAACGTGTCGCCGTTGGTCGACAGCACCTCGAACTGGTGCTCGCCCTCCACGTTCGCGATCTCGATGATCGAGATGTCGAACGTGCCGCCGCCGAGGTCGTACACGGCGATCTTGCGGTCGCCTTCCTTCTTGTCGAGCCCGAACGCGAGAGCTGCCGCCGTCGGCTCGTTGATGATGCGCTTCACCTCGAGACCCGCGATGCGGCCGGCGTCCTTGGTCGCCTGGCGCTGCGAGTCGTTGAAGTACGCGGGCACGGTGATCACCGCGTCGGTGACTTCCTCGCCGAGGTAGTCCTCGGCCGTCTTTTTCATCTTGCGCAGTATTTCCGCGGACACCTGTTGCGGCGCAATCTTCTTGCCGCGCACCTCGACCCAGGCGTCGTTGTTGTCGGCCTTGACGATCCTGTAGGGCATCAGGTTGATGTCCTTCTGCACTTCCTTTTCCTCGAAGCGCCGGCCGATGAGCCGCTTCACCGCGAAGATGGTGTTTTTCGCGTTGGTGACCGCCTGCCGCTTCGCGGGCGCGCCGACGAGAATTTCACCGTCTTCCGCGTACGCGACGACCGACGGCGTCGTGCGTCCGCCTTCCGAGTTCTCGATCACCTTGGGCGCTCCGCCCTCCATGATCGCGACGCAGCTGTTCGTCGTCCCGAGGTCGATGCCGATGATCTTTGCCATTTTCGAATTGCCTCCGTGCTCCGGAATGTGTTGATCTGAACGTGGAAATGGGGTTTCTGAAGGGCGAATCAACCCGCGCGCAGCTACGATCCCTGCTGCGCCTTCGACACCGTCACCAGCGCCGGGCGCAGGACGCGATCGTTCAGCAGGTAACCCTTCTGAAAAACGGTCACGACCGTATTGGGCGGAAGGTCGCTGTCGACGACCTGCATCGCCTGATGCACGTGCGGATCGAACTTCTCGCCGGCCGGGTTGATTTCGCGGATGGCCGCGCGACCGAACGCCGCGTTGAGCGCCTTCAGCGTGAGGTCGGAACCGGCCTTGAGCGTTTCGGCCGCGACCGACTGGTCGGTCGCCAGCGTCTGCTCCAGCGCATCCTTCACGGCGAGCAGGTCCCCGGCGAATTTCTCGAGCGCGTACTTGTGCGCCCGGGCGACGTCGGCCTGACCCTGGCGACGGACGTTCTCGACCTCGGCGCGCGCCCGAAGCCACGCATCCTTCATGTCGGCGGCTTCGGCGCGGGCCTTCGCAAGCGCGTCCTCGCCGGACACCGCGTCCTGCGGACCGGCAGCGTCGGAGGCGTTATCGTCGATATGATCGAATCCGGTACGGCGTTCTTGGTCTGTCATCGTGGCAATGCGCGGTGGGAAGTAGAAACGGACGGACGCCCCTTCAGATTGGGCGCCGGGGCGGCCCTTTCAACTGGAGAACGGGAGCCCGACAGGAGAACGGGAGCCCGGCAGGAGAACGGCAGCCGCGAACCGCTAGCCGGCGGCGCCCAGTGCCTTCGCGCGGAGCCGCGTCGCTTCGCGCTCGGCGATGCCGGGTGGCGGCGCGAGCCATCCGTGCAGGTTGGCGAGCACGATCTCGGTCAACGCCGCAATCCAGCGCGGGTGCTCGTTCAGGCACGCAATGACGTCGTAATCGCCACCGCCTGCGGCGCGGTAGACGCGCTTGCCCTCGATCGCCAGCTCTTCCAGCGTTTCGAGGCAATCGGCGACGAAGCCCGGGGCGAAGACGTCGACGCGCCGAAGCCGCGCCTTGCCGAGCTTGGCGAGCGTCGCCGCCGTATACGGCTCGAGCCAGCGGCCGCGCCCGAAGCGCGACTGGAACGCGAGCGTCCACTGCGACGTCTCGAGCCCGAGCTCGCGCGCCAGCAGGCGGCCCGTGGCCTGGCAGTAGCAGTGATACGGATCGCCGCGGGCGAGTGCGCGCCGCGGCAATCCGTGGAAGGACAGCACGAGGTGCTCGGGTTGCCCGTGCTTCATCCAGTGATCGTTGACGGTCGCCGCCAGCGCCGCGATGTAGCCGGGATCGTCGTGGAACGTGTCGACGAAGCGCAGCCCCGGCACGCGTCGCGTATGGGCGAGATGCGTGGCGACCGCATCGACGACGGACCCGGTCGTGCTCGACGCGTATTGCGGATACATCGGGACCACGAGGATGCGCTCGCAGCCCGCGCCGCGCAGCCGCTCGAGGCCGGCGCCGATCGGCGGCGCGCCGTAGCGCATCGCCTGCTCGACCACGACGGCGTCGGCCGCGAGCCCGAGCGCCTTCAGCCGCTGGCCGAGCGAGCCCGACAGCAGCACCTTCTGCTTGTTCGCATGAACGCCGAGCGGCGATCCGTCCTTCGTCCAGATCGCCGCGTAGCGCGCGGCCGATCGCGCCGGTCGCGTGCGCAGCACGAAGCCATGCAGCAGCGGCCGCCAGGCAAGCGGCGGGATCTCGACGACGCGCGGATCGGCGAGGAACTCGGCGAGATAGCGCCGCACCGCCGATGCGGTGGGCGCGTCCGGTGTCCCGAGGTTGACGAGCAGCACGCCGACCTTCGGCGTGCGGTCGTGCGCGAACGGCGGCTCGGGTCGGAACGCCATCGCGCTACGCGTCCCGCAGGCGCTCGACAAGCCGATCGATCGCGCCAACGCGCGCGAACGCGGCGGGCGTCATCGGAATGCGCGCGCGCACGTCGTCCGACGACGCGAACGTGCGAAACCGGCGCCGATAGCGGGCGCGAAGCTCGCGATCGTTCGCGAGCTCGAGGAAGCGGAGCTGCAGGTAGTGCTCGAGCAGGTCCTTCGTTTCCGGTGCACCTGCGCTCGTGCCGCCCAGGTGCACGACCGCGCCGCCGGCCGAGCCGCGAAAACCGAGCGTGCCGCCCTCGGCCAGCGCGAGCGCGACGAGCAGGTGCAGCGTGTCGAGGTAATCGTGATGATCCTTGAAGGCGACGCCGTCGCGCAGTCCGATCCTCGCGACGAGCGCGCGAAGGCGCGCCGGAACCCGCCGATAGACCCGCGCGTCGACGCGATGACGGCGCATGATATCGCGTAAAAGCGGTGCATTGAGGATCAGGAAGAACGTCTCGGCGTACGCGAGTCCCGACTTCCTGCCGACCGAACGGAACCACCCGGTCAGGCACTCCGCCGGCGCAGGCGTGGCACCTTCGAAGCAGGTCGCGTCGAATACGTAGCAATCGTGATCGAGCAGGCCGAACGGCGCAGCGTTGCGTTCGAGCAGCAGCGTGATGACGTCACCGTGCGCGAGGCTCGACCCCGGCAGCGCGGCGAGCGTGACGATGGGTCGCGCCGGAAACGCAGCAACCAGCCGGCGCCGCTCCCACGCCCGCGCGCCGTTCGCAATCAGGTGCACCGTCTGCTGCGATGGCAGAAGGCGCAGGCACGGCAGCAGGAAGTGCAGCGTCCCGGGCATCACGATCACGTAGAAATGGCCGCCGCTGCTTGCGTTCGTGCGATGAAAGTGATCGAGGCGCCGGCGGTTGATCGTCCGCAGCGGCCATGCGCCGTTGATCCTTCGCGCCAACGCACGATACGCGCGCTCGGCCGTCAAGGCCGGAAGGGCGAAAGCGATCGCCACGAACGGCGAGCGGCCGCCGGCGGTCAAGCGTGCGACCGCCTGCTTCAGCTGCCGCAGATTGGCAGTGATCCGAGACGTCGTATGTCAGTTGCGAAGGGCCGCCCCGAGCAACTGATCCACCCCCGGGGGGGCAGCGAGCGCAGCGAGCGTGGGGGGACGTGTCATCCTAGTCGTCGAGCAGTTCGCGCGACAGCGCGTTCGAAAGCAGCCGGGCGGTCATGTCGACGATCGGGATCACGCGCTCGTAGGCCATGCGCGTCGGACCGATGACGCCGAGCGTGCCGATCACCTGCCCGTTCGCCTCGTAGCTTGCGGTCACGACGCTGCACTCGTCGAGCGGCACGAGGCCCGATTCGCCGCCGATGTAGATCTGCACGCCCGGCGCGCGCTGCGAGATGTCGAGCAGGTGCAGAAGCGATGTCTTCTGCTCGAAAAGATCGAAGAGCCGGCGCAGCCGCTGCATGTTCGACGCGAGGTCCTCGGCGTTCAGCAGATTGCGCTCGCCGGTGACGACCAGCGCGTCGGCTTGCGACAGCGCACCCTCGCCCGCGTCGACGGCGGCCTTCATCAGCGAGGCAATGTCGTCACGCAGTGCCCGCAACTCGTCGGCCAGCCGGTCGCGGATGCCGGTGAACGGATGGCCCGCGAAGTTCTGGTTGAAGAAGTTGGTCGCCTCGACGAGCTGCGACGGCGTGTACGAGCGATCGGTGTGCAGGATGCGGTTCTGCACGTCGCCTTCCGCCGTGACGATGATGAGCAGCACGCGCCGCTCGGAAAGGCGCAGGAACTCGAGGTGACGAAACGACGCCTCGCGCCGCTTGGGCGTTGCGACGACGCCCGCGAACTGCGTAAGCTGCGACAAAAGCGATGCCGCCGCGTTCACGATCTGTTGCGGGCGATCGACGTTGAGCTCGCCTTCGAGACGGTGAATCTCGACGTCCTCGAGCGGCTGCACGACCATCAGGCTGTCGACGAAGAAGCGGTACCCGCGAGGCGTGGGCACGCGCCCCGCGGACGTATGCGGGCTCGCGATCAGGCCGATTTCCTCGAGGTCGGCCATCACGTTGCGAATCGTCGCGGGCGACAGATCGAGCCCCGAATGGCGCGACAGCGCGCGCGAGCCGACGGGTTGCCCTTCGGCAACGTACCGCTCGACGAGGATTTTCAGCAGGTGCTGGGCGCGCGCGTCGAGCATGTCGAGCCCGGCGGGACGCGCACCATCCGATCGCATCATTTCGCCAATCTTACCCTGTCCTCCGGCGGGGCAGCGCGTCGGCCAAGCGGCCGACACGAGGCGGACGCCGCGCTATGGTTTAATCCGCGCATGTCCGCCCGCACGCCGGAACGCTTTCACCGGATCGCACTCATCGGGCGTCATGGCGGCCCCGCCGCGGCCACGCCGGTCGCCACGCTCGCCGCGTTGCTCGTCGCGCGCGGGCACACGGTGGTCCTCGAACCCGACGCGGCGGGCGGCCTGGTTCTTCCGGGCGTCACGACGCTGTCCGACGACGCGCTGCCCGACGGCGTCGATCTCGCGATCGTGCTCGGCGGCGACGGCACGATGCTGTCGGTCGCGCGGCGCCTCGCACCCCACGACGTGCCGCTGATCGGCGTCAACCTCGGACGCCTCGGCTTCCTCACCGACATTCCGCTCGCGCGCATGGAGCCCACGATCGCGGCGATGCTGGACGGCCGTTACACCGAAGAGCGGCGAACGCTGCTCTCGGTCACGCTTTGTCGCGCCGACGGCACCAGCACGTCGGCACCGGCATTGAACGAGGTCGTCGTGAACCGCGGGGGTCTCGGCAGCATGATCGAGTGCGCCGTCGAGGTCGACGGCCGCTTCGTCTACGCCATGCGGGCCGACGGCGTGATCGTCGCCACGCCGACCGGCTCCACCGCGTATGCGCTGTCGACCGGCGGGCCCATCATCGCGCCCGAAGTGCCGGCGTTCGCACTCGTCCCGATTGCGCCGCACGCGCTGACGCACCGCCCGATCGCGCTGCCCGACCGGTCGACCATCACCATCACGGTGAGCCACGGCCGCGACGCCGCCGTGCATTGCGACGGACAGGCGCACTTCGAGCTCGCCGAGGGCGACCGCGTCACCGCGCGGCGCGCGCCGCACACCGCGCGCCTGCTGCACCCCGAATACCACGACTATTTCGCGATGCTGCGCGCGAAGCTGCACTGGAGCGAAACACCCGAGCGGCTAACGCAGGGCGATGCGCGGTAGGGCCTGCTAACGCTATGGGCGCGAACGCGTTGCACCGCCGAAAACGCCCAGCGCAAGGCGCGAAGGCGAAGGCGGGCTCGTTGCCTGGCGAGACTTCGCAACGCAGCGATGGGCGCTTTCGGCCGCAACCCGGAGGGAACAGGTCGCCTGGGGCGCCACTCTGCGTTGTTCTCCTCGCGAAGACGCCCGGTCTTCGCTTCGTCGGCCGCCTTGATTGTCGCCCCAGGCGACCTGTTCGCGTTCGTGTCCATAGCGTTAGCAGGCCCTACGTGCGTGCGTTCCCGTCCGGATCGGGCTGATTCCTTCCGTCCCGTTCGTCCGCGACGCAATGCTCAGCGCACTGTCGATTCGTCATTTCGTCGTCGTCGACACGCTCGACGTCGAATTCGCTCCCGGCTTCACGGTCCTGACTGGCGAAACCGGCGCGGGCAAGTCGATCCTGCTCGACGCACTGGGCCTGCTGCTCGGCGACCGGTTCGACACGCGCCAGGTGCGAAGCGGTGCCGAGCGCGCCGAGCTTGCCGCCGTGTTCGCCATCGGCGGATCGTCCAGCGTCAAGAATTGGCTCAACGCGGAGGGCCTCGACGCCGGCACCGAGCTGCTGCTCCGCCGCACGCTCGATGTGCAGGGACGAAGCCGCGCCTGGATCAACGGCCGCCCGGCGACGCTCGCACAGTTGACCGAGCTCGGTGCGCAACTGCTCGACCTGCATGGGCAGCACGCACACCAGGCGCTGATCGGTGCCGAAGCGCAGCGGACGCTCCTCGACGAATTCGGCGGCTTCGCATCGTCGGCGGCGGACGTCGCCGACGCGTGGCGCGCGTGGCGGGTTGCCGTCGAGCGCAGCGAAGCGGCGGCGGATGCCGACGCCGCATTCGCGGCCGAGCGCGACGCGCTGCGCGAGCGCGAAAGCGAGCTTGCGGAGCTCGCGCTCGCGCCCGACGAATGGAACGCGCTCATCGCGACCGAGCGGCGTCTCGTCAACGCGGGCGCACTGATCGAGGTCGCGACCCAGGCCGAGGACGCATTGAGCGAAGGCGACGACGCGATCGGCCGGCGCCTCGCGCGCATTGCGCAGAAACTTGCGCAGGCGAGCGCCGACGACGAAGCACTCGCGCCGATCGTCGCGCTGCTCGAGCCCGCGGCGATCCAGCTCGACGAGGCCGCACGCGCGGTGCGCGAATACCGGCGCCGGCTCGACCTCGATCCGGACGAGCTCACGCGCGTGCAGGAGCGTCTCTCGGCCATTCACGACGTCGCGCGCAAGCACCGCGTGCGACCCGACGCGCTGCCCGAGTTGGCACTTGCCACGCGTGCGCGGCTGGTGGAGCTCGCGCAGGCGACCGATGCGACGGCGCTCGCGGAGGCGGCGAGCGAAGCGCGACGCCGCTACGACGCGCTCGCGCGGACCCTTACGCAGCAACGGGCGGGCGCCGCCGCGACCCTTGCGCAGCGCGTGACCGCGGCAATGCAGGAGCTCGCGATGGCGGGCGGCCGCTTCGACGTGGCACTCGAGGCGCTGCCGCTGCCGGCCAGCTCCGGCCGCGAGAGCGTCGCGTTCCGCATCGCGACGCATCCGAAGCAGCCGCCACTGCCGCTGTCGCGCGTTGCGTCGGGCGGCGAGCTTTCACGGCTGGCGCTTGCAATACAGATCGCCGCGAGCGAAGTGGGCCACGTGCCGACGCTCGTTTTCGACGAAGTCGACACCGGCATCGGGGGCGCCGTCGCCGCCACCGTCGGACGCATGCTGCAGACGCTCGGCGCGCGCCGGCAGGTGCTCTGCGTAACGCATCTGCCGCAGGTCGCGGCGCACGCCGATCATCATTTCCAGGTTGCGAAGTCGGGCGACGACGAGCAGGCCACGAGCACGCTTCACGCCCTCGGAAGGGTAAATCGAGTCGACGAGCTGGCGCGGATGCTGGGCGGAAGCGAGATCACGCCGAAGACGCGTGCGCATGCGGCGGAGCTCTTCGCGCAGCACCGGCGCAGGGAAAGCTGACCAAAAACCGATGCAGGGTCAGAGACGACTTTTCGCTGCGCGAAAACTCGTCTCTGACCCTAATGCTTCTGCGACGTCTTGACGAGCCGCGGGTGCAGCGTTCCGTGCGTGCGACGATGCAGGTGCGATGCCGCGCGCACCTTGACCGCCCGCGCGGCCCGCACGGGCGCCAGCGCGAGCGACTCGCCGGTTTCGAGCCAGTGCTTGACGCGCTGCGCATCGGCGATGCGCGTGTACTTGCCGAGCGAGTCGAGCAGCACGATCACGAACGGCTTGCTCGCGATGTTGACGAGCATCACGACGCACTTGCCCGCTTCACGGATGTAGCCGGTCTTCTGCAGCGTGATGTCCCAATCCTGCTTCTTCACGAGCGCGTTGGAATTGTTGAAGCCGAGCGTCCTGCCGGTGTCCATCTCGACCAGATACGACGGCGTCGTCGTGAACTCGCGGATCATCGGATACTCGGCTGCGGCTTGCACGAGCTTCGCGAGGTCGCTCGCCGTCGACACGTTTTCGGGAGAGAGACCGGTGGGATCGGAGTAATGCGTGTGCGTGAGGCCGAGCGAGGCGGCCTTGAAGTTCATCGCCGTGACGAACGCCTGCTTGCCGCCCGGGAAGTGGCGCGCGAGCGACGACGCGGCACGGTTCTCCGACGACATCAGCGCGAGCCGCAGCATTTCGCGGCGCGACAGCGTGGTCCCCGCGCGTAGCCGCGACGAGCTGTTCTTCAGAAGATCGTAATCGGCGGTGTCGATCTCGAGCACGTCGTCGAGGGCCTGCTGCGAATCGAGCACGACCATCGCCGTCATCAGCTTGGTGACCGACGCGATCGGCGTCACTTCGTCTGCCGCTTTTGCGTAAATCTGACGATCCGCGGCAGCATCGAGGACGAGGACGTTGGCCGAGGCGAGCCTCAGCCGGGTGGGATCGGGCATGCCCGTGTCTGCCCAGGCGGACCCGGCAACAAGAGTCACGAAAACAATCGGTAGCAGACGTTTCATCAGCATAATTCTCAAGTGTGCCGACGGGTTTATCGCACGCTCGCGACCCCGCCGTCAACAGGTAATCGCCAATCGGCTGCTAGGAAGCGCTGCGCAGCGTCGCGGCGGCCGCGGCCGCCGGTGCCGGGTTGTGCTCGTGCACGTCGGCGGGCTCGCTCGGGAGTCCGGCGTCGCCGGCTTCCGCGGGCGTGCCATCGTCCCGCCGCTCGTGCTGCTGCAACCGCCACATCCGCGCGTACGCGCCGTTGGCGGCAAGCAGAGCAACATGTGTGCCGCGCTCGATGATTCGCCCGTGCTCGAGCACGAGGATCTCGTCGGCTTCGACGATCGTCGACAACCGGTGCGCGATGGTGAGCGACGTATGGTCGCGCGCGATGAGCCGCAGCTCGGCCTGGATTGCTTGCTCCGAGCGCGAGTCGAGCGCGGACGTCGCTTCGTCGAAGATCAGGATGGCCGGGCGCTTGAGAATCGCGCGCGCGATCGCAACGCGCTGCTTCTCGCCGCCCGACAGCTTGAGGCCGCGCTCGCCGACCGGCGTCGCATAGCCTTCCGGCAGGCGTTGCACGAAGTCGTGGATCTGCGCGAGCCTCGCCGCCTGCACGATTTCGTCGTGCGTCGCCCCGGGACGTCCGTACGCGATGTTGTATTCGATGGTGTCGTTGAAGAGCACCGTATCCTGCGGGACGATGGCGATCGCCGCGCGCAGCGACTGCTGCTGCACGTCGCGGATGTCCTGGCCGTCGATCGTGATGCGGCCGCCGCTCGCGTCGTAGAAGCGGTACAGAAGCCGCGCGAGCGTCGATTTGCCCGAGCCCGACGGCCCCACGACAGCCACATTGCGGCCCGCGGGAATCGTGAACGTGACGTCGTGCAGGATCGACCGGTTCGGCTCGTACGCGAAATCGACATGCGCGAAACGCACTTCCGCGCCGTGCACGACGAGCGGGCGCGCGCCTTCGCGGTCGGCGATATCGGCGTGCTCCTCGATCAGGCGGAACAGCCGCTCCATGTCGGCGAGGGCCTGCTTGATCTCGCGATAGATGACGCCGAGGAAGTTGAGCGGAATGTAGAGCTGGATCATGAACGCGTTGACGAGCACGAGGTCGCCGATCGTCATCGCGCCGTCGACGACACCGGCCGTCGCCCGCCACATGATCAGCGTCACGGCGACCGCGATGATCGCGCTTTGCCCGATATTGAGCGTCGACAGCGACGTCTGCGACAGCACGGCCGCGCGTTCCCAGTGGCGAAGGCTCTCGTCGTAACGCGACGCCTCCCATTCCTCGTTGCCGAAGTACTTGACCGTCTCGTAGTTGATGAGGCTGTCGATCGCACGCGTGTTCGCACGCGAGTCGAGGTCGTTCATCTGGCGGCGAAAGTGCGTCCGCCACTCGGTGATCATCACGGTGAACAGGATGTAGAGCGCGAGTGCGACGACCGTGATCGCGATGAACGTCCAGTCGTAGCGCACGATGAGGATCGCCGACACGAACGAGATCTCGACGAGCGTCGGCAGGATCGAGAACAGCGCGAAGCTGATCAGCGTCGAGATGCCGCGCTGTCCGCGCTCGACGTCGCGGGTGAGGCCGCCCGTCTGGCGTGCGAGGTGGAAACGGAGCGAAAGCGCATGCAGATGCCGGAACACCTGCAAGGCAATGCGGCGCACGGCGCGCTGGGTCACCTTGGCGAACAGGAATTCCCGGAGCTCGGTGAACACCGTCGTCGACAGCCGCAGCAGGCCGTACGCAACGAGCAGCGCGAGCGGCACGGCGAGCGCCGCCATCCTGGGATCGAGACTGTCGACGATCCTTTTCAGCAGCACCGGCACGCCGACGTTCGCGACCTTCGCCAGCACGAGGCAGGTCAGCGCCGCGCCGATGCGCCCCCGGTAGCCCCACAGGTACGGCAGCAGCGTGCGGATCGTCTGCCAGTCGCCGCGCTCGGTGCGCGGAACATGCGTGTCGGCGGGCAGCGGCATCGACGAAGCGTGGCGCATCGTTTCAGTCTAGCAGCCGGCGCCGCGCATCAACGCGCTCGGTCCGGGCGCGTTGCAGAACCGCGTGCCGCGAGCGGTCATTGCGCCGGCGGATTGCCGCGCCACCACTCGTCGCCGCCGTAGCGCATCATGCCCATCGCGACGCGCACGGTTCCATACGCGATCCAGCTCGCGGCCTTCGCGAGGCGCGAGCGCTGCGCCCAGTCCTGCGGCGGAACGGGTCGTGAACCCCCTTCGATCATCTTCGCGAGCTCGGCGCGCAGCCCGCTCGCGAAGACGGGGTCGCGCACGAACACGTTCGCTTCGCGCGCCATCAGGAACGAGTAGGGGTCGATGTTCGACGAGCCGACGGTCGCCCATTGCGCGTCGACGACCGCCACCTTCGCATGCAGGAACGAGCGGTGATACTCCTGGATTGCGACGCCGGCGGCGAGAAGCTGTCCGTAAAGCGCGCGCGACGCATGGTGCAGCAAGCGGAACTCGACCCGCGCCTGCAGAAGCAGCGTCACCTTGACGCCACGCGCAGCCGCGCTCAGCAGCGCCCGGCGAAAGCGCACGCCCGGAAAGAAGTACGCGGTTGCGATGACGATCTCGTGCCGCGAAGTGCGCAACGCCGCAAGGTACGCGCGCTCGATGTCGCGCCGGTGGCGCAGGTTGTCGCGAATCGTGAAC
The DNA here is from genome assembly GCA_035705655.1 of Casimicrobiaceae bacterium. Classification (GTDB taxonomy): domain Bacteria; phylum Pseudomonadota; class Gammaproteobacteria; order Burkholderiales; family Casimicrobiaceae; genus VBCG01. Next base: position 11,700 of record DASSVX010000005.1, read on the forward strand.
TTCGCTACCTGCGTGCCGGCGTTCTCCGCGGGCTCCTCGTCGGGGAAGAACGGCACGTCCGAGTGGCGCAACTGCGTCACCTCGACGATCGCCCACACGCGCTGCATCGTCTGCGCGATCGGCACGACCAGCGGCCCGCGCACGCACACGGCGAAATCCACGCGCGGCGGCGTATGGCCGGGCGTATTCATGTCGTCGATCACGTTGATGCCGCCGACGAACGCGACGCGGCCATCCGCATGGCAAAGCTTGCGATGCAGCCGGCGCAGCCGGTGCGAGCGAAAGTGCCATGGCATCACTTCGGGGCGATATTTCAGCAGATCGACGCCGCCGTCGATCAGCCGTTGCGCAAGTGCGTGCGTCAGATAATGCCGCGCGCCCCAGCCGTCGACGAGCACGCGAACGTCCACGCCCCGCCGCGACGCGCCGATGAGCGCATCGGCGACGCTTCGCCCGGTATCGTCGTCGGCGAAGATGTAGGTCTCGAGCCATATTTCACGCTCGGCAAGCGCGATCGCCTCGAGCAGCACGGGGAAGTATTCGGCGCCGTTGCGCAGCAGCGTCACCGAATTCCCCGCCGTGTAGCGGTTCATCACCGGGCGTCTGGCATCGGGTCAGTCGCCGTTCACCGCGAGCCGGCTGTCGCGCTCCGCCGAGGTCACCTCGAATGTCGCGGCGAGCGCCGCGTGGTCGGACATCCGCGCGCCGCGCGTCGCGTAGTGGACGTGCGCGTCGACCACCCGCAAGCCGCGCGCGTAGATGCGATCGAGGCGAAACACCGGGAGCATCGACGGAAACGTGCGCGCCGGCCGGCCGCGTACTTCGCCGAAGACCTCGACGAGATCGAGCGCCTCGGTGAGCGCCCGATCGCCCTTGCTGCGCCAGTCGTTGAAATCGCCGGCGATGACGAGCGGCGCCTCGCGCGGCACCGAGATCTGGATGCGGTCGATCAGTGCCTGGATCTGCCATTGCCGGCCGCGCTCGAACAGGCCGAGGTGCACGTTGATGCAATGAAGGCTCGGCAGCGCGTCGCCGAGTGCCACCTCGCAGTGCAGAAGACCGCGGCTTTCGAAAAGATGCGCCGAGATGTCGAGATTCTCCTGCGCGAGCATCGGGAAGCGCGACAGCACCGCGTTGCCGTGGTGGCCATGGGGGTACACGCAGTTGCGGCCGTACGCCACCTCGTGCCAGAACGCGTCGGCAATGAATTCGTGTTGCGGCCGCGTGGGCCACTCGCGATAACGCGTCGCATGCCGGTCGTTCGTGTGCAGCACTTCCTGCAGGAACAGGATGTCGGCCGCAAGCCCGCGCAGCCGGTCGCGCAACTCGTGGATGACCATCCGCCGCGCGAGTTGCGAGAAGCCCTTGTGGATGTTGTAGGTTGCGACGGTGAAGCGGACGGGCGTGGATGACATGCGTGCAATGTTAGCGCGCTACCTCGCCGCACGCGTTGTTCCGCTCTTGCCCACGTGAGCAATTAGCGCACGCCGCGGGTCGAGTCGCGACGACGCCTGTGCCTGCGGCACGATGCCGAAGCAGAAAATCAGGCCGCCAGGTCGAACACGAGCACCTCGGCATCGGCCCCGTGGGCCAGCACGATCCGGCTTTCGCCTTCGAGCAATGCGGCATCGCCCGACTCGATCGGCTGGCCGTTGACGTCGATCGAGCCACGGATCAGATGCACGTAGCCTTTGCGTGTCGGCCGCAGCGCAAGCTCCGCGGTCTCGCTTCCGTCGAACAGGCCGGCATAGATGGCGGCGTCGGCATGGATCGTCACCGAGCCCCGAGCGCCGTCGGGCGAGGCCACCAAACGCAGGGTGCCGCGCTTCTGTTCTGCAGGAATCGTCTTCTGCTCGTAACTCGGCGGGATACCGATCACATTCGGCTCGATCCAGATTTGCAGAAAGTGCGTGGTCTCGCCTTCGGCATGGTTGAACTCGCTGTGCGTCACGCCGGTTCCCGCGCTCATTCGCTGCACGTCGCCCGGCGGGATGCCCTTGACGTTGCCGAGGTTGTCCTGATGGGCGAGTTCGCCCGACAGCACGTAGCTGATGATTTCCATGTCGCGGTGACTGTGCCTGCCGAAGCCCATGCCGGGCGCCACGCGGTCTTCATTGATCACGCGCAGGTTGCCCCACCCCATGTTGGCGGGGTCGTGATAGCCGGCAAACGAGAACGAGTGGTAGCTCTTGAGCCAGCCGTGATCGGCGTAGCCGCGGTCCGCGGATTTGCGAAACTTGAGCATCGCGAGCCTTCGCCGACGCGATCCGATGCGTGCGAGTGGGGTGGCTGATGGGACTCGAACCCACGACAACCGGAATCACAATCCGGGACTCTACCAACTGAGCTACAGCCACCGCCGGAGAACGAGGCGTCGTTGCAGACGCATCCAGCGCCGATTATACCCCTGGCCGATCGATGCCCGCACTGCGCGGGAGACCGCTTCACCGCCGCTTCGTCACTGGTGCGCGCCCATCAGCCGGTCGGGCAGCCAGGTCGCGATCTCCGGAAATGCGCAGAGGATGACGATCGCCAGCATCATGCAGGCGACATAGGGAAGCGTGCCCCACATCACGCGGGTCACCGGAACGTCGGGAGCGATCGCGTTGACGATGTAGATGTTGAGACCCACCGGCGGGTGGATGAGGCCGATCTCCATGTTGATCGTGACGATCACGCCGAACCACACGGGGTCGAACCCGGCGGCGCGCACGATCGGGTAGAGGATCGGGCTCGTCATCAGGATGATCGCGGCCGGCGGGATGAAGAAGCCGCAGACGAGCAGGAATACGTTGATCATGCCCATCAGCACCCAGCGGTTGACCTGCATGTCGGCGATCGCATGCGCGAGCGTCTGCGTCAGGTACAGCGACGTCAGCATGTAGCCGAACAGCACCGCGGTGGCGATGATCATCAGGATCATCACCGACTCGCGCGTCGTGTCGCGCAGGATCTGCCACCACTGCGACGGGCGCCACATCCGATAGATGATGACCGCGAGCACCACGCAAAGCGCAGCGCCGACGCCCGCCGCTTCCGACGGTGTTGCGACCCCGCCGTAGAGCACGTACATGACGCCGACGACGATCGCGAGGAACGGCGCGACCTTCGGAATCGAGCCGAATTTCTGCGCCCACGTGTAGCGGAACTCCGCCGCATGCGCACGAAATCCGCGCTTCCAGATGATGAACAGCGTCCACAGCATGAACAGCGCGGTCAGCAGCAGGCCGGGAAAGACGCCGGCGAGAAAGAGCCGCCCGATCGACGTTTCCGTCGCGATGCCGTAGAGGATGAACGTGATCGACGGCGGAATCAGGATGCCGAGCGTGCCGCCGGCGCAGATCGAGCCCGTTGCCACGTCGTCCGGATAGCCGCGGCGGCGCATTTCCGGAATGCCCATCTTCCCGATCGCCGCACACGTCGCCGGCGACGAGCCGGTCAGTGCCGCGAAGAGCGCGCAGGCGCCAAGATTGGAGATCACGAGGCCGCCCGGAACGCGATAGAGCCAGCGGTCGAGCGCCTCGTAGAGATCCTTGCCCGCCGGCGACGACCCGATCGCCGCGCCCATCATCACGAACATCGGGATCGACACGAGCGTGAAATCGTTGAGTCCCGAATAGAACGTCTCGGCGACGACGTGCAGCGCGTCGAAGCCCTGGAAGATCAGCACGAACAGGATCGAGATCGCGCCAAGACCGAACGCCACCGGCGCGCCCGACAGCAGCATTGCGAGTGTCACCACGAGGACGAGAATGCCGGCGTGCGTCGGACTCACCGGGTGGCCTTCCGTGATCTCATTCGCTGAGCGCCGCGCGAGCGGCGCGTGCGGCCCTGGCGGCGGCGTCGTCGGCGTCGTCGATGCCGAACGGCGCTTCACGCCCGGTGACGAGGCATGCAATGTCGACGACGTACTGGAGCGTCAGC
>DASSVX010000006.1:0-4287 GCA_035705655.1 Casimicrobiaceae bacterium
TCCGAAGCAGTCGGCGCCGCCACCGCTCCCCGGATGCCAGTAGGCGAAAAGGATGCAGCCATTCTGGTTGGCGTTGGCGAGGAAACCCGCTGCAAATGACTCTTCTCCGCTTGCAGTGTTGCCGTCACCGCCCATGACCACCGAGCTGCCGCCGCTCGCCGTGTTTGCGACCCCGCCTGCCACCGTCGAATTGATGCCGCTCGCCGTGTTGGCAATGCCTCCGCCGACCGTCGCGAGCGGACCTGCGGTGTTGACTTCCCCGCCCGATACCGTACCCGATTCACCCGTGACCGCATTGCCCGTGCCCCCGCCGATCGTTCCGACGCTTGCCGACACATGGTTGACACCGATCTGACCGTTGCCGAAATGCGCCCCGCCGCCGCCGATCGTTGCGCCGATGACGCCGGCATCGATCGCATTCGACGAAAAGCCGCCAATCACGTTGATCGAAACGCCGCCGCTGCTATCGGTGGCCGGGACCAGGCGCAGGCCGGGCGCGTTGCCGGCAAGGATCGATACCGGCTGGTTGTCGGTGGTACCGAGCGTGGCCGTCGCCCCGAAAGCGTTGCCGCCCTGCAGGAAGTATTCGCCATCGCTGCGCGGCGCCGCGAAGTAGCCGACGACGTCCACCGCGAGGTTCGCCCCGCCCCCGCGCACCTGCACGCTGATCTCGTTGTCGGCGAGGTTGACCTTGGCGCTGGTCGACACCGTGTTGAACGCGATGCTGCCCACGTACACCATCGTCGCCGTGCTTCCGAAGCTCGCTCCCTGCGGCAGGATCTCGATGTCCCCCGATGCGCTCGTCGTCGGGATGCCGAACACCTGCAATTGCACCGCGCTCGGGTCGAGTCCCGCCGGCAGTTGGGTAAGGCACACGCCGTTGCCGCCCTGCAACTTATAGCTGCGTATCTCGCTCGGCGCGAACGGCAGCGCATGATGCGACGCGCTGCCGTCACCTTGATAGACGGCCGCGAACGTCCCGCGCGTTTCGACCAGCCGGCACGGCGTCACCGGCGTGTAAACCGCGCCGCTTCCGGCGGGCGCGAGTTTCGGTTGCCCCGGCGCCGGCTTCGCAAGCTCGTCGACACCCAGCACGGCGCGCATGCCCTGCAGTGTCCCGGTAAGACTCGCCGCGAGCAACTGGTCGGCGCGCAGGCCCATCAGCCGGTCGCGCAGATCGTCGACGCCGATCGGCGCACTCGACTTGGCAAGCGGCCCGCCCCATTGGGCGACGATGCGTTCGACGACGCTCGCCCGCTGCTCGTCGATCGCCAGCAGCGCGTCCGCCGCGCGCAGCGGCTGCGCGACGCACGTGCTGGCGACCAGACCGACCCATACCATCGACAACGCCCGACGCAACACGGCACGCAAGCTTCGCACGATGCTCTCCTTCAGGGACGCGTCTCGACGCCGCCAGTTCAGCAGGGTCCGTCAACGAAACTCACGATCGCTACGGACAACTTCCCGGGGCAGGCGCCTTTATCGGATCGCCCGCACTGCCGTCGGCGTTCTGCGGCGTGAACGTGATCAACACCGAGGAAAAGTTGAACGAGACGCTTTCGGTCGGACCGCTGTCGTCGCTTGCTCCCACTTGCGCGACCGACGAAACGACGACGTTGGAAAGCGTGATCGTCATGAATTCCTGCTGGCCCCGCCCGGCCTTGCGCACCGTGATCACGGCGTTCTGTATCGGCGTACCCGTCGCCGCGTTGGCGAACAGCGATGGCGACGCCTTGTCGACCTGCTTGGTAATCGTGAACTCACGCGCGCACGCACGTGCAAGCGGTCCCACCGGCTGCGATGGATTGGTCGAGCTTGCACGCGAGGAAACTCCGCTCATCCCCCACGACCACGACAGCACGTCGATTTCGCCCTTGTGCTGCTCGTCCTGCGATTCGCCGTCGATGCCCGCGATCTTGATGAAGCTGTCGACGGCTGCCAGCGCCGGCATCGCGGAAATGCCAAGCGCTACGATCGTGAATGCGGCCAGCTGGCGACGAATGCCGCTTGCGCTTGCTTTTCGACCCATGACGTTCTCCCAGGTAGTTGCGGTTCCTTGTGGTCCCGCTGCCTGGTAAATCGAAAATGGGCGGGAAACACGGCCACCCCGGCCGACGGACGGCGGGGGTCGCGCGGTTGCGACGGTCAGTGACCGGAACGGGGGCCGGCGGCGGCGAGCCGCTCGGCAAGCTGCGTATCGGCGTGGTCGGCGCCGAGCGTCGGCCGCAATTGATCGGCAGCGGCTGCAAATGCCCGCTGCGCATCGTCGTGCCGGCCGTTCGCCGCTTCGGCATTGGCCAGCGCGAGGTAGGTACGGCCAAGCAGGCTCGAGGCGTGTCCCGACACCAGCGAACGCTGCTCCAGCGCCAGCGCCCTCGCCGCATCGGCCTCCGCGTCGACAGCGCGTCCCATGTCGAGCTCGAGCTTCGCCCTGCGTACCAGGGCAACTGATTCGGCCAGCGGATTGCCGGAGTTTCGGCTGTTCAAGCCATCGACCGCACGATTGGCGAGCTCGATCGCCGCCGCATTTTCATGGCGCCCCGCAGCGATCAGCGAGCGCTCCGACAAGGCGAGCGCGAAGAAGAAGTGGTCGGACGGCAAGGTCCTGCGCAGCCGCGGCGTCACTTCGTCGAGTGAACGCTCCGCGGCGTCGAAATCGCCGCGTTTGCGCCGGATCACTGCCTGCACCGAAAGTGCCATGTTCGTGACGAGCTCGTTGTCCTCGCGCTTCGCTTCGGCATAGGCGCGATCGATGTAGCGAACCGCCTCATCGTCGCGATCGAGATCGGACAGCACGCGCGCGTAATTCGTAAGAAGCATCGGCGACACGCCGGCGCCCGTGTCGTCGTCGCGGCTGATGTCGATCGCCTTGCGCAACAACGCTTCGGCGCGAAACGGCTGCCCGAGCTGGCCAAGTGCAACGCCCCAGTTGTTGAGGAGGCTCCCTGCCTGCTGCGTTTCGTCGCGGCCCAGATCCTTGAGCTTCTGGTAAACGGCGGCAAACGCATCCTCGGCTTTTGCAAAGTCGCCTGCGACACGATAGGACTCGGCGAGCTCGATCCCCGCGCGCAGCTCGACGGCTTTGGACGGGTACGGGAGTCGTGCGATCAGGCGCTGCGCCGCTTCGGCGCGTTCGACACCGAGTCGCGCTTCGCCGATTGCGCGCGCCGCGTCGCTGCCGGTCAGAAGGCAGCCGATGCGATCGAAGAGATACTGGGGCTCGTTCGGCAACGCCGCCATTGCCTCGTCGAACACGCGCAACGATTCGTCACGGTCTCCTTCCTGGCGCGCAAGTGCCTTGGACAGGTTGCACGCTGCACGCGCGTGCGTCACGCCATCGCCGCGCGACACCCGATACGCCTCGACCAGCAGGCGGCGAGCGTCGGCGTCGTGGTCCATCGCGAGATATTGCCCGCCCATCGCGACGAGCATGTCGGTGCGCATCGCATCGGGCGCTGCGCGAACGACGATCCGCTCGGCGCGTGCCATCAGCTCGCCGGAAGTGAAAGCCTTGCCGGCGGGCGCAACGCCGTAAAGCAGAAAGCCGTTGAAGTCGTCGAGCGCGGCTGCCCGCGCGAGCTGGCGCAACGCGAAATCGCGCTGTGCCGTTGCGCGCTGCGCCTGCACGATCGTCCCCGCGAGCCCGGCGAGCGTCGCGACGGCCGCGAGCGACGACAGCAGCACCGGAATCCGATTGCGCCGCACGAACTTGACCGCGCGATAGCGAAACGAGTCGGCGCGCGCGCGAACCGGCTGTTCCGACAGATGGCGCCGGACGTCGTCGGCAAATGCGGCGACCGACGCATAACGATCGCGCGGATCCTTCTCGAGCGCCTTGGCGACGATGCTGTCGAGGTCGCCGCGAAGCCGCTGCCTCAGCCGCTCCGGTGTCAGGCCGCGTTGCGCTGCGATGGTGGCGGCGTCGAGGGACGGATCGGTGCGCCCTGGCGCGGAAAGCCGCGCGGGAGGCGAGCCGACGAGCGCGCGAATGAGCTGCGCCGGAGCCTGCGTGGTGCTGCCCAGCGGATGTCGTCCGGCGAGAAGCGCGTAGAGCAGCACGCCGAGCGCGTAGACGTCGGTCGCCGTCGTCACCGGCTGGCCGGTGAGTTGCTCGGGCGCCGCATATTCCGGCGTGAGCAGCCGCCCGCCCTCGCGCGTCAATTGGGTTGCGCCCGCTTCGATATCGTCCTCGAGCAGCTTCGCGATGCCGAAATCCAGAAGCTTCACGTCGCCATCGCGCGCGACGAGAATGTTCCCGGGCTTGATGTCGCGATGGACGATCAGGTT
>DASSVX010000007.1:0-29399 GCA_035705655.1 Casimicrobiaceae bacterium
ATACGGCCATTTCGGCGGTGACGGGCCCTGCGATCAGGTCGAGCAGGTCGTCGGCTTCGGAGGTCGGCGCGGCGACGTGCTCGCGCGATTTTCTCGGAGTCGGATACATCGCGGATGTCCTTTCGGTCTTCGCGCCGCCCGCAGCGCCGGAAAACGACCCCCGGCGGACGCGACTCCCGGCGAGGCCGGGCAAGCGATGAAGTCTAGGCAGGCGATGCGGCAGCGCCGTTTCAATGGCAGGGCACATTTGTTTCGTTTTCTTCGGGCGAGCCCACGGAGAGGATTGCAAAGCATTCCTGCCGGTTTTGTTTCGTTTGTTTCGGGGCGTGGCGCAATCCGGGCGAAAGTGCGCGATCCGCCTTATGCTGTCGTCCACGCGGTCTCGATTCCTGGCAGATTCCCGCCGGCGGACGAAGAAGTCCGGCGGGACGACTCGAAGGGAGCGAATGTCCATGAGCCCCAACACGACGATTCTGGTCGTCGACGACGAACCGGATGTGCGCGAAGTGCTGCACGATTATTTCGTCGCGCACGGTTATGCGGTCGTCGGCGCGGGCAGCGCCGAAGCGGCGAGGGCCGAAGCTGCGCGACAGCCGATCGATCTCGCGCTCGTCGACATTCACATGCCAGGCGAGGACGGACTCGCACTCGCCCGGCACATGCGCGAGCGCTACGCGAAGATGGCGATCATCATGCTGACGTCGGCGTCGACGGTCGTCGACCGGATCGTCGGATTGGAAATGGGCGCCGACGACTACGTGCCGAAGCCGTTCGATCCGCGCGAGCTCGCCGCACGCGTGAAGAGCGTGCTGCGCCGGACCTCGTATGCGAGTCGCGCCGACATCGGCGCCTCGCGCGTGCGCATCGGGCGCTGCGTGCTCGACCTCGGTGCGCACCGGCTGACCGACGACGAAGGCACCGAGGTCGCGATGTCGCCGCTCGAATACGACCTGCTGAAGGCCTTCGCCGAGCATCCGAACCGCGCGCTGTCGCGCGAGCGGATCCTGAACCTCAACGATCAGCGTGACTGGGACCCGTTCGATCGCAGCGTCGACCTTCGCATCATGCGCTTGCGCAAGAAGGTCGAGCCCGACCCGGAGCATCCGCGATTCATCCGGACGATACGCAACGAAGGCTACATCTTCGTCCCCGACGGACGATGAGGGCACGATGAACCGGCCGTGGCTCGCCCCCCCGCGCATCCGGCGCGCCGTGCACTTGCTCGCGTGCGGCGCGCTTGTGCTGTCGCTGTTCGGCTGCATGGGACCCCCGGAAAGCGCATTGCGAATCGGCACGAACGTGTGGATAGGCAGCGAGCCGCTTTATCTCGCGCGCGACCTTGGCCGCCTCGATTCCGATCACGTTCAGCTGGTCGAATACCCGTCGGCGAGCGAAGTGCTGCGGGCCTATCGCAATCAGGCGATCGACGGCATGGTGATCAGCCTCGACGAGCTGTTCGGACTCGCCGTCGACGGGCTGCAGCCGCGCATCGTGCTCGTCGTCGACGTGTCGAACGGCGCCGACGTCGTCGTCGGTCGTGCCGGGATGCGCTCGATGCGCGATCTCAAGGGCAAATCGGTCGCGGTGGAAAGCGGCGCGCTCGGCGCGTTCGTGCTGAGTCGCGCGCTCGCGCTGAACGGCATGCAGGCGAGCGATGTCAATGTCGTGCATCTCGAGTCGAACGAGCATCCGGGCGCGTTCGACAAAGGGCAGGTCGACGGCGCCGTCACGTTCGATCCGTACCGTGCGCAGCTTTTGGCGCAGGGTGCTTCGACGGTCTTCGACAGCACGCAGATTCCCGGCGAGATCGTCGACCTTCTCGCCGTGCGTGCCTCGGTGGTCGACCGGCACCCGAAGACCATCCAGGCGCTGCTCGCCGGCTGGTTTGCGGCGCTCGACTACATGAAGCGCGAGCCGGCCGACGCCGCGCAGCGGATGGGCATCCGCCAGCAGACGAGCGGCGAGCAGTTCCTCGAGGCGCAGAAGGGCCTGCACATTCCAACGCGCGAGGAGAACCTGCGCATGCTCGGCGGGCCGAAGCCCGAGCTCGCGACGGCGGGCCGCCGCCTGATGGCCCTCATGCTCGATGCGAAATTGCTGCACGCGGACGTGAACATCGAAAGCGTTCTCGCGCCGCAGCCGCTGCTCGACCTGCCGCGATGAGCCTGCGGGTTCCCGCGTCGCTCAAGATCACGGTTCCGCTGCTCCTGCTCGCGTTCGCGGCGACGCTCAGTGCGGTGAACCTCGTCTACCACGTGCCGCAGGCCGAGCGCGGCGCCGAGGAGGAGAGCCGCACGCGGCTGGCGCAGGAGATGTCGCGGTTGCAGAGCACGCTCGAATACCTGCTGCTGAAGGGCGACGCGGAGGCCGCGCAGCACGAGATCGCGGTGCTTGCGCACAATCACGACGTGCTGCTCGCCGCGCTGACCGACGAACGCGACATGATCATCGCGGCGACGCGGCGCGCCTGGCTCGGGCGCCAGATCGAGGACGTGTCGCCCCAGTTCGACGCCGATCAGGCGGCGCGCGCAATTCGCGAGCGCCGCGCGGGCATCGCCATCGGGCTCAATGGCGATGTGCTGCTGGGGCACGCGGGCATCCTGATGGGCAGCGAGCGCGACGAGCTTCGTCCGTCGCGCACGGGAAGCCTGTTCCTCGCCTACGATCTCAAGCGATACAAGGCGGAGGCGCGGGCGCAGGTCGTGCAGCAATCGCTCTATTGGGCGGGATGGGTGACCGCGCTCGCGCTGGCCCTGTGGCTCGTGTTTCATTTCCTGCTGACGAGGCGCACCGCGCGTCTCGTGGATGCGGCGGAGCAGCTCGCGGCCGGCAACCTCGGCGCGCGGAGCGACCTTGGCGGACAGGACGAGCTCGGGCGGCTCGGTCGTGCGTTCGACACGATGGCGCGCAAGGTCGCGGGGACGCAGACGCGGCTGCGCGAAGACATCGCTGCACGCGAGCGCGTGCAGCGCGAGCTCGAGATGTCGGAGGCGAGCTACCGCGCGATCTTCGACGCGGCCGAGGATGCGATTTTCGTGCACGATATCGACACCGGTGCCATCGTCGACGTCAATCCGAAGGCGTGCGCGACGTTCGGCTACGAGCGCGACGAGTTCAGGCGTCTCGAAATCGGCACGCTGGGCACCGGCGAGCACCCGTACGCGCAGAAGGACGCGATGGCGTTGATTGCCCGCGCGCGTGCCGGCGAGCAATTGCGCGTCGAGTGGCGCGGGAAGGCCAAGAGCGGCAGCCTGCGCTGGTACGACGTCTTCTCGCGCCGCGTCACGATCGGCGGCCACGACCGGATCCTTTCGCTTGCCCGCGACATCACCGACCGCAAGCGCGCCGAGGCCGCGCTTCGTGCCAGCGAGGAGCAGTACCACGCCATGTTCAACGCGTCGATCGACGGCCTCGCGCTGTGGAACGCGGCCGGCGAAGTCGTCGACATCAATCCCGCGCTGTGGCGCATGTACGGCCATACCGACGCCGAATTCTCGGCAATGTCCGCGCAGCACTGGCCGCGTCCTTCGTACCAGCCCGAGTTCCTGCGCGTGGTCGGCGCGGGCGAATCGCTGCATTCGGAGGTGACGGAGTCGCGCAAGGACGGATCGGCGCTGCAGCTCGAGGTGCACGGCATTCCGATGCAGTATCAGGGACGGCCGCACGTGCTGACGATCGCGCGCGACATCACCGGGAAGAAGCACGCCGAGGAGGAGCTCGCGCGCCAGCGCGAGTCGCTGTACCAGCGCGAAAAGCTCGCGGCATTGGGCTCGCTGCTCGCCGGCGTTGCCCACGAGCTCAACAATCCGCTGTCGGTGGTCGTCGCGCGCGCGGTGCTGCTCGAGGAGCAGGGCGACGCCGCAACCCAGGCCGCGGCGCTCAAGATCCGCACGGCGGCCGAGCGTTGCGCGCGAATCGTGCGCACGTTCCTTGCGATGGCGAGGCAACAACAGCCCGAGCGCGGGCCGGTGGCCATCAACGACGTCATCACTGCCGCGCTCGACATGACCGGTTACGCGATCCGCACGAGCGGCATCGACGTTTCGCTCGCGCTCGCGTCCGACCTGCCGCTCATCCTCGCCGATGCCGACCAGTTGCACCAGGTGCTGCTCAATCTCATCATCAACGCGCAACAGTCGTTGCAGGAGCATCCGGCGCCGCGCCGCATAAGCGTCACGAGCTCGCTCGACGCGGGCGGCGAGACGCTGCGTATCGCGGTTGCCGACAACGGCCCGGGCATAGCACCTCAGCATCGCGCGCGGATATTCGATCCCTATTTCACGACGAAGCCCACCGGCATGGGCACCGGCGTCGGACTCGCGGTAAGCCTCGGCATCGTCGAATCGCATGGCGGAACGCTCGGCGTTGCCTGTCCGAGGGAAGGCGGCGCCATCTTCACGGTCGCGCTGCCGGTGCGCCATGCGGACGTGGGCGAAGCTCCGGCCGCCCCCGAGCCTGCGCCGAGCCCGCGGCGGCGCTCGGTGCTCGTCGTCGACGACGAAGCGGGGATACGCGAGTCGCTCGCCGAGATCCTGTGCGGTGCGCGGCACCGCGTCGTCACGGCAAGCTCGGGACGCGAAGCACTGGAGCGGATGGCCGTCGAGTACTACGACGTCATCCTCACCGACGTGCGCATGCCCGATCTCGACGGGCGTGCACTTTATGCGCAGATCGAGCAGCGCTGGCCCCGCCAAGCCGCGCGCGTCGTTTTCGTCACCGGCGATACGCTCGCATCCGAGCTGCGTGAATTCGTCCGCAACAGCGGCCGTCGCGTCATCGAAAAACCATTCCTGCCTTCCGAAGTGCGACGGATCGTCGCGGAGCTGGCGGCGGACGCCGAGCTTTCGCGACCTGGCTGACGCGAAAGTGCGTTGTCCGATGGACGTCGCAGCGCGGAAACAAACGAAACAATACGGCGAGCGCGCCGACGCATTGCTGCAACGGCCCGGCACTAGACTGCACTCATTGCAACGTGCAGGGAATGGACCGTGAGCTTCGATGAATGCTCGACCCCGCGTGCCGCGCTGGGCCTCTTGGGAATTGCCATGGCGGCGATCACCATGGGCGCGCTGGTCGTGCTGCCCGCGAAACTCGAGGCGGCGAGCGGTGGAGTCACGGGCGTGACGGCGGCCACGACGGCAGCGGGCGCCGGCCCCGCGGCCGCCGGCAACGCGCATGACGAACGATTCGACGCCCGCGTCTCGGGCGATTCAAACTGCAATTCGACAAGGGACAGATCATGAACTACGAGGGAAGCTGCTTCTGCGGTGCCGTTGGACTTGCCGTGACGGGCGAGCCGGTGGCGGAAGGTTATTGTCATTGCGCGTCGTGCCGCAGCTGGTCGGCTGCGCCGCTCAACGCATTCACGCTGTGGAAGCCCGACGCGGTCAAGTTCACCCGCGGCGAGGACAACGTGGGTGTCTTTCACAAGACCGACCGCAGCTACCGGAAATTCTGCAGGACGTGCGGCGGGCACCTGCTGACCGACCACCCCCAGTGGGCGCTCGTCGACGTGTACGCGGCGACCATCCCGGCGCATCGCCATCGACCGGCATTGCACGTGAACTACGCCGAGAGCGTGCTCCCCATCAGGGACGGCCTGCCGAAGATGAAAGACCTGCCGAAGGAAATGGGCGGGTCGGGCGAAACCTGCCCGGAGTAGCGCGACGCGATCCGGTCGTTCCGATGCGCGGCCGGCACGGGCGATGCTGCGCCCGGTGACGCGATCAGCCGCGGTCGAACGGATGTCCGTTCGACGCGGCAATCATCGCCGCGGCGTCGCCGTACGTGCTTCCCGGCGCGAGTCCGAGAAGCACGCAGGTTACGCCGGGCAAACTGAATGCGCAGCCGTGAACGTTGCGCGCACTTGCCTCGATGGCAGCGCGATCGCGTCCATCGAGTGCCTTGAGGAAGAGATCGCGCAGCGCCGGCGATGGCTGGCCCCAGGTGACGGCGGGGATGTGAAACATCGATTCTCCTTGGCACGATGCGCTGCCGGCATCGGATGATGTAGCGCAGCGGACGTTGCCGTGCGGAAACGTCGGGAGCGTCCGCGGCGTCGCGGACCTCCCTGTCTCTTCTACGCGGACGGGATGCCTGTCGTCAAGCAATAGTCGCTCAAACGGCATCTTCGCCATTGCTCGCGAGTCCCTGCAGGCTGCCGCGCAGCCGCTCCTCGTCGAGGTCGAGATCGCGCTCGACGCGCCGGCGGATTGCGTCGCTCACTTCGCCGCTGCGCAGCAGCTCGTTCAGCCGCTTGCGTTGTGCGGCGACGAGTGCGAGGTCGAGTCGATGCATGCTGGCGGATGCGGCGAAGCGCTCGCCGTTTCCGTGGCGTTCACCCTCGAGCTGGGTGATTCGCAACTGCTCGCGCTCGCGCCACCGCGCGATGACATCCTCCGGCAGCGCATACGTCCTCGCTGCGGCGTCGAGCTCGGCCAGCGCCGCGCGCGCAGCCTCGACACGCGCGTAGATTTCGCGCTCCTTGCGCCGGCGCAGCTCCGCCCGGCCGAGCTTGTCGAGCCGCAACTTCCTCAACACCCACGGTAACGTGAGTCCCTGCGCGACCAGCGTGACGACGATCACGACGAACGTGAGCACGAGAACGCCGTCGCGGCGCGGAAAGGGGACGTCGCTGGCAATGGCGATCGGCACGCTGAGCGCCGCGGCGAGGCTCACGACGCCGCGCACGCCGGTGAACGCGATGACGAACGGCATCCGCCAGTTTGGCGCCGGATAGCGCGCGGCAATGCGGGGAAAGAGCCAGCGCGGCGCGTAGGTTGCCGGAAACACCCAGAGAAACCTGACGCCGATTACAACCGCGCTCACGAGCAAGCCGTCGATGACGAGATGGGTCAGTGTCGCGGTGTCGAGGCCGGCCGCGACCGTGCGCGCCTGCAACCCCGTAAGCAGGAAGATCGTCCCGGTGATCACGGTGTTGGTGACGTCCCAGAAGAACAACGCCTGCAGCCGCGTGTTGGACCGGATCAGCGCCGCGCCGGCGAAGCCCACATACAGACCCGACACGACGGTCGCGAGCACGCCCGATCCGCCGAGCGCGTGCGGCGGCCAGAACGCAACGAACGGCGTCAGCAGCGACAGCAGGACCTCGAGGCGAGGCTCCGCCGCGAAATGGCGAAGGCGCAGAATCACATAGCCGACGACGAATCCCCACGCCGTCTCGGCCACGAGCACCAATGCGAAATCGCCCAGGGCTTCGGGGAGGGAAAAGCGTCCCGTGAAAACCGCGGTGAGAGCCAGGTTGAACAGGATCAGCGCCGTGGCGTCGTTGACGAGTCCTTCGCCCTCGAGAATCGCGATGATGCGCCGCGGAATGCTGAGCCGCTCGGCGACCGCAAGCGGCGCAACCACGTCCGGCGGCGACACGATCGCGCCGAGCATGAACGCGACGCCGAGCGGGAACCCGAGCAGCCAATGGGCAGCGCCCGCAACCGCGACGGTCGTGACGATCACGCAGCCGAACGCGAGCAGCAGGATGGGGCGCAGATTCTCGCGAAACGCCTGCCAGCTCATCGTGAACGCCGCGAAGTAGATGAGCGGGGGCAGCAACACCAGCAGAACGACATCCGGGTGCAGCGTGATCGACGGCACCCACGGCATCAGCGCGAGCGCGATGCCGGCGACCACCAGAAGGATCGGGGGAGGCAGGTGCAGGCGCGCCGCGATCCAGGCGACGGCGCCGACGATGGCAAGCAGCGCCGCGACGGTGTACAGGACTTCGGTCACGAGACTCGCGCGCGTTCCGATCCGGTCGTCAGCGCGCGGCTGGCGTCGGCGCGCGCACTCGGCGCGCGGCGGCGGACGCGCGAGCGCCGCGCACGATAGCGCAACGCTTTCGGGCAGCTACGAAGATCTCTTCGCCGACTTCTTCTTCGCTGCCGATTTCTTCGAGGGCGATTTCTTCGCCGCCGATTTCTTCGATGCGGATTTCTTCGCCGGCGACTTCCTGGACGCGGACTTCTTCCTGGGTGACGATTTCTTCGCGGGCTTTTTTTTCGATGCGGATTGCTTCGAAGCGGACTTCTTCGCTGCCGTCTTCTTCGGTACCTTCGCACCGGCGCGGCGCGCTTCGGACAGGCCGATCGCAATCGCCTGCTTCCGGCTCTTGACCTTTCTGCCCGAGCCGCCGCTGCGCAGCGTGCCTTCCTTGCGTTCGTGCATGACCTTCCTGACCTTCGCCTGCGCCTTTTTTCCGTACTTCGCCATGTCGTTCCTCCATTGGACCGGGACGCCGTGCGCCATTTTGCACCAGATGCGATACCGGGTAACCTCCGGCGATCCACCCGAAACGCCAAACCCATGAACGCCGCCCACGACGCCTTCATCGCCGCGCGCGATTTCCTGCTCGCGCACCGCACCGACTACGACACCGCGATACGCGATTTCCACTGGCCGGCGCTCACGCAGTTCAATTGGGCGCTCGATCACTTCGACGTGATGGCGGCCGGGAACGACCAGCCCGCGCTGTGGATCGTGGGCGACGACGCGAGCGAGCGGAAGCGATCGTTTCGCGAGATGTCCGAGCGCTCGTCGCAGGTGGCCAATCATCTGCGTGCGCTCGGTGTGCAGCGAGGTGATCGCATCCTGCTGATGCTCGGCAACGAAGTCGCGCTGTGGGAGACGATGCTGGCGGCGATGAAGCTCGGCGCGGTCGTCATTCCCGCAACCGCGCTGCTCACTGCAGCCGACCTTCGCGACCGCATCAACCGCGGGCGCGTGCGACACGTCGTCGCGGCGCATGCGCACACGCAGAAGTTCGCGGAAGTCGAAGGCGATTACACGCGCATCTGCGTCGGCACGCCGTGCGAGGGCTGGGTGAGCCACGACGCGGCCGACGCGTTCGCGCGCGAGTTCGCGCCCGACGCGCCGACGCTCGCAACCGACCCGATGCTTCTCTACTTCACGTCGGGCACGACGTCGAAACCCAAGCTCGTGCTGCACACCCACCAGAGCTATCCGGTCGGCCATTTGTCGACGATGTACTGGATCGGATTGCAGCCCGGGGACGTCCATCTCAACATCTCGTCGCCCGGCTGGGCCAAGCATTCGTGGAGCTGCGTATTCGCGCCCTGGAACGCGGGTGCGTGCGTGTTCATCTACAACGCCGCGCGCTTCGACGCGCGCGGCTTGCTTGCGGCCATCGAGCGCTGCAAGGTGACGACGCTCTGCGCGCCGCCGACCGTCTGGCGCCTCCTGATCCAGCAAGACCTCGCCGCGTATCGCGGCCGCCTCGGCATTCGCGAGCTCGCGGGAGCCGGAGAACCGCTCAACCCGGAAATCATCGGGCAGGTGCGCGATGCGTGGGGGATCACGCTGCGCGACGGTTACGGACAGACCGAGACCACCGCGCTGCTCGGCAACTCGCCGGGCCAGCCGCTGAAGCCCGGGTCGATGGGCCGGCCGCTCCCCGGCTACCGCATCGCACTGCTCGACGTCGAGGGGCGCGAGGCAGCCGACGGCGAAGTGTGCATCGATCTCGGCGTCCATCCACTCGGGCTGATGCGCGGCTACGAGGACAGTGAAGAGGCCACGGCGCAGTCGATGCGCAACGGTTATTACCACACCGGCGACACCGCGGCGCGCGACGCGGACGGGTACGTGACGTTCGTCGGACGCGCCGACGACGTCTTCAAGTCGTCGGACTACCGGATCAGCCCGTTCGAGCTCGAAAGCACGCTGCTCGAGCATGCGTGCGTGACCGAGGTTGCCGTGGTGCCGAGCCCGGACGCGCTGCGTCTGGCGATTCCGAAGGCGTATGTCACGCTGGCCGCGGGAAGCGAGCCGAGCCGCGAGCTCGCGCGCGACATCCTCGCCTTCGCGCGCCAGGCGCTCGCACCCTACAAGCGCGTGCGTCGCATCGAGTTCGTCGTGGAATTGCCGAAGACGCTGTCGGGCAAGATCCGCCGCGTCGAGCTGCGCAAGGCCGAGGCGTTGCGCCGTGAGCAGGGCGTGCGCGCGCCGGACGAGTACTTCGAGGAAGATTTTCCCGATCTCAAGCGCGGATGACGCCGCCTGCATTGCGCAATCCGCGCGAGCCTCCGTCCGGCGAGCGAGCAAGCGCATTCCGGCGCGCGGCTTCCCCGCGACGTGGCACGATCGCAGCGTGAATACAACGACGATCCGCGCGCTGCACGCGCGCGAAATTCTCGATTCGCGCGGCCGGCCGACCGTCGAGGTCGACGCGATGCTGGACGACGGCAGCGTCGGCCGCGCCAGCGTGCCGTCGGGGGCATCGACCGGCGCCGCCGAAGCGCACGAATTGCGCGACGGCGACCCCGCGCGTTACGGCGGGCTCGGCGTGCTGCGCGCCGTGGCCAACGTCAACACGGAAATCGACCGCGCGCTGCGCGGCGTCGACGGCGCCGACCAGGCATCGGTCGACGCGCGACTGCGCGAGCTCGACGGCACGCCGCGGCTGTGCCGGCTCGGCGCCAACGCGACGCTCGGCGTATCGCTCGCCGTGTGCCGCGCGACGGCGGTCGCGCAACGGCAGGCGCTGTACGAGCGCATCGCCGAGCTCGCGCAAACGCAACCGCTGCTGCCGCTGCCGATGACGAACATCCTGAGCGGCGGCTGGCATGCCGGCGGCGGCATGGACGTGCAGGACTTTCTCGTCGTGCCGATGCGCGCGACGTCGACAGGCGAGGCGATTCACGCGATTGCGCGCGTGCGCACCGCGGCCAGTGACGTGTTGCGCAAGCGCGGATTGCCCACACTCCTCGCCGACGAAGGCGGCCTCGGTCCCGGTTGCCGGACGTCGCACGCGGCGCTCGAATTGATGATCGAGTCGATCGAGCGTGCGGAACTCGCACCCGGAATCGACATGGCGATCGCCGTCGATGTCGCCGCGAGCACGCTGCTGCAGGCCGACGGTCGGTATCGTCTTCCGCGCGAAGGCCGCGAATGCACGCGCGAGGCGATGATCGACATGATCGACGGCTGGGTGCGCGAATTCCCGCTCGTGTCGATCGAAGATCCGCTGGCCGAGGAGGACTGGCCGGGCTGGACGGCGTTGACGCGGCGCGTCGGTGGTGTGCTGCAACTCGTCGGCGACGATCTCTTCGCGACGAATTGCGCGCGCGTCGCGCGCGGCATCGGCGA
Source organism: Casimicrobiaceae bacterium (assembly GCA_035705655.1). Taxonomy (GTDB): domain Bacteria; phylum Pseudomonadota; class Gammaproteobacteria; order Burkholderiales; family Casimicrobiaceae; genus VBCG01. The sequence goes on from DASSVX010000007.1 coordinate 11,122, forward strand.
AGGCATCGCGAATGCCGTGCTCGTCAAGGCGAACCAGAACGGGACGCTGAGCGGTACGCTCGACGTGATCGCGCAGGCGAAGCGCGCGGGCTACGCGACGATCGTCTCGGCCCGTTCCGGAGAAACGGAAGATGCGTTCATGTCCGACCTCGCGGTTGGCGCCGCGGCCGGCCAGATCAAGATCGGGTCGCTGCGCACGTCGAGCACGGTCGCCAAGTACAACGAGCTGCTGCGCATCGCCGAGCGCTCCGGGGCGCGCTATGCCGGTGCGGCAGCGCTCGCGCCCGCTCGTCATCGATGACGGTGCAGCGCACGCCCGACGCCCTTCTGATCGAGTTCGTGCGCCGCACCGGGCTCGCCGGCGACGCCGAAACGCCGGTCTTCACGCCGCTCGAAGGCGGCGTCTCATCCGATATCTGGCGAGTCGATCTGGCGCAGCGGTCGATCTGCATCAAGCGCGCATTGCCGCGGCTCAAGGTCAGGCAAGCGTGGACGGCGCCGATCGAGCGCAACCGCTACGAATGGGCCTGGGTCGAGTTCGCGGCCGCGCACTTTCCCGGTTGCGTCCCCGAGCCGATCGCGAGCGATCCCGTTCACGGCATCTTCGCGATGGCGTATCTCGATCCGGGCCGCTACCCGTTGTGGAAGCGGCGCCTCCTCGATGGCATCGCGGAGTCCGGCGTCGCGGCCGCCGTCGCGACGACGGTCGCGCGCATCCATTCGGCAAGTGCCGGCGACGCCGGCGTGGCGCGCCGCTTCGCCACCGACGCGATCTTCCATGCGATCCGTCTCGAGCCGTATCTGCTCGCGACCGCGGTGCGGCACCCGCGTCTCGCGGCACCGCTTCGTGCGCTCGCGCAACGCACGGCGGGCACGCGGCTCGCGCTCGTGCACGGCGACGTCAGTCCGAAGAACATCCTTCTGGGGCCTCGGGGGCCCGTCTTTGTCGATGCCGAATGCGCGTGGTACGGCGATCCTGCCTTCGACGCGGCGTTCTGCCTCAATCACCTGCTGCTGAAATGCATCGCCCGTCCCGGGTCGTGCAACGATTACCTCGCGTGCTTCGAAGCCTTCGCGCACGCCTATTTCGCGGGCGTGACGTGGGAACCCCGCGCGGCGATCGAATCGCGCATTGCAGGCCTGCTCCCCGCGCTGTTGCTGGCGCGCATCGACGGCAAGTCGCCGGTCGAATACATCCGGGACGAGCGTGACCGGCAGCGCGTGCGCGATGCTGCATGTCCGCTGATCGAACGGTCGCCGCAGCATGTCGCCGATGTTGCCACCGCCTGGCACCGTATGATGGCTGCGCCGTGATGCGCGGCCGGTTTGGAGCGTGCACCGCTTCCGGTATACGATCCGGTACGCCTCGCACGCTCGCGCGCCGGCGTTCGTGCCGGCGCCTCGCGTTCTCGCAATTCATCGACCGAAATCAATCGCTCCTATCGAAGGGATGATCGCTGAATGAAGAAATCGTCAATCGCAGCGTGGCTGACGGGCACGCTTCTGGCGGCGGCCGTGGCCGCGCCGCTCGCCGCGCAACCGGGCGGCAAGCTCGTCCTCTACACGTCGCAGCCCGATCGCGACGCGCAACGAACCGTCGAGGGCTTCCGCAAGAAGAACCCGGCTGTCGAGGTCGAGATTTTCCGCTCGGGCACCACCGAGGTGATGAGCAAGCTGATGGCCGAGATCGCGGCCGGCGCACCGCGCGCCGACGTGCTGCTGATCGCCGATGCGCTGTCGATGGATCGGTTGAAGGCCGCCGGCGAGTTGCAGGCCTATCCCGGGGCCGACGTGCGCGAGTTGCCGCCCGACGCCTACGACAAGGCAAAAACGTACTTCGGCACGAAGCTCATCACGACCGGCATCATCGTGAATCGGCAGGCGACGATGAAGCCGACATCGTGGAAGGACCTGCTGAAGCCCGAAGCGAAGGGACAGGTGGCGCTGCCGAGCCCGCTGTATTCGGGCGCGGCCGCGATTCACATGGGCGCGCTCCATGCGAGTCCGGCGCTCGGCGCCGACTTCTACGAAAAGCTCGCGAAGAACGGCGCCGTTGCACTGCGCGGCAACGGCGCCGTGCTGAACGCGGTTGCGGGCGGCCAGAAGATGTACGGCATCATCGTCGAGTTCATGGCCCTCAATGCCAGGGCCAAGGGATCGCCGGTCGACTTCGTCTTTCCCGCCGAGGGCGTGTCGATCGTGACCGAGCCCACGGCGATCCTGCGCGGGACGAAAAATCCCGAGGCCGCGCGCGCCTTCGTCGATTTCCTGCTGTCGAAGGACGGACAGGAGCTCGCGGTGTCGCAGGGCTACTTCCCCGCGCGGAAGGACGTGAAGCCGCCGCCGGGATTTCCCGATGTCGCGTCGCTTCGGATCCTGCCGGTCGACATCTCCGAACTCGAGAAGCGGGACGAACTCAACAAGAAACGGTTTGCCGAATTGTTCGGCGGCTGATCCTCGCCCACGATGCCGCTGATTCCTGCCCGGCGTGGCGAGCGGCTGACGTTCGCAACGCTGCTCGGCCTCGTCGTCCTGCTCGCCGTGGTCCCGATCGCGCGCCTCGCGCAGGAAGCGCTGGCGCCGCATGGCCGGCTCGACGCGGGCGTGCTCGCGAGCGTCGTCGAAAGCCCGGTCGTCTGGCGCGCGGCGCGCAACACGCTGAGCGTGTCGGTCGGTGGCGCAGCGCTCGCCATCGTGCTCGGTACGGCGTTCGCGCTGCTCGTGTCGCTGACCGACGTGCGCGCGAAAAAGCCGCTCGTCTTCTGCTTCATGATGCCGCTCCTGATCGCGCCGCAGGTAACGGCACTCGCGTGGATCAATCTGCTCGGGCCGAACAGCACGCTGCTGCGCGTGCTCGGGATCGCGCCGGCCGCGGGCAGCCCGCATCCGCTGTACGGGCCGGGCGGCATCGTGCTGCTCCTCGGTCTCGAGCAGGCGCCCGTGGTTTTCCTCGCCGTGCGTGCCGGCCTGCGTTCGCTGCCGCGCGACCTCGTCGAGGCCGCGCAGGCGGCCGGGGCGAGACCCTGGCGCATCGTGCGCACGATCGTGCTGCCGCTGATGATGCCCAGCGTTGCGGCCGGGGGCATGCTCGCCTTCGTGGGCTCGATCGGCAACTTCGGCATCCCGGCCTTTCTCGGCATTCCGGCCGGGTTCACCGTGCTCGTCACGCTGATCTACCAGCGGCTCGCGGGCTTCGGCACGAGCGTGCTGTCCGAGGTTGCCGCGCTTTCGCTGCTGCTTGCGTTGATCGCGCTTTGCGGGCTCGCGCTCAATGGCTGGCTTGCGCGACGCCGCGACGTGCGCGTGAGCGCATGGGCGACCGCGACACCGCAATGGTCGCTCGGACGCATGCGCTTCGCGATCGAGGGAACGTGCTGGTCGGCGCTATTCGCAGTGCTCGCGCTGCCGTTCTGCGCGCTGGTTGCAACGGCACTGGTGCCGGCCATCGGCGTGTCGCTGACGCCGCAGACGCTGACGTTCGGCAATTTCCATTTCGTGCTGTTCGATTACGCCGCCACCCGCCGCGCGTTCGTGAACAGCGCGTCGCTCGCCGCCGCGGCGGCGGTGATGCTGGTGATCGTGTCGGTGCCGCTCGGTTATTCGCTCGCCGGACGCCGTGCGAGCGTGCGCCAGGCCGTGGGCTTCGTCGCCGAGCTGCCGTACGCGGTGCCCGGCGTCGTGCTCGCAATCGCGATGATCCTGTGCCTGCTGCGGCCGCTGCCGCTGCTCGGCTTGAGCCTCTACAGCACGATCTGGATCATCCTCGTCGCGTATCTGTCGCGCTTCATGCTGCTTGCGCTGCGTCCGGTCACCAACGCGTTGCGGCAGATCGACCCAAGCCTCGACGAGGCGGCCCGGATGAGCGGCGCGCGCTATGCGCGGCGGGTGGCCACCGTCATCATGCCGATGATCGCGCCGTCGGCGGTCGCGGGTGGCATGCTGGTGTTCCTCATGGCGTTCAACGAGTTGACCGTCTCGGCGCTTTTGTGGTCATCCGGGTCGGAGACGGTCGGCGTGGTGCTGTTCAGCCTCGAGCAGGCGGGCGACGCGGTGTCGGCTGCCGCGGTTGCCGTGATCGCCGTCGTCGTCACGCTCGGGATGATGCTGATGGCGAACGCGCTGGCGTCGCGCGTCGCGCGCGGAGTCTTGCCATGGCAGCCGTGACGCTCGCCGGCATCGGCAAGCGCTTCGGCTCGATTGCAGCGGTGGAGGACGTGTCGCTCGGCGTCGAGGAAGGCGAGTTTCTCGCGGTGCTCGGTCCGTCGGGTTGCGGCAAGAGCACGCTGCTGCGGCTCATCGCCGGATTCGAGCGACCCGAGCGCGGAACGATACGGCTGGGCGATCGCCTCGTCAGCGGGCCGGAGGATTACGTCGCACCCGAAGACCGGCATGTCGGCATGGTGTTCCAGTCCTACGCGCTCTGGCCGCACATGAGCGTCGCCGAGAACATCGGCTTCCCGTTGCGCGTGCAGAAGCTTTCCGGACGCGATCTCGCGCGGCAGGTCGGCGCGGCGCTCGACGCGGTGGGGCTGTCGGGCCTCGGCGATCGGCGGCCCGCCGAGCTCTCCGGCGGGCAGCGGCAGCGGGTGGCGCTCGCGCGCTGCCTCGCGATGAAGGCGCGCATCGTGCTGCTCGACGAGCCGCTCGCGAACCTCGACGTGCACCTGCGGGCGCGGATGCTCGCCGAGATCGCGGCATTTCGCACGCTATCGAAAGCGACGCTCGTCTATGTCACGCACGACCAGGCCGAGGCGCTGGGGGTGGCCGATCGCGTCGCGGTCATGGCGGGCGGACGGTTGCTGCAGGTGGCGAGTCCCCCGGCGCTCTATCGTACGCCGCAGGACGGCATCGTGAGCCGCTTCGTCGGCCCCGGCGCGGTGGCGCGCGGCGAAGTCACGCAGACCTACGCGAACGGGCACGCGAAGGTCGCCTTGTTCGGGGCCGAATGGCAGGTGCGCTCGGCACCGGGCCAGGGCACGGGCCCTGCGGAAATCTGCATCCGTCCCGAGGATCTGGCCGTCGTCGCTCCGGGGGGCGGGTTCGAGGCAAGCGTTGCCCGCGTGCTCTACCAGGGCGGGCGCACGATCGTCGAGGCGGCCCCTGCGAGCGACCCGGCGACCCTGCTCTCGCTCTCGCTCGAGTCGAGCGAGCCGCTGCCGCCCGGCGGGACCGTGCACCTGGCACTCGTCGACGGTTGGGTGATCCCCGGCCGATGACCCGCGCGAATCTCGTGCTGCTGACCGGCGCAACGGGCTTCGTCGGATCGGCCATCGCGCGCGCGCTCGTCGCCGCCGGCTATCCGGTGCGCGCGCTGGTTCGCGCGGGGGCCGTGCGGAACAACCTCGCCGGTGTGCCTCTCGAAACGTTCGATGGCGACATCTGCGACGAAGCGGCGCTCGCGCGGGCGATGTCCGGCGTTCGTTACGTCGTTCACGCCGCCGCCGATTACCGGCTGTGGGCTCGCGATCCATCGGCACTCGTGCGCACGAATGTCGATGGCACGCGGCTCGTGATGCAAGCCGCGCTGCGAAGCGGGGCCGAGCGTGTCGTGTACACGAGCAGCGTGGCGACGCTCGCGACGCGGGCCACGGGCGATGCCGCCGACGAGACCGCGCCGCTCGACGAGCGCGCGGCGATCGGCGCGTACAAGCGCAGCAAGGTCGCCGCCGAACGTGTCGTCGAGGCGATGGTCGCGCGCGACGGGCTTCCAGCGGTCATCGTCAACCCGTCAACACCGGTCGGGCCGCGCGACATCAAGCCGACGCCGACCGGACGCATCATCGTCGAGGCCGCGCGGGGACGCGTGCCGGCGTATGTCGACACGGGAATGAACCTCGTCCACGTCGACGATGTCGCGGACGGCCATGTTGCAGCGCTCACCCGCGGCCGGGTCGGCGAGCGTTACATTCTCGGTGGCGACAACGTCTCGCTCGTGACCATGCTCTCGGACATCGCGCAACTCGCCGGCGGCCGCGCTCCCCGATGGAAGCTGCCGCGCGGCCCGCTTTACCCGCTCGCGGCTGTCGCGGAGGCGTACGCGCGGGCGACGTCGCGCGAGCCGTTTCTGACGCGCGACGGGCTGCGCATGTCCGAGCACCGCATGTTCTTCACGAGCGCCAAGGCGTCGCGCGAGCTCGGCTTTCGCGCGCGTCCTTATGCCGAGGGCCTGCGCGACGCGGTCGGCTGGTTTCGCGCGGCGGGGTATCTGCGATGAGCGTGGCCATTGCCGCGCTCGGCTGTGTCGCCTGGCTCTACCTGCTCGCCGCGCGCGGCGGGTTCTGGCGTGCCGGCGACCGCGACGATGCGCCCGCCGCCATTGCCGATCTCGACGCGTGGCCGCGCGTGACCGCCGTCGTTCCGGCGCGCGACGAAGCCGACGTGATCGGGGCGAATCTCGCGTCGCTGCTGCGGCAGGATTATCCCGGCGCGTTCTCGGTGATCGTCGTCGACGACCACAGCAGCGATGGCACCGCCGCTGTCGCGCGCGCCGCGGCGGGTGACGGAACAGCATCACGCGTGACGGTTCTTCCCGCACCCGCCGTCGAGCCGGGCTGGACGGGAAAACTCTGGGCGCTGCGTCACGGCATCCATCATTCCGAGGCCTTGCCCGCATCGTCCGACTACCTGCTGCTGACCGACGCCGATATCGCGCACGCACCCGACACGCTGCGCATGCTGGTTTCGCGTGCACGGCGCGAACGCCTGCTGCTGTCGTCGCTGATGGCGAAGCTCGATGTGCAAAGCGCCGCCGAGCGGGCGCTGATTCCCGCGTTCGTGTTCTTCTTCCGGATGCTCTATCCGTTTGCATGGGTGAACGAGCCGCGGTGCGCGACCGCGGCCGCGGCGGGCGGCTGCATGCTCGTCGATCGCAATGCGCTGCGTGCGGCCGGCGGTCTCGCGGCCATTCGCGGCGAACTGATCGACGACTGCGCGCTCGCGCGGCTCCTCAAGCCCCACGGTCCGATTCGCATCGCACTTACCGATCGCGTGCGCAGCACGCGCGCGTATCGGTCGGTCGGCGAGCTGCGGCGCATGATCGCGCGCACCGCGTTCACGCAGCTTCGGTTCTCGGTGTGGCGTCTTCTGGCGACGGTCTTCGCGCTGCTCGTCGTGTTCGTGGCGCCCCCGCTGCTGGCGCTGCCGTCCGCCGACCCGCTCGTGCGCACGCTCGGCGGCCTCGGCTGGGCCTGCATGACGCTCGCGTTCGTGCCGATGCTGCGCTTCTACCGGCGCTCACCCGCATGGGCGCTCGCACTGCCCGCGATCGCCGCAGCCTATCTCGCCTTCACGATCGATTCCGCTTTCCAGCATCTGCGCGGCCGCGGCGGCGAATGGAAAGGACGCGTGCGTCCGCGCGCGGCGTTAACCCCTGCGAGCCGGCGATGACGACGACGCGCGCCGTTAACCGCTTGCGCTGCAGGCGCCGCTGATGCGCAATCCCGAGCACATCGCGCGGCGAAGGCGTGGCGACGAGCGCGACACGCGCGTCGACGCGGCGATCGACGAGGCGACGGCGGCATTGCTCGACGCGCAGCGTGCCGATGGGCACTGGGTGTTCGAGCTCGAGGCCGACTCGACGATCTCGTCCGAATACATCACGCTGATGCACTTCCTCGGCGAGCGCGATGCGCCACTCGAAGCGCGAATAGCGCGCTATCTGCGCCGGCGGCAGGCGGCGCACGGCGGCTGGCCGCTCACGCACGGTGGCCCGTTCAACATGAGCGCGAGCGTCAAGGCGTATTACGCGCTCAAGCTCGCCGGCGATTCAGCGGATGCCGAGCACATGCGGCGGGCGCGCGATGCGATTCTCGCGCATGGCGGCGCGGGCACCGCGAACGTGTTCACGCGCATCCTGCTCGCGCTGCACGGCATCCTCACGTGGTCGTCGGTGCCGGTGGTGCCGGTCGAGATCATGCTGCTGCCGCGCTGGTTCCCGTTTCATCTGTCGCGCGTGTCGTACTGGACGCGGACGGTGCTCGTGCCGCTGCTCGTGCTGCAGGCAAAAAAGCCGCGCGCACGCAATCCCCGCGGCGTGCGCATCGACGAGCTCTTCCCGAACGGCCGGCCGCATGCGCGACGCTGGGCACGGGCGCCGCATCAGGCGCGCATCCCCTACGCGGTGTTTGCGGCACTCGACGTGCTGCTCCACGGCATCGAACGGCTGATCCCGCGCGGCCTGCGCCAGCGCGCGATCGAGCGCGCGCTCGCGTTCGTTGCCGAGCGCGCCAACGGCGAGGACGGTCTCGGCGCGATCTTTCCGGCGATGGCGAACGCCGTGATGATGTACGACACGCTCGGCTATGCGCGCGACCGCGAGCCGTACGCCACCGCGCGCAAGGCGGTCGACGGTTTGCTCGTGGTCAGCGGCGACGAAGCGTATTGCCAGCCGTGCGTTTCGCCGGTGTGGGATACCGCACTCGCATGCCATGCGCTGCTCGACGCGGGCGATCCTGCGGCGATCGCGTCGGTGCATCGCGCGCTTTCATGGCTCGCCGAGCGACAGGTGCTGACGGTGGCCGGCGACTGGAAGGACTGCCGCCCCGGCGTGCGTCCGGGCGGCTGGGCGTTCCAGTATGCGAACGCGCATTATCCCGATCTCGACGACACGGCGGTGGTCGTGATGGCGATGGATCGGTGGCTGCATCTTCACGGTGTGCACCCCGAGCCGCGTCTGCGCGAGACGATCCGGCGGGCACACGAGTGGGTGCTCGGCATGCAGAGCAGCAACGGCGGATGGGGCGCATTCGACGCCGACAACGTCAGCGAATACCTCAACCACATTCCGTTCGCCGATCACGGCGCGCTGCTCGACCCGCCGACCGCCGACGTCACCGCGCGCTGCGCCGGCATGCTCGCGCAGCTTGGCGGCGCGACCGATGCGCCCGCCATCGCCAGCGCGCTCGCGTTCCTGCGGCGCACACAGGAGCCCGACGGCTCGTGGTACGGCCGCTGGGGCATGAACTACGTGTACGGCACGTGGTCGGTGCTGTGCGCATTCCACGCTGCCGGCGTTTCGCCGCAGTCGCTCGACGTTCGCCGCGCCGTCGACTGGCTGTCGAGCGTGCAGAACGCGGATGGTGGCTGGGGCGAGACGGCGCAGACGTACGAGCTCGGTTATCGCGGCGACAAGCGCGGCCCGTCCACCGCGTCGCAGACGTCGTGGGCGCTGCTTGGGCTGATGGCCGGCGGCGAGACGCGCAATCAGGCCGTGGCGCGCGGCGTCGATTATCTGCTGCGCACGCAGGGTGACGACGGATTCTGGCCCGAGCCGGAGTTCACCGCCACCGGGTTCCCGCGCGTCTTCTTTCTTCGCTACCACGGCTATGCGAAGTTCTTCCCGGTCTGGGCGCTTGCGCGCTACCGCGCGCAGCTGTCCTCGTCGCTGCCGAGGATGCGGCTCGGGATGTGAGCTCGCCGGCTGCGCAGCCAGCCCATGCCGGGTTCGTTCTGGTCGCGTGCGGGCTCGCGCTGGAAGCGCGCATTGCCAGCGGACCGGGCGTGCGAAGCATCGCCGGCGGCGTCGACCGGCAGCGGCTCGCCCGCGAGCTCGAGGATGCAGTGACAGCGGGCGCGGAAGCGGTCATCAGCTTTGGCATCGCCGGTGGACTCGCCCCCGGTCTGCGTGCGGGAACGCGGATCATCGGCCGCGGCGTGCATGCCGCCGCCGGGTACCGCGCGTGCGACGCCGCATGGATTGCTCGGCTTGCCGAGCGCCTCCCCGGCGCGCTCGTCGGCGATCTCGCGGGCGCCGATCGACCGGTCGCGAATGCCGACGCGAAGCGCGCGCTGCATGCGGCGACATCCGCGCTCGCGGTCGACACCGAATCGCACGTTGCTGCCGACGTTGCCGTCACGCACGGATTGCCGTTCGCGGCATTGCGCGTGGTTGCCGACGCGGCGTTTCGCAGCCTGCCCGAGGCTGCGCTGGTGGGACTCGATGCAGGCGGCACGGTCGATGTCGCGGCGGTGCTGCGCTCGCTCGCGCGGACGCCGTCGCAGCTGCCACTGCTTCTGCGCACCGCTTGCGATGCGCGCGTTGCTTTCGCGGCGCTACGGCGCGGGCGCCGTTGCGTTGGCGTGCGGTTCGGATGCGATCTTCGCGCGCTCGATCTCGACGTGACGTGAGAAGACGTACTGCGCGGGGCGTTGCTGGCCGAGCGGGATCTCGGGCGCCATCGGGCCGTGCGTGCGCACGCCGCGCACGCTGACCGCGAGCGCCTTCAGCGGATGGCGCACCGCGTCGGTGACGGCGGTGGCCTCGTAGCCGCTGTGCACCATGCAATTGGCGCACTTCTCGTAGTTGCCGGTGCCGTACGCGTCCCAGTCGGTCTCGTCCATCAATTCGCGAAACGACTTTGCATAGCCTTCGCCCAGCAGATAGCAAGGCCGCTGCCAGCCGAAGACGTTGCGCGTCGGATTGCCCCACGGCGTGCACCGGTATTCCTCGTTGCCGGCGAGGAAATCGAGAAACAGGCTCGACTGGCTGAACGACCACGCACGTCCGCCGCGGCCGCGGCTCAGGATGTCGCGGAAGAGCTGCTTCGTGCGTGTGCGCGTCAGGAAGTGCGCCTGGTCGGGCGCCCGCTCGTACGCGTACCCCGGCGAAACGGTGATGCCGTCGACGCCGAGCGCGGCCACGCTGTCGAAGAACGCGGCCACGCGTTCGGGCTCGGCATCGTTGAAAAGCGTGCAGTTGATGTTGACGCGAAAGCCGCGCGACTTCGCCTCGCCGATCGCGGCAACGGCGCGATCGTAGACGCCCGATTCGCATACCGACTTGTCGTGCATCGACCGGTCGCCGTCCAGATGCACCGACCATACGAAATACGGGCTCGGCGTGAACTTCGCGAGGCGCTTTTTCATCAGCAGCGCGTTCGTGCACAGATAGACGAACCTGCGCCGCTCGACGATGCCGCGAACGACGTCGACGATTTCCTTGTGCAGCAGCGGCTCGCCGCCGGCGATCGAGACGACCGGGGCGCCGCATTCGTCGACGGCTTCGAGGCATTCGGCCACCGACAGGCGCCGATCGAGGATTTCGCCCGGGTAGTCGATCTTGCCGCAGCCGGCGCACGCGAGGTTGCAGCGGAAGAGCGGCTCGAGCATCAGCACCAGCGGATAGCGCCGTCGTCCGGCGAGCTGCTGGCGCATGACGTACGCACCGATGCGTGTTTTCTGCAGAAGCGGGATGGCCATTGTTTTTAGTGTTCCGTCAGGTTGCGCCGTGCCCGGCGTGCTTGCGCAGCAATTCGGCCGGCAGGCGGAACTCGACCTTCTCCTCGATGCCGGGGAGCGTCGACACCTCGATCGGCCCGAGTGCGCGCAACGCGTCGATGACGCCGTCGACGAGCGTCTCGGGCGCCGATGCGCCCGCCGTCACGCCCACCACCTCCGCTGCTTTCACCCACGCCGGGTCGAGCTCGGTGCCGTCGGCGATCAGGTAGCTCGGCACCCCCGATTCGACGCCGATCTCGCGCAGCCGGTTCGAATTGGAGCTGTTGCGCGCGCCGACGACGAGGATCACGTCGGCCACCCGCGCGAGCTCGCGTACCGCGGTCTGCCGGTTTTGCGTGGCGTAGCAGATGTCGTGGATGTCGGGGCCGACAATGTTCGTGAAGCGTCTGGCAAGCGCCGCGATGACGCTGCGCGTGTCGTCGACGGAGAGTGTCGTCTGTGTCACATATGCGACAGGCGTATCGGGCGCGAGTTCGAGCCGCTCGACGTCCTGCTCGTTCTGCACGAGCAGCACGGGCCCCGGGATCTGGCCCATCGTGCCTTCCACCTCGGGATGTCCGGCATGGCCGATCAGGATGACCGTACGTCCCTTCGACACGTAGCGCTTGCCCTGGCCGTGTACCTTCGCCACGAGCGGACAGGTGGCGTCGAGCACGCGCAGGCCGCGCGTGCGTGCATCGTCCTCGACGACGCGAGCCACGCCGTGCGCGCTGAACACGGTGATCGATCCGACCGGAACCTCGGACAGATGCTCGACGAAACGCGCGCCCTTGGCGCGCAGGCTTTCGACGACATGCCGGTTGTGCACGATCTCGTGGCGCACGTAGACGGGCGCGCCAAAGCGCTCGAGCGCCTGCTCGACGATGTCGATCGCGCGTATGACACCCGCGCAAAAGCCGCGCGGCTGCGCAAGCATCACCCGCATGGCAGAGGTCGCGTCGACGGGGAGGATGGAACGAGGGCGTACATTTGCTACTCCCGATGATCCGCTATTGCGCGCCGCGAGACAAGGCGGCGCGCGAAACGATGGCGATATGCCGATGACCGATCCAACGCCGGAACACCGGCGCAGGGATGCCCGCGGGCCCGACCGCGGACTGGTTTCGCCGATCCGCAAGACGGTGATCGCGTGCGCGGCGCACCCGTTGCCGGTGATCGTGACGGCCTTCCTGCTGTGCGCGGCCGCGCTCGTTCACGTGATGACGCATTTTGCAATCGACACCGACGCGTCGAAGCTCATTTCCGCCGACGTGCCGTGGCGCCAGCGGGAGCTCGCCTTCGCCGCCGCCTTCCCGCAGCGCGTCGACCTCATCGCCGTCGTTGTCGACGGTACCACGCCCGAGCAGGCAGACACGGCGACGGCGCGACTTGCCGAGCGCCTGGCCGGCGAGCGCGCATTGTTCCGCGCCGTGTGGCGTCCGGACGGCGGTGCGTTCTTCGAGCGCGAGGGACTCCTGTTCGAATCGACGCAGGAGATCGCGCAGACGACGCAGCGCCTGATTGCCGCACAGCCGTTGCTTGGCACGCTTGCCGCCGATCCGAGCCTTCGCGGGCTGATGGACGCGCTGTCGCTGGTCGCGATGGGCGCCGCGCGGGACGCGGCCGCGCTCGATGCGATGGGCAAGCCGCTCGCAGCACTCGCCACGGCGCTGGAGGCGATCGCCGCCGGCCAGGCCCCGGCGTTTTCATGGCATGCGCTCTTCACCGGCGAGGCGCCCGATCCGCGGCTGCTGCGCCGCTTCATCCTCGTGCAGCCCGTGCTCGATTACGCGGCGCTGCAGCCGGGAGAGCGCGCGACGGCGGCGATCCGCACCGCGGCGCGGCAGCTCCATCTCGACGCCGTTGAAGGCGTGCGCGTGCGATTGACGGGCCCCGTGCCGCTCGCCGACGAGGAATTCTCGACGCTCGCCGAGGATGCGGGACTCAACGCCACCGTGACGCTCGGCGTGGTCGTCGCGCTGCTCTGGATCGCGCTGCGCTCGTGGCGGCTGATCGTCGCGATACTCGTGAGCCTTGCGATCGGATTGATCGCCACCGCATCGTTCGGCCTGCTCGCGTTTCGCGCGTTCAACCTGATCTCGGTGGCGTTCGCCATCCTGTTCGTCGGGCTCGGCGTCGATTTCGGCATCCAGTTCTCGATGGCCTATCGCGCGCGCCTGCATGCAACCGGCGATTCGCGTCATGCGCTGCGCGACATCGGCGGCGAGGTTGGCGCAGCGCTCGCGCTCGCCGCCGCGGCGACGGCGGCGGGCTTCTTTGCGTTCGTGCCCACCGATTATCGCGGCGTGTCGGAGCTCGGCGTGATCGCCGGCACCGGCATGATCGTCGCGTTCGCGGCGAGCATCACCGTGCTGCCCGCGCTCGTCGCATTCCTGAGACCGCGCGCAGAGCGCGCCGAAGTCGGCTATCCGGGGCTTGCACCGCTCGATCGCTGGCTCGTCGTGCATCGGCGCATCGTGCTCGCGGCGGGAGCCGCTGTCGCGCTCGCCGGCCTCGCACTCGTGCCGAAGCTCGTATTCGACTTCAACCCGATGCATTTGCGCAGTCCCGAGGCCGAGTCGGTGGCAACGTTGCTCGACCTCATGAAGGACTCGGCCACCGCACCCGACACGATCGATGTGCTTGCTCCGTCGCTCGATGCGGCCGTCGGGCTCGGCGAGCGGCTCGCGCAACTGCCGGAGGTCGATCACGTACTTTCGCTCGCGAGCTTCGTTCCCGAAGCGCAGGATGAAAAGCTCGCGCTGATCCAGGATGCGGCGTTGCTGCTCGAGCCGACGCTCGCACCGGATTCAATCAAGGCGGCACCGACCGATGCGGCCGCCGTCGCCGCAATGTCGCACGCGGCGCAGCGACTCGACGAGGCGCGCGCGGGCCGCTCGGGAATGCCGTTCGCGACGACCGCCGCCCGCCTGGCCGGCGCATTGCGTGCGTTGGCCGACGGTCCGCCTGCGGTGCGCGAGCGTGCGCGCACGCTGCTGATCCCCGGGCTGCAAACGGCGCTCGCGCAGCTTCGCAACGCGCTGCAGGCGGCGCCCGTCACGCTCGCATCGCTGCCCGGCGCGCTGCGTCATGACTGGATAAGCGCCGACGGGCGGGCGCGTGTCGAGGTGTATCCGAAGGGCGATGTCAGCGAAAATGCCGCACTGCGCCGCTTCGTCGACGCGGTGCAGGCGGTCGCGCCCGGCGCCACCGGCGCACCGGTATCGATCGATGCGTCGAGCCGCACGATCATTGGCGCGTTCGTGAAGGCAGGCGTGCTGGCCTTCGTGTCGATCACGCTGCTCCTCGTGCTGACGCTGCGCCGCGCGCAGGACGTCGTGCGCACGCTGCTGCCGCTGCTGCTGTCGGCGCTCGGCACGCTCGGCAGCTGCGTGATCATCGGCCTGCCGATGAACTTCGAGAACATCATCGCGCTGCCGCTGCTGTTCGGCATCGGCGTCGCCTTCAACATCTACTTCGTGATGGCGTGGCGCGCGGGGCGGCCGAACCCGCTGCAATCGAGTCTCACGCGCGCGGTGGTCATGAGCGGGCTCACGACGGGTACCGCATTCGGAAGCCTCTGGCTGTCGCATCACCCGGGGACCGCAAGCATGGGCGAGCTCCTCGCGTTGTCGCTCGCGTGGACGCTCGTCGCGGCGCTGCTGTTCCTGCCGGCGCTGCTCGGCGAGCCGCGCCAGCGACCGTGAGTCGGGTCAGACGAATTGCTTGCACGTCACGCGTGTCGACAAGCCGTCGCCGACCGCTCGGCGCGATGCCAGGCGAAAAGACCGGGGACGTAGAAGACGACGTCGCGCAAACGGCGCGCCGCGGCGAGTGCGAGCGCCGTCGTCGCGTCGAGCCCGAGCACGCCGCCGATCAGCACGAATGCGCCTTCCTGGACGCCGATCGCGGCGGGCACCACGAACGCGACGCTGTTGATCGCCTGCACGGTCGCCTCGATGGCGATCGCCTCGTGAACGCTGCGCGGTGCGCCGAGGAAATGGAGCGCGAGCCAGGTCTCGCCCGCGCTCACGACCCACGCGGCGAACTGCAGCACGACGCAGACGACGACGTCGCGATGGCGCGCATGCACGTCGCGCAGCGCCCGGTCGATGCGCAGCGACCGCGCCCTCGCCGAGCGCAGCCGGCCCGAGAAGAGCCGCTCGGCGACGCCGGCAAGGCTCGCGAGGGCGCCCACGCGCTGTGCGAGCAGGAGCGCGCCGCCAGCGGCAAGCAGGGCCGCGGCGCCGAACGCAAGCTCGCGCGTGAACGCGCCGCCGTGCCCCGCGATCACGAGCATCGCAAGGCCCAGCAGCGCGAACGCCGACTGGCTCAGAACCGATAACGCGACGTCGGCGGCGAGGCTCGCTGCAACGGCCGCGCGCGATGCGACGTGGCGCCGCAGCACCCGGTACGCGGCGATCTCGCCACCCACGCGTGCGACGGGCAGCACGCCGTTCACCGACTCGCGAATCCACACCGCGTTGAGCAGAACCCGGAGGCGCGGACGCATCGGCTGCGGAAACAGCCACTGCCACGCGAGCGCGTTCGTGACCATCGGCACGACGTGAAACGACGCCGCGAGCAGAAGCCCCGGGATCGCGCCGGCGACGAGCAGCGCGATGCGCGTCATGTTCTCGTGGGCGAAAAGCCCGGCCGCGAGCGCAAGGCCGGCAATGGCGAGCACGCGCGCTGCGCGCTTCATGCCGCGATGAAATCCGAGTAACCGCCGGTTGCGATGTCGCTGCCGCGAAGCAGCTTCACGACACTCGGCGCAACGAGTGCGGCGAGCTCCTCCGCGTGGCCGCCGCTCGCGCCGGCGAAGCCGTCGCTTGTCGCCGGGTGCGCGTAGATCTCGCTCACGCCGTCGGGAAGGTGGTGCAGCAGGCCTTCGAGCCGCGGCCGCGTCATCGCCCCCGACCATGCGAGGCCGAACACGTTCGCCGGCGTCATCACGCCGCGCCGGCGCGTGCGCCGGGCGAGGAGGCGGGTGCAGAGTTTCGCGAGCCAGTCGCCGTGCGGGTGCTGCGAAGGCTCGATGCGCGCAAGGACGCCGGCCGGCTCGCGCGGCACGCGCAGGCCGCGCACGCCGCGCGTCGCGCCGATCTCGAGCACGAGTGCTGCGACCGTCGGGTGCAGATGGAAGTGATGGTGCGCGTTGACGTGATCGAGCGCGAGCCCGGTTGCGCGGAACGCGTCGAATTGCGCCGCAATCTCCGCGCGGAGCTGCCGGCGTGCGGACGGGCTAAAGAAGATGTTGCGCCCGGCGCGCGCGAGATCGGCCGGGAAGCGGCCGTCGGCGCCGACGAGATCGCACACCGCGTGACGCGGCAGCACCGGAGCGCCGTCGACGAGCACCAGGTGCAGCCCGACGCGCAGCGCCGGCAGCCGGCGGGCGCGCGCAACGGCATCGTCGACGGCCGCGCCGCTCATCATCAGGCTCGCCGCCGTGAGGATGCCGCGCGTGTGGGCAAGCTCGACGGCCTCGTTCACCTCGCGCGCCGCGCCGAAATCGTCGGCCGTGACGATGAGCTTCCTTGGGAATCCCTGAACGATTCCCACGCCGGCGTTCCTACTGCGCGGTGCCGCGGCGCTCGCGCAGGAACTGGAAGAACTCGACGCCTTCGCGCAGCCGCCGCTTCATCATCTGCGGGCTTTTCACCATTTCGCCGACGATCGACGCGATCTTGCCGCTTCGAAAGTAGAAGCGCCGGTAGAACGTTTCGACCGAATCGAAGATCTCGGTATGCGAAAGGTGCGGATAGTGGAGCGGTGCGATCTGCACGCCGTGCGCGTCGACGAGCTCCGCGTGCGCGTCGTCGAGCCAGCCGTTCTCGAGCGCTTGCCGGTAAAGATACGTGCCGGGGTAGGGGGCCGCGAGCGAGACCTGGATCGTGTGCGGATTGATCTCGGTGGCGAAGCGGATCGTCTCCTCGATCGTCTCCTTCGTCTCGCCGGGCAGGCCCAGGATGAACGTGCCGTGGATCGTGATGCCGAGATCGTGGCAGTCCTTCGTGAAGCGGCGCGCGAACTCGATGCGCATCCCCTTCTTGATGTTGAACAGGATCTGCTGGTTGCCGCTTTCGTAGCCGACGAGCAGCAGCCGCAGTCCGTTGTCGCGCATCACCTTCAACGTCTCGCGCGGCACGTTCGCCTTCGCGTTGCACGACCACGTGATGCCGAGCTTGCCGAGCTCCTTCGCGATCGCCTCCGTGCGCGGCAGGTCGTCGGTGAACGTGTCGTCGTCGAAGAAGAATTCCTTCACCTGCGGCAGCGCCTGCTTCGCCCACGCGATCTCCTCGATCACGTGACCGACGCTGCGCGTGCGATAGCGGTGGCCGCCGACCGTTTGCGGCCACAGGCAGAACGTGCAGCGCGACTTGCAGCCGCGGCCGGTGTAGAGCGACACGTACGGATGCTTGAGGTAGCCGATGAAGTAGCGCTCGATTTCGAGGTCGCGCTTGTACACCGGGGTCACGAACGGCAGCGCGTCCATGTTGGCGAGCGGCGCGCGCGGCGGGTTGTGGACGATGCGGCCCGCTTGGTTGCGCCACGAAAGCCCGGCGATGGTATCGAGATCGCGGCCCTCGGCCACCTCGCGAATCGTGAAGTCGAATTCGTTGCCCGCGACGAAGTCGATGGCGGCGGACGCCGCGAGGCTTCCCTCCGGGTCCACCGCGACCTTCGCGCCGATCAGCCCGGCCTTGAGATCGCGATTGACTCCTTTCATTGCCTCGATCGTCTTGACGTCGGAGGCGAACGACGGTGCCGAGGTATGCAGCACGGCGAGGTCGAAGTCGCGCGCGGTGGCGAGAACGTCGGACAGCGCGAGGCCGTGCGGCGGCGCGTCGACGAGCTTGCTGCCTTCGACGAGTGCGGCGGGCTGCGCGAGCCACGTCGGATACCAGAACGAGCGGATCTCGCGCCGCGCCTGATAGCGCGACCCTGCGCCGCCGTCGAAGCCCTCAAATGACGGCGGATGCAAAAACAGGGTCTTCATGCGGCACTGTCTCCTTCGAGGGTGAGTTGTCCTTGGCGATCCACATGGAACGTGCGGTTGCGCC
>DASSVX010000008.1:0-2959 GCA_035705655.1 Casimicrobiaceae bacterium
CTTTTCGTCAAAGCGATCCTCGCTTCCGAAGACAAGAATTTCTTCACGCATGATGGCATCGACAAGGGCGCGATCGTGCGGGCGCTGGGGAAAAGGGTTCTGCAGGAAAGTCGTTCGGGTGCGTCGACGCTGACGATGCAGATCGCCAAGCACCTGCGCGGGGG
Source organism: Casimicrobiaceae bacterium (assembly GCA_035705655.1). Classification (GTDB taxonomy): domain Bacteria; phylum Pseudomonadota; class Gammaproteobacteria; order Burkholderiales; family Casimicrobiaceae; genus VBCG01. The sequence goes on from DASSVX010000008.1 coordinate 165, forward strand.
CACCGGACGGCCGTCGACCGAGATCGAGAAGATCGGCGACATCGTGATGGCGCTGCGCATCGAGCGCGCGTACTCGCGCAACGAGCTTTTGCGAAGCTACGTGAACATGCCGTACTTCGGGCGCGGGCAGTACGGGATCGAGGCGGCGAGCCGCGCTTACTTCGGCAAGTCGGCGAGCGCGCTCGCGCTGCACCAGGCGGCGTTCATCGTGTCACTGATCAACAAGCCCGCGCTGCCCGACCGGGCGTTCGCGACGGACCCGATGCTCCGGACCCCCGAGAAGATTCACGATGCCAACTGGGCGGAAGCCGTGCGCGGCACGATCCGCGTGCTCGACCTGATGCGCGACCAGCACGTGATCTCGGATGTCGAGTACGACCGCGCCGCCAACCTCGTCGAGAAATCGCTGCGCAAGGAGGTCGTTGCGCCCGGCATGGCGTGCGGCACGCGCGACCACTTCCTCGAGCGCGTGCGGCTCCTGTACAAGGATCGCTTTCCGATCAACCGCGGCGGCCTCACGATATCGATCACGCGCGACGATGCGTTGCAGGAGGTGCTCGAGAACGCCGTCGATCTCACGCTGCGCACCTACCTCGCCCGGCATCAGGGGGATACCGACAACGACGAGTTGCGCGCGGGCGCCTTCGCCGTCGACTTTACCGGCGACGTCCTCGCGGAGGTCGGCAACGTCGACTTCCGCAAATTCAAGTACGACGTCATCGCGACCGGCTGGCGCCAGCCCGGATCGACGTTCAAGATCTTCACCTACGGCGGCCTCGTCGAGCGGCTGACGCAGGAAGTTCTCGCGACGGCGCCGGCGTCCGAGTCACCCGACGACATTGCTGCACAGATCCTCGAGCGCTGCACGGTGCAGGATGCGCCCGTGTTCGTTCCGCTCGGCCGCGGACGCGGCGTGAAGAAGATCGAGAATTTCCACTCGCGCTCGGAGCCCGAGTACCGCGGCGACATCAGTTGCCGGATCGCGCTCGGCGAATCGCGCAACACGGCAGCGATGCGCGCCGGCGCGCGCGCCGGGATCAGGAACGTGATCGATCTCGCGTACCGGCTCGGCATGCCGCGCGATCCGAGGCACATGCTCCAGCCGTATCCGACGACCGCGATCGGAGCGTCGGAAGTGAATCCGCTGGCGATGGCAACGACCGCCGCGTTCGTCAACGGAGGCTTTCGCGTGACGCCCCGCTTCGCGAACGACGTATGCCACGATGGCCGCTCGCTCCTCTACGACGACGATACCGGCAAGCCGAAGGCTTGCGACATCAAGGGCGAGCACCACGCGACGCAGGAGCGGCTCATGCATCCGGCCGTTTCCAATGCGATGATCGAGCTCCTGAAGGGCCCGCTCGATATCGGCCCGACCGGCACCGCCGCCGGCCTCCGCACGGGCGTCATCCCCGGCATGGATCCGCTGAGCGACGCGGTCTGGAAGCTCACGCCGCAGCAACGCAAGAAGCGCACGTTGTCGTTTCCGCTCGATCTGGCGGGAGAGATAGCCGGAAAGACCGGTACGGCGACGAATGCGGACGGCAAAACGTCCGATGTGTGGCTGATGCTGTTCGTTCCCGGCCCCCCCGAACATCCGGAGAAGGGCGTGGTGCTCGGCTTCTGGATGGGCAAGGATTCGAAGGACCACCCGCTCGGCAGTCGCGGGGCGACCGGCGGCCCGGGATTCGCCGAGTCGGGCGCGCGCAACTGGACGCACTCGGCGGCCACGGTGCTCGCCTTCCTGCAGAAGGAGCGCGGCCTGCTGCGCCCCGGCTACCGGTTCCGTCCGATCATCCGCGACGACGTGCAGCAGCAGGTCGACGCGAAGACGGCGGAGCCCGACGCGATCGTTCCGGTTGCCGCGGTGGGCCCGCTGGTGGCAGCGTCGACCGCGAAGCCGGCGCCCGACCCCGCGCGTCCGTAGCTCGCAGCGCCCGCGTTCGGCGCACGAGCGTCGCGCGCATCCGAAGCGGACCTTTGCGCCGTCAGCTCGACTGCTCGTGGCGCGTCCTGCACGTCAGCAGCACTTCGTCGCCGTTGCGCTTCCACCAGTTGTTCGCCGAGAAGATTTCCACTTCGTGCATGCCGCGATAGCCGGCGGCCTCCATCCACGAGCGGATGAGGCGAAGGTCGATGACGCCGTCGCCCATCATGCCGCGGTCGTTCAGCAGGTCGGCCGTCGGCACGAGCCAGTCGCAGATGTGATAGGCGTAGAGGCGATCGTGCGCACCCGCACGCTCGATCTCTGCACGAAGCTCGGGGTCCCACCACACGTGATACACGTCGACGGCGATGCCGAGGCCGTCCTTGCCGTTCGGCGAAAGCTCGTCGCAAAGCGCGTTGGCGTGCGCCATCGTGTTCACGCACGCGCGGTCGGCCGCATACATGGGATGCAGCGGCTCGATGGCCAGCGGCATGCCGGCGCCGCGCGCATAGTCGAGGAGCTCGCCGATGCCGTCACGCACCATTTCGCGCGCACCGGCGATGTCGTTCGACACGATCGCGCCGCGCGCATCCTTCGGCAGCCCGCCGACGACGAGCACCAGGCACTGCGCACCGAGCGCCGCCGCTTCGTCCACCGCACGCCGGTTGTCGTCGAGCGCGGCACGGCGCGCCTGCCGATCGGGTGCGGGAAACATGCCGCCACGGCAAAGGCCGCTCACGGTGAGACCCGCATCGCGGATCTGCTGCGCGGTTGCCTTGAGCCCGGCCTTCGCGACCTGGTCGCGCCACGGAGCAATGCCGCGAATGCCGTGGCGCGCGAGGCCGGCAATGATTTCGGGCAGCGTCCA
>DASSVX010000009.1:0-4985 GCA_035705655.1 Casimicrobiaceae bacterium
CGTCGACAGCGTGACACGCCGTCGCGAAAGTCCGTAGGCATTGTCGTCGAGGAACGTGCGCAGCGCGGGAACGACGTTGTCGAAGTTCGCCAGCGGCTCGCCCATTCCCATCATCACCACGTTGGTAATCGGCGCCCGGCCGGCGTCGACCCATGGCGCCTCGATACCGTCGTTCAACAGCGTGCGGTTCGCATGCCACAACTGGCCCACGATCTCGCCGGTGGTGAGGTTGCGGTTGAATCCCTGCCGCCCGGTGGAGCAGAACGCGCAGTCGAGCGCGCAGCCGGCCTGCGACGAGATGCACAGCGTCCCGCGGTCGTCCTCGGGGATGTAGACGGCCTCGACGGCATTGCCGTTACCGGCGTCGAGCAGCCATTTGCGCGTGCCGTCGGCAGCGGTGGTGTCGCGCAGCACGGATGGCGCGCGAATTTCGGCGGCGCCGGACAGCGACGCGCGAAGCGGCTTCGCGAGATCGCTCATCGCACTTATGTCGGCGGCGAAACGCCTGTGCACCCAGCGGCAGACCTGGCGCGCGCGAAACGGCTTTTCGCCGCGCCCGGCGAACCAGTGGGCGAGCGCCGCGGGTTCGAGGTCGAGCAGGTTCTGCATCGCGACGCGTCGTCCTCCGATTACCGTGCGTAGATGCTGTATGCCGGGAAGAAATAGGCGATTTCGTTCGCCGCCGTGTCCGGCGCGTCGGAGCCGTGCACGGCGTTGGCGTCGATCGACCGCGCGAAGTCGGCGCGAATGGTGCCGGCGGCCGCCTTCGTCGGATCGGTGGCGCCCATCAGCTCGCGATTTTTCGCGATGGCGTTGTCGCCTTCGAGCACCTGGATCATCACCGGGCCCGTCGTCATGAAATCGACGAGGTCGCGAAAGAACGGGCGCTCGCGATGCACCGCGTAGAAGCCTTCGGCGTCCCGGCGTGACAGCCACGCCATGCGCGCTGCCACGATCATGAGTCCGGCCCCTTCGAAGCGCGAGTAGATCTCGCCGATGACGTTCTTCGCCACGGCGTCGGGCTTGATGATCGAAAGGGTGCGCTCAACTGCCATGTTTCCGCTCCGAAAAGATAAAAGCAAGTAAATTCAAAATTATAACATGCGAGGCCGTCGCGATTGGCATGCAATCGGGCGCCGCGCGGAGCGCATTGAATCGGCCGTTCGACGATCGCTCCCGGGACGCCGCCGGACGCGTCAGTCGGGGTGCCATCCGAGCGCCACCGCGGGCTCGCCCGGGGCCGCGGCGAATGCCGCATCGACGCCGGCGCACGCCACGGCGGCCAGCGCATCACCGCAGTAGACGCGCGGCACGCCGATGCGCGCCCATTCCGGCACGCCCGCTTCGCGCAAGAGATCGGCAACCCCCCGGCGCACGTGACCGCCGGCCCGCAAGCGCTCTCCCGGCGTGCCGGAGCGCAGCGTGACGCGAGACGCGGCGAGATGGCGCGCCGCGATGCCTTCTCCGGCGGCCGCGTCGAAGACGAGCGTGCCGTGCGGCAATGCGATGCTGCCGTCGCCCGACCATTCGAGCCGATACGCGCCGGGCGCGCGCCGGTGGACGCAGACGCGTCCACGGTGCACGCCGAGCTCGGCGCCCGCATGCACGAGCGTCGTGCGCGCGTCGTCACCGGCCGACGTGAGTTGCCGCAGCATCTCGCCGAGCCGCGCCGAGGAGGGCGCCGGCAAGCCGCGCTCACGCAGGAACCAGCGCAGGAGGTTGCGTGCACGCGGCGGGCGGAGCGACCGGAGGGCGGCGCGATCGAGCGTGGCGCCGTCGCATGCCCCGCGCGCATCAAGGGCCGCGAGCTCGTCGAGCAGCGCGGCGGCTTCCGCCTGATGGCGCGCCGCGCGCACGAGCGTTTCGGGGTAGCCCGGCGCCATCGCGCGCAACGCCGGCACGACGCCCGCGCGCAGCGCGTTGCGGCGATAGCGCGCATCGGCGTTGCTTTCGTCGTCGATGTAGGCGAGTCGCCGCGCGGCGACCTCCGCGTCGAGCGTTTGGCGCGTCATCGCGAGGAACGGCCGCAGCCAGCGCACGCCGCGATCGATGGCGATTGCCGGCATCGCGGCAAGGCCGCGCGGCCCGGCGCCGCGCAGCAATTGCAGCAGCACGGTTTCGGCCTGGTCGTCGGCGTGGTGACCGAGCAGGACGGCGTCGACCGCATGCGCCTGCGCGAGCGCTGCAAGCGTGTCGTAGCGAAGTTTCCTCGCCGCCGCTTCGACGCTGACGCGCGCAGCGCGCGTCACGCACACGTGCCGGGAGACGAAGGCGATGGCCCGTTCCGCGCACGCATCGCGACAGAACAGCGACCACCGATCCGCGTTCGGCGACAGGCCGTGATGCACGTGGAAGGCAATGAGTGCAATGCGCGCACGCGCGGTGATGCGCGACGCGGCGTCGAGAAGCACGATCGAGTCGCGCCCGCCGGAAAGCGCGACCGCGACGCGGCCGCCACCGGGCAGCGCCTGCGCAACAAGGTCGGCGACCGCGTGGCCGACGCCATCGTGCGCGCGGCCGTCAGCCGGGAGCGATCTCCTTGAATCGGCCATAAGCGAGGATCTTGTCTTCGCGTGTCTCGAGCAAGGCCTCGATCGTGTGCTCCTGCAGTTGGCGCAGGGTTTCGGTCAACGCCTTTTTCAGCGTAACCATCGTCGCGGCGTGATCGCGATGCGCGCCGCCGGTGGGCTCGTTCACGACCTTGTCGACCAGCCCGAGCTGCTTCAGTCGCGCGGCGGTGATGCCGAGCGTTTCGGCGGCGGCAGATGCGTGCTCGGCCGATTTCCAGAGGATCGACGCGCAACCTTCGGGCGAGATGACCGAATAGGTCGAGTATTGCAGCATCAGCGTCACGTCGCCGATCGCGATGGCGAGCGCGCCTCCCGAGCCGCCCTCGCCGATCACCGTGGTGATGATCGGGATGCGCAGACCGGCCATTTCGTAAAGATTGCGGCCGATGGCCTCCGACTGCCCGCGCTCCTCGGCACCGATGCCCGGATACGCCCCCGGCGTATCGACGAACGTGAACAGCGGCAATCCGAACTTCTCGGCGAGCTTCATGAGCCGCAGCGCCTTGCGGTAGCCCTCGGGACGCGGCATGCCGAAATTGCGGTGGATTTTTTCCTTGGTGTCACGGCCCTTCTGCTGGCCGAGCACCATGCAGGGGTGGCCGTTGAAGCGCGCCAGGCCGCCGATGATCGCCGGATCGTCGGCATACGAGCGATCGCCGTGCAGCTCGCGGAAATCGCCGAACATCCCGCTGATGTAGTCGCGCGTGTACGGGCGCTGCGGATGGCGCGCGACCTGCGCGATCTGCCACGCGGTGAGCTTGCTGTAGATGTCCTTCGTGAGCTGCTGGCTTTTCTTCGTCAGGCGCGCGATCTCGTCGGAGATGTCGACGGCCGAGTCCTCGTGGACGTAGCGGAGCTCGTCGATCTTCTGTTGCAGCTCGGCGATGGGCTGTTCGAAATCGAGGAAGGTCTGTTTCATGCGGTGCGTGCGGGGAAGGCTCTCGGCATGATAGCGCAGCGCGGCACGGCGCCCGGTGTGCAGGGCGCGCCGGCGCGAACGGAAGCGGGTTCGGGGCACATCGTTCGCGACGCGGTACGGCTCAAGCGAAATCGATCGCCGGATTGCGGCCCATCGCCGCTGCGATGGCGAGGAAATCATCGCGCGGCACGCGCAGCACGCCGAAGCGAAACGCGGCCCCCCAGTGCTCCTTGTTGCGAATGAACGAGAGCTCCCCAAGAAGCGGCTTGATGGGGGCAGGCGTCGCGTCGAGCCATGCGGCGCTGCGCCGGCAGATGACCGCGGGTTCATCGGGCGGTACCTCGAAGATCGGTCCATCGCCCACGTGGCCGATCGCCGTGAACGCCCTCAGAGGCGCGCCATCGGGGAACGTTGCGCGAGGCGAGTAGACGGCGAGACCGTCGCCTGGCTGCATGCGCGCGAGCGGTGCGGCCTTGCCGTAGTTGAGTTGCACGAAGCCGTGCGCAACCGCGGCCTCGACGTGATCCTGCGCGACAACTCCGATCCAGTACCGGCGCTCGCTCATCGCGATTCCTTTCCGTGTGTCGAAAGTGCTTGCGTGCACACGGTAACGAGCGCCGCTCGAGCACGCCATCGAACGAATGGATGAGCCGAAGCGCGTTGCGCGCCGCCGCGCATCCTATAATCGGCGTTCGACACGAGGGGTAATACGAGGGGTAATCCATGCACCGAATTGCAGTCATCCCGGGCGACGGCATCGGCAAGGAGGTGGTTCCCGAGGGCCTGCGCGTGCTCGAGAAGGTCGCCGGCAAGTTCGGCATCGGTCTCGAATTCGTGCATTTCGACTGGAGCTGCGACCACTACGCCAAAACGGGCCGCATGATGCCCGACGACTGGTTCGAGACGCTGTCCTCGTTCGAGGCGATCTTCTACGGCGCCGTCGGCTGGCCGGCCACCGTTCCCGATCATGTGTCGCTGTGGGGATCGCTGATCCAGTTCCGCCGCCGCTTCGACCAGTACGTGAACCTGCGCCCGTGCCGGCTGATGCCCGGCATCGCGACGCCGCTGGCCAATCGCAAACCCGGCGACATCGACTTCGTCGTCGTGCGCGAAAACACCGAAGGCGAATACTCGTCGCTCGGCGGGCGTCTGTTCGAGGGAACCGAGCGCGAGTTCGTCGTCCAGGAATCGGTGTTCACGCGCAAGGGCGTCGACCGCATCCTGAAGTACGCGTTCGAGCTCGCGGCATCCCGCCCCGAGCGTCACTTGACGTCGGCCACGAAGTCGAACGGCATCTCGATCACGATGCCGTACTGGGACGAGCGCTTCCGGGCGATGGCGGCAAGCCATCCCGGCATCCGCGTCGACCAGTTCCACATCGACATCCTCTGCGCGCATTTCGTGCAGCGCCCGCAGACGTTCGACGTCGTCGTCGGCTCGAACCTGTTCGGCGACATCCTGTCGGACCTGGGACCGGCCGTGTGCGGCACGATCGG
>DASSVX010000010.1:0-7601 GCA_035705655.1 Casimicrobiaceae bacterium
CGTCGTTCCCGCGGAAGCGGGAACCCATACATGGTCGCCCCCTTTTTGCCAAGCATCCGATTTGCGATAGCGAGCAGGTAGTGATTGCAGCCATACATCCGGCCTTTAGATCGAGGCCGCAACGGCCTCTGGCCCTGATGGAATTCGCCGATCGGGAGCTCATCAGCGTCATGCACTCGAAGTGCGCTGGGTTCCGCAGCTTTGCCCGATCGCGGTCCGACCTGTTTTGCCATCACGTCACGTTTGCCTGAGCAATCAGTGGTCTCTACTTCAGCTAATCATTTCGTCCGGGGCACCGCTGCAACCACGGGCAGCGGCCGAATACTGCGGCTGATAGGTACGTCCATGCGCCAACAACGCCCATGCGATGCGGGCGTTTTTGTTTGCCAGCGCGACCGCGACTACGTTCTTCGGTCGACGCCTCAGCAGTTGCCGCAGCCACGGGTCAGCGTGTTCGGCGTGCCGTTCAACTTGGCGCAGCACCGAGCGGGCACCGTGGATAAGCAGCGTGCGCAGGTAACTATCGCCGCGCTTGCTCATGCCGAGCAGCGTCGGCTTGCCGCCGCTGGAAGCCTGCCTAGGTACCATCCCCAGGCAGGCGGCCAGTTGTCGTCCGTTGGCAAAACTCGTGGGCGCAGCGACCGTCGCCACCAAGGCGCTGGCACCGAGCGGACCGATGCCCGGGATCGCCGCCAGCCGTTGACTCGCTTCGCTGTCGCGGTGCCAGCGGTGAATCTCACGCTCAAGAGCGGCGACGTGCGTGCTCAAGTGTTGCAAATGCTCGCCCAGGCGGGCCAGCACTTGCCGGAAACTGCCCGGCAACGCATTGTCGCCATCCTCGAGAATCGCCGGCAAGCGCTCGCTAATGTGCGTGATGCCTTGCGGCAGCACCACCCCAAACTCGGCCAGCAGCCCGCGGATCTGATTGGCCTGCGCGGTGCGCGCCTTGACGAAGCCTTGCCGGGCCCGATGCACGGCCAGGATCGCTTGTTGCTCCGTGCTCTTGACCGCCACGAAGCGCATGCTCGGCCGGCCCACCGCTTCGCAGATCGCCTCGGCGTCGGCCGCATCGTGCTTGTTGGTCTTCACGTACGGCTTGACGTATTGCGGGGCCATCAACTTCACCGTGTGCCCGAGCGGGGCCAGCTTGCGCGCCCAGTAATGCGCACTCGCGCACGCCTCCATGCCAATCAGACACGGCGGCAGATTGGCGAAGAACGGCAGCATCTGCGTGCGCTTGAGCTGCTTCTTCAGCAACACCTTGCCGCGTTCATCCACGCCGTGCAACTGGAACACATTCTTTGCCAAATCGATGCCCAGCGTCGTAATCTTCATAGCGGTCGCCTCCTCTCGTGTCAGTGGATATGTCCACATTTCCACTGTGGCACTCTGATGCCGCATCGGGAAGGGGGCGACCATCCCATTAGTGTCTTTCGCTCGAAGCGCTACTGGGTCCCCCCTTCGCGGGGACGACGAAGCTTCGGGTGCCTGACGTCGCGCAATTATGTAAAGCTCAATAAATGGGGTCAGCGCCGACTTTTCGCTGCTGCGGGTTGAGATCGATCGCGCGCAAAAGTCGTCTCTGACCCCACTTATCCCACTTATCGTCACTGACCCCGATGCCGCTCACGCGCATCACCGTGCTCATCTCCGGCCGCGGCTCGAATCTCGCCGCACTGATCGATGCCGCGAACGCGGGCGCGATCGATGGCGCCGTCACGCATGTGATCAGCAACCGGCCCGATGCGGGGGGGCTCGCGCATGCCGAGCGCAACGGCATTGCGACCACCGTCGTCGATCATCGTGCGTTTGCCGCGCGCGACGAATTCGATGCGGCACTCGCCGCCGCGATCGACGCGGGCGAGCCCGAGCTGATCGTGCTCGCCGGCTTCATGCGCATTCTCGGCGCCGCGTTCGTGCAGCGCTACGCCGGGCGCATGCTCAACATCCACCCGTCGCTTTTGCCCGCGTATCCGGGCACCGGCACGCATGGCCGTGCGCTCGCCGATCGCGCGACGCGACACGGCTGCACCGTGCACCTCGTCACGCCCGACGTCGACGGCGGGCCGATCATCGCGCAGTCGGAGGTGCCGGTGCTGCCCGGCGACGACCCGGCGACGCTCGCCGCGCGCGTGCTCGAAGCCGAGCATCGGCTGCTGCCGCAGGTGGTCGGCTGGTTCTGTGCCGGCCGCGTCGCCGTCGAAGGCGACCGCGTTCGCATCACCGGTCCGAGCCACGATGCGATGTGCCGATGAGCTACGCGGCCGAACTCGGCGCACTGCCCTCGGTCCGTCGAAGGATGAAGTCCAGCGCGCGCCGCGACGCAGGGTCGGGGACGGCCTCCGTCGCGATCGCATCGCGTGGCGGTTCGCAATCGCCGTGGCACGTCCGGCCCGCGCTCGTCGTCGCGCTCGTGCTGTCGTTGCTGCTGCATCTCGCGTGGTCGCTGTGGCCGGTCGAGTCGACGCGGGACGTCGCGCCGGAAGAGCCGGCATTGACCGCGACGCTGACCGAAATGCCGCCGCCGCCCGCACCCTCGCCGCCTGTCGAGCGCGTCGCTTCGCCGCCGAGCGTCGTCCCGAAGACGCGTCCTCCGGCACCGCGCCGCGCGCATGCACCGGTCGTCGCCGTGCAAAGGCCGTTGGCGCCCGGCAACGCGGAGATCGTGGCGCCGCAAGACGCACTCGATGTTACGGCGAATGCGACACCGACGCCGGCCGCAGGCGAACCGTCGCTTGCCGACGTCGCGATCGGTCCGCCGGCCGCCGATGCAACGCCACCGGTCGTGTTGCCGCCGCGGCTCGACCTCGCGTACAAGGTTTTCTTCGGCACGCAGGGCTTCATGATCGGCGAGGCGACGTATCGGTTCGAGCGCGATGGCGACCGTTACCGGATCTCGACGGTGGCGCAGCCGCGCGGACTGGCCGCGCTGCTCGTGCACGGCAAGGGCCTCGTCGAAAGCCGCGGCACGATCACGCCGCAGGGCCTCAAGCCGTACGAATTCGTCGTCGAGCGCGGCAGCGCCGACAAGCGCGAGGTTGCGTATTTCGATTGGGACGCGGGCAACGTCGTGCTGAACGGCGGCGATCTCGTGCCACTCGAAGCACCCGCGTTCGATCCGCTGACGATACTGTGGCAGCCGTATTTCACGCCGCCTTCGCGCGACGACCAGACGTTCAGCCTCGCGACGACGCGGCGTGTGGCGCGGTACACGCTGTCGCTCGCCGGCGAGGAAACGATCGCCTGGCGCAACGGCGATGTCGTCACGCAGCGCTGGCACGAGGTGAGCGACGACGGCAAGACCGAAGGCTGGTTCTGGCTCGCGCCGTCGATGCATTACATCCCGGTGAAGATGCGCGTGACGCGCACGTCGCGCGGCACGCTCGAGGTGCTGCTCGATGCGATCCGCACCGATGCGAGCGGCGCACCGGTGGTCGATGAACCCGCCGCCGCCGACAGCACGTCGTTCAACGCGCCGGACCCGCGCGCGCCCGATCCCGGCGGCGCCGAATCGCATGGGCAGTGACATCCCCCCACGCTTGCGGCTTCGCCGCTACGCTGCCCCCCAGGGGGCGCAATTCGCGGCTTGGGACGGCCCGGCGCCGCGAATGACATCCCGCTACGCCTGCGGCTCCCGCACTGAGCGATGACGCTCCGCCGCAACCAGTTGACGGCACTCGCCGGCGCGATCACGCGCGTCGCGCGTCTCGACATGCCGGCCGATGCCGCGCTGTCGGCGTTCTTCCGCGAACACGCCGAAATGGGCGTGCGTGACCGCGCGCTCGTGTCGGACGGTGCGTTTGCCTATCTGCGGCGCAAGGCGTCGCTCGAAGCGCTGGCGCAGACCGCCGATCCGCGCCTTCTCGCCTACGCGGTCATGGTGCGCGAGTTCGGACACTCGGTGCGCGAGATCGAGCCGGCGATCAACGCCAGCGACGCGCGCTGGCTCGCCGGCTTCAAGGGCCGATTACACGATCCGCTTGCACCCGCCGTCGCCGCCGATGTGCCCGACTGGCTGTGGCATCGCCTCGGCGAAACGTACGACGACGCGGCACGCACCGCGCTCACGCGCGCATGGCAGGTGCCCGCACCGCTCGATCTGCGTGCGAACGTGATGAAGACGACACGCGATGCGGCGCTGGCGGCGTTGTCGGCCGAAGGCCTCGCGGTGACGCCGACGCCTTACGCGCCGTTCGGACTGCGCATCGACGGCCGGCCGTCGCTTGCACGTCACGCGTGGCTTGCCGACGGGCGGCTCGAAGTGCAGGACGAAGGCAGCCAGCTCGTGGGCCTGCTCGTCGCGCCGCGACGAAGCGACATGGTCGTCGACTTCTGCGCCGGTGCCGGCGGGAAGACGCTGCTGCTTGGCGCGATGATGCGCTCGCAGGGACGCCTGTACGCGTTCGACGTGTCGCCAAGGCGCCTCGCGCACCTGACGCCGCGCCTCGCGCGGTCCGGATTGTCCAACGTGCATCCGCAGGTGATCGCCAGCGAGCGCGACACGAAGGTGAAGCGGCTCGCCGGCAAGATCGATCGCGTGCTGGTCGATGCGCCCTGCACGGGTTTCGGCACGCTGCGCCGCAATCCCGACCTCAAATGGCGGCAGACGCCCGACGACCTGAACGAGCTCACCGCGAAGCAGGCGCGCATCCTCGCCGCCGCGTCGACGCTCGTGAAGCCCGGCGGCCGGCTCGTGTATGCGACGTGTAGCGTGCTGCCCGAAGAGAATGACGCCATCGTCGACGCCTTTGTCGCCGCGCACGCAGATTTCACCGAACGCGACGTCGCGTCGCTGCTGGCCGACGCCCGCATCCCGCTCGACACCGGCGCGCGGCTGCGGCTGCGCCCCGACGTGCACGGCTGCGACGGCTTTTTCGCCGCCGTGCTCGAGCGCAAGACCGCGTAATCGGGGTCAGAGCTGTAATTATTCGGCCGATGGAATAATTACAGCTCTGACCCCGATTACACTTGCGCGACCAAAATGATCGCGCCCATCGACTTCAGCCGCCTGCAGGTGGCGCTCGCGCTGCCGCGCGGCTGGCTCGAGCTGCTGCTCACGCTCGCATGCATCGGCATCGCGTGGCTCGTGGATCGGCGCCTCGCGCAACACCGCGCACGCCGCCTGCCGCAGGCGCACCTGCCGGGCAGCTTCATCGACCTCGGCTTTCCGCTGATCGCGCTGCTGCTCGTCTATGTCGCGTCGATTGCATGGCGTCACCTCGTCGGTCCGCCGTTCTTCCTCGCCATCGCAACGCCGATCCTCATCGCACTCGCGGTGATCCGCATGCTTGCGTATGCGCTGCACCGGCTGTTCCCGGCGCAGACGTGGCTGCCCGCCTCGGAGCTTGCCATCGGCACCGCAATCTGGGGTCTCGCGATCCTCTACTTCCTGGGCGTGCTGCCCGAGATCCGCGCGACGCTCGCCCAGCTCGTGATCCCGATCGGCAAGACCGACGTGTCGCTGCTCACGATCTTCACCGGTATCGCGGTCGTCGTGGTGACGCTGATCGTGACGCTGTGGATTTCCGGCCTGATCGAGCAGCGCCTGGCACTCGCCACGCAGCTCGATGCGAACCTGCGCGTGGTGCTCGCGAAGTTCATCCGCGCGGTGCTGATCGTCGTCGCCGTGCTGATCGCCCTCGAGCAGATCGGCTTCGACCTCACGCTGCTCACCGTCTTCGGCGGCGCACTGGGTGTCGGCATCGGGCTCGGCCTGCAAAAGCTCGCGTCGAACTACATCGCCGGCTTCACCATCCTGCTCGACCGCTCGATTCGCATCGGCGACCTCGTCACCGTCGATGGCCGCACCGGCGTGGTGTCGAACGCAACGTCCCGCTACGTCGTGGTGCGCAGCGGCGACGGCGTCGAGGCCATCGTGCCGAACGAAACGGTGGTGACGACCACCGTTCTCAACCATTCGTACACGTCGCCGCAGGTGCGTCTCGCCCTGCAGGTGCAGGTGGCCTACGACAGCGACGTCGAGAAGGCGCTTGCCCTGCTCGTCGAAATTGCGCTGCGCGAGCCGCGGGTGCTGCGCGACGCGCAGGCCCCGAAGTCGTTCCTCGTCAACTTCGCCGACAACGGCATCACCCTCGAGCTTGGCGTATGGATCAACGACCCGCACGTCGGCCAGCTCGATCTCAAGAGCTCGCTCAACCGGGCGATCCTGAAGGCGTTCGGCGCGAACGGCATCCAGATTCCCTTCCCGCAACGCGACATTCGCATCGTCGGCGCGATTCCTGCACAGCCCGACAACGCAAAGATTCCCGAGTCCCCGCCGTAAACCACGGCACTTCGGACGCGCGACGCGGGTCGAAAACACAGAAGTACCGCCCGTTGGCCGATCCATGGATTCACGCCGGACGCCGCTCGCAATTTCCCCGCCCTTGCCCCTTGCGCATGCCGCCGGCCGGGGCCATATCGTCCCGAACGCTGCTCGCGTACAATGGGCCACGCAACCTGCCCGCCGACGACGCCGTCGTCGCGCCCGCGGTTGCATTTTTTCGGACTTTCAATGAATTCGGATTTTCTGGCCCTCGCCGCGCACGGGTTGGTCGACCTTCCCTGGTGGGGCTACGTGGTCGTCGCGCTGGTCCTCACGCACGTCACCATCGCTTCCGTCACGATCTTCCTGCATCGCAGCCAGGCGCACCGCGCACTCGACCTGCATCCGATCGTCGCGCACTTTTTCCGCTTCTGGCTCTGGATCACCACCGGCATGGTCACCAAGGAGTGGGTGGCCATCCATCGCAAGCACCACGCGAAGGTGGAAACCGACGACGACCCGCACAGCCCGCAAACGCGCGGCATCGAAACCGTGATGTGGCGCGGCGCCGAGCTCTATCGCGACGAGGCGAAGAACCGCGAAACGCTCGACAAGTACGGTCACGGCACGCCTGACGACTGGATCGAGCGCAATCTCTACACGCGCTTCTCGTGGCAGGGCGTGGGCGTCATGATGGTGATCGATCTCGCGCTGTTCGGCCCGATCGGCCTCACCATCTGGGCCGTGCAGATGCTGTGGATCCCGATCACCGCGGCCGGCATCATCAACGGCATCGGCCACTACTGGGGCTATCGCAACTTCGCCTGCCTCGATGCGTCGACAAACATCGTGCCGTGGGGCATCGTCATCGGCGGCGAGGAATTGCACAACAACCACCACGCGTACGGCTCGTCGGCGAAGCTCTCGTCGCGCTGGTACGAGTTCGACATCGGCTGGATGTACATCCGCATTCTCGAAGCGTTCAAATTGGCCACGGTGCGCAAGATTGCGCCCCAGATCAAGTTCGACGGCTCGAAGGCGGTGGCCGATCTTGCGACGCTGCAGGCGATCATCACGCATCGGTACGCGGTGGCCACGAGCTATGCGAAGTCGGTGAAGGCCGCCTGCGCCACCGAAATTGCCGCGTTGCGCGCACGTCACGGCCATGTCGACCTGCCGAGCCTGCGGCGCGTCAAGCGCTGGCTCGCGTCCGACCCCGTGGCGCTGCCCGAGGGCGAGCGTGCGCGGCTCGAGCAGACCATCGAAAAGAGCACGGTGCTGCAGCAGATTTATCACATGCGCCTGGAACTGGCGGCGCTGTGGAGCCGCTCCACCG
>DASSVX010000011.1:0-8176 GCA_035705655.1 Casimicrobiaceae bacterium
GTGGGCGAAGGAGCATCACCTGTACTGGTACAACGACGTCAAGGCCGGCAAGATTCCCACGGCGCCGGACGATGCGCCGCCGGTTCCTGCGCCGCGCCCCGCGTAGCCGCACAGTCCATCCGCAAGCGAATTCGGAGAGCCACGCATGCACACCACCATCCGGGCATTGATCGGCGCGGCGCTCGTCGTCGCGGCATTCGGAGCCGCCGTCGCCAAGCTGCCTCCGGCGCCACCGCTCACCGATCAGCAGAAGGCCGAGAAAGCAGCGAAGGACAAGAGCACGGCCGATGCCGAAAAGGCGGCGCTCGCCAAGGCGGAGGACAAGGCGATCGAGAACTACGTCGCGAACGAGAAGGCGAAGGGCAAGACGGTCAACGTGAACATGTCCGCAGGAGGGAACACGTCTCCGTCGGCCGGAAAGAGTCTGTCCGCGCAGCCCGAGAAGGCATCCAGCGCGCATTCGCCGCCGAAGAAGTAGCCGTTCACCACGAGGCGCTCGCCCGGCGGTCGCCGATGATCCGCGTGCTGCTCCCGGTCGACGGCTCGGATAGTTCCGCGCGTGCCGTGCAGCGGGTGGCGAGTTGTTCGCAGCGAGTTGCACCCGTCGAAGTGCAATTGCTCTATGTGCAGGTGGATGACGGCACGGCGGCCACGGTGTTCGACGAACCGGCGCGCAACGATGCGCTCGAAGCAGGAAATCGCGCATTGCAATCCGCGGCGGATGTGCTCGCGCGCGCCGGGGTTGCGTGCATGAGCGAATCGCGGAAGGGCTTCGTACCGTCGGTGATCGTCGAACATGCGAAGTCAACCAACTGCGACGCCATCGTGATGGGCACGCGCGGCATGGGATCGACGCAGCAACTGCTGGGCTCCATTGCCCGCCAGGTGATCAGCCTCTCCGACTTGCCGGTGACGCTGGTGAAATAGCCGATACGGCGCGCTCGCGCGGAGGAAAACCATGGCCGAAGGACATCGCGAGAAGCTGCTCGATCAAGCGCTGGCCGACACCTTTCCCGCAAGCGATCCCGTTTCGGCCGCGCAGCCGGGGGGAGGGCCGGACAGCGGCGCGCCTCTACCGGGCACACCCGCACAGCCGCAAAGCGCTTCGCACATGCACTCGCCGAACCGGCCGCGCTCATAGCTGGTCCTCGATCGGCAGCAGGCCGTAGAGGTCGACGAGGAACTCGCGCCACCGATCGTCGCCGGGCTCGCTGGTGTACACGACCGGCTTTCCATCCTTCATGCTTTTCCATTCGATCCGGGGCGTGCCGGCGGCGTTCTCGTGCAACGCGAGGACGAAGCTGTTCGCCGGATTGGCAATGGTGTCGAAGCGTGCAAGCACCTGTTGCGCGAGCTGCGGACTGTCGATCATCAAGCCGATCTCGGTATTGAGGTGCAGCGAGCGCCGATCGAAATTCGCCGAACCGATGAAGATGCGCTTGCGGTCGAAGACGAACGCCTTCGCATGCAGCGAGAACTGCCCCGAGCTTGGCGTTTTGAGCAGGCCGCCGCGAGGATGCGGCTTGCCGGGCAGCGGTTTCACTTCATAGAGGTCGACCCCCGCCTCGAGCAGGGGAAGCCGGTATTGCCGGTAGCCGGCATGCACGGCGGGGACGTCCGTGGACAGCAGCGAATTGGTCAGGACGCGAACGCGCACGCCGCGGTTGCGCAGCTTAACGAGCAACGCCTCGCCCTTTTCACCCGGGACGAAATACGGGGACACGATCAGCAGCTCGCTCTTCACGTCGCGCGCAGCTTCGAGAAGCCGGTGGCGGAACAACGCGCCCGGCTCGTCGTCGTTTTCGACCTTCGCCTTGTCCGGACTGTCGGCCAGCACCTCGGCCTTCGCCCACACCATGCCGCTGTCGTCGCCGAGCAGCCCCGCAAGCGGCTTCCCGGTGCGGATGGCGCGCTCCTCGTCGCTCTGATGCATGTCCGCCTTGTGCTCGCGAAGCTGCACCTTCATCGTCTCGAGCTTGGCGCCGGTGCGATCGGCACCGAGCAGCGCCTGGACCGGGATCGACAGCGAGCTGTTCCAGTAGGCGTCGAAGCTTTTCGACAGGTCGCGCACGATCGGTCCCATGACGAACACGTCGTAGTCGCCGAATTGCGGCGCATCGCCGACGTCGAAATACTCGTCGCCGACGTTGCGCCCACCGGCGACCGCGATCGCGTTGTCGGCGACGAACAGCTTGTTGTGCATCCGATAGTCGAGCCGGCTCATCGTGAGCGCGAATTCGGCGAAGCGCACGAACGCGATCGGGCCGCGGTAGTAGAACGGGTTGTACAGGCGCACCTCGACGTTGGGGTTCGCTGCCAGCAGCGCGACGCGGTCGTCCTGGCCGCGCGCCTCGGTGTCGTCCATCAGGACCCGCACGCGCACGCCGCGGCTCGCCGCGTGCAGCATCGCGCTCATCAGCAACTGCCCGGTGTCGTCGTCCTTGAAAATGAAGTATTGGACGTCGAGCGTGCGCTGCGCCCGGTTTGCCATCTGCACGCGCAGCGTGAACGCGTCGCTGCCGCTGGCGAAGAGACGGAATCCCGACAATCCGGGATGCGCCTTCGCCAGTGTCTCGACACCCTGCCCGAGCGGCGTGCTCGCAGGATCGACCAGCGCGGTCGACGCAATCTTCGGATAGTCGGCCCCCGGCGGCATCGATGCGCAGCCGGCAAGCAGCAGCGACAGCGCAACGATCCACGCCACGAGTCCGTGTGCCTGCAACGAGCGGTTCATCAGCGAGCGAATTGACGGGGAACGGGTAGGAAAGCACGTATCACGCGCGCGTCGCGTCCGCAGCGTGCTGATTGTGCTATCGGTCCGCGACGCGAGACTGCGTCGGCGCTGTCCTACACGCATTGCCCCGCGCGCCTGACAACGCTGCGTGTTGCGGGTCGATCAGACGGCGCGATGCGCGTGAAGGCTCACGCTATAATGCGCGACCGCGGAGAGATGGCCGAGTGGTCGAAGGCGCGTGACTCGAAATCACGTATACCGCAAGGTATCCAGGGTTCGAATCCCTGTCTCTCCGCCATATCACCGCGTGTACGGTCCCACGCCGATAGGCGGCGGAGCGAGGCTCACGATGCGCCGGAAAAGCGCGTCGTATTGCGCGCCCGTTTCGACGTTGAACAGCGGATCGCTGTTTCCGGCGAATGCGTCGTCGATCTGCCTCCAATCGCTGTCGGTCAGATGCGCGCGGGCGAGCGGCAGCAGCCGGTCTTCTTCCGCGCGCATGTGTTCCCAGTGGAACGCTGCGTAGGCGCGGACCGCTTCGGCAAAGGCAGCAAACTCGCTCTTCCCGCCTTCCTCATAGCGGCGCAGCGCCTGCTCGAGCGCGCGGATCTTCTCCGCACCCGCGCGATGCTCCGTTGCCAGCCGGTCGACAAGCGCTGTGGCGTCCGCCGACCGAAGGCGCAACAACTTGAACAGGTATTCATCTTCCTTCGGATGGTGGAAGCGCTCGGCGAACGCATCGATGTAGTAAACCATCGCACCGAACAGCTCGAAATTGGGAGCGCTGTTGCGCAACCCGATTTCGCGGACGAGATGCAGCATCCCGTGCAGCACCGCCGCGAGCGACCGGTGCTCCGAATGAATGATACGAATCGCGTTCATGGCACGCCCTCGACGGCGTTGCCGGTTCCGATGAGCCGGCGTCGCTGGGAACATTAGCGCACGCAAGGACGATCGCCATTGATGCAGGTCAATCGATGTCCGGGTGTGGTTTTTGCACGGCGTATCCGCACGCCTTTTTTGCGGGGACGGACGCCATTCGTGGGTAAGAATTACCCGCGCAGGGAAGAATCGTCTGCGCGGTGACCGTTTTTTTCGATTGTGAAGGGCACCATGGAAGTCCCGGCAGCAGCGTTCGACATCTCGCGCGAGGGTGCAGGCGGCGCCTCGCCGCACGAGCATTTCGTGCAGTTCTACGAAACCGAGCCGGCGCTCGTCGAGTCGATTGCCGATTTCGTCGGCACCGGCCTTTCGGCGGGCGCCGCCGCGATCGTGATCGCCACGCAACCTCACCTGGCGCAGCTCGACGAGCGCTGCTCGGCGCGCGGCATCGACCTCGCATCTGCGCGTGGCGAAGGTCGCTACGTCGTGCGCGATGCGCGTACGAGCGTCGAATCGCTTCTCGTGGAGGGGTGGCCCGACGCCGGTCGCTTCACGGCCACCCTCGAGCCGCTCGTCGCGGCCGCCGCACGACGTGGCTCGCGGGTGGTGATCTTCGGCGAAATGGTCGCCCTGCTGTGGAACGACGGGCGCCACGATGCGGCCGTGCAACTCGAGCAACTATGGAACGAGCTCGCGCAAAGGTACGCGTTTTCACTTTTCTGCGCCTATCCGATTGCGCAGATGCAAAGCGGCCCGTGGCCGGCGATGCACGCGGTCTGCGCGGCGCATTCGAACACGATCCCCACGCATGCGACGCGGTACGCAGACGAGGAGAAGCGGCTTTCCGAGCTGTGCGATCTGCAGCGGCAGGCGCGCGCACTCGAGCACGAGATCGGGCAACGGCGGGCTACCGAGAACCTCCTCGCAAGCCGCGAGCGCGAGCTCGCGGATATCCTCGAGAATGCCGCGCAGGCGATCCACAGCGTGGGTCCCGACGGCGTGATCCTGTGGGCGAACCAGTGCGAGCTCGACATGCTGGGCTATGCGGCCAGCGAATATGTCGGCCATCCGATCGCCGACTTCTATGTGGACGCAAGCGTGGCAGCCCGGATTCTGCGCCGGCTTGGCGCCGGCGAATCGCTTCGTGACGAGCCGGTGCAGATGCGGCACAGGAATGGATCCGTCCGCGATGTGCTGGTCACGTCCAACGTTCGCTTTGAACACGGCGCGTTCGCCCAGACGCGTTGCTTTTCTCGCGACGTGACCGAGCAGCGATGCGTGGAACGCGCGCTTCGCGAAAGCGAGGAGCACGCGCAGCACACGCGCTCGCTGCTGGCGTCGATCGTCGAATCGTCCGATGACGCGATCATCAGCAAGTCGCTCGACGGGCGGATCACGTCGTGGAACGCGAGCGCGAGGCGGGTTTTTGGCTATACGGCCGAGGAAGCGGTCGGCAAGCCGATCACGATGATCATCCCGCCCGAGCATCAGCACGAGGAGCGGCTCATCCTCGAGCGGCTCGGGCGCGGGGAGCGCATCGAGCACTTCGAAACGGTCCGCGTTGCAAAGGACGGCCGGCGCATCGACGTTTCGCTCACCATTTCGCCGGTGCGCGATCAACGCGGCCGCGTCGTCGGCGCATCGAAGGTGGCGCGTGACGTATCCGAGCGCAAGCGGATGGAAGAGAGATTGCGCGACGCCGATCGGCGCAAGGATGAGTTCATCGCGATGCTCGGCCACGAGTTGCGCAATCCGCTCGCGCCGATCCGCAACGTGGCCGCGCTGCTGCGCAGGACAACCGCGGGGGACAGCGCATCGGCGGAGCTTTGCCTGATGCTCGAGCGGCAGGTGCAACAGATGACGCGGCTTCTCGACGACCTGCTCGATGTGAACCGCATCACGCGCGGCAACATTCGTTTCCAGCGCGAGCTGCTCGATCTCGCCACCGTCGTGCAACACGCGGTCGAGGCAAGCGGTCCGATCATCGACCGTCGCGGTCACCGGTTGCACGTCGATTTGCCGGCAGAACCGCTGCGGGTCAACGGCGATGCCGCGCGACTGGTGCAGATGCTGACCAACCTGCTCAACAACGCGGCGAAGTACACGCCGGACGGTGGACGCATCGAGCTCGCGGTGGCCCGCCGCGACGCGTCGCTCGAGCTGCGCGTGAAGGACAATGGCGTGGGCATCGCACTCGAGATGCTGCCGAGGGTTTTCGACCTGTTCGTCCAGGCAGACCGCTCGGGCGGCGACGTGCAGGAGGGGCTCGGGCTCGGCCTCACGCTGGTTCGCGTGATCGCCGAGCATCACGGCGGTGTCGTCGAGGCGGTGAGCGCGGGCCCTGGACGCGGAAGCGAATTCATCGTCAGGCTGCCCGACGCCGAAGCGTCGCGCCCGGTCGATGCGGCTCGCGCGCAAGGCAGACGCAGCGTCGCCGTCGACGGCCACGCCGCTCGCGACGCGTTGCGGCCTCATCCATTCGGGTGATTCGCGGGGGCGCCCGGCCGCGCTATCATCGCCGCAGCTGCGAATAATCGCAGCCACGGGCGGGCTGGCTGTCCGGTATGCTGCGCGCGTCCCCGCTGGTGACAGGTCACAGGAACGCTTCGATCGAACGGCGCTGCGCAGCACACTACTCCGCCCGAATGTCAGCGAACGTCATCGAGCTGCGCAAGGAAGCCCGCCGCCGCGTGCTGGTCGCACACCAGCGCAGCGACGTGCGCCACGCGCTGCGCACGCTGATCGAGCAGGACAACGTGATTGTTGTCGAGGCGGCCGAGGGTGATGCGGCGCTCGCGGAGCTCGAATTCGGGCGGTTCGACCTCCTGCTGCTCGAGCTCGATCTGCCCGTCAAGGACGGCATTGCCGTCATGCAGCTTCATCGGATGCTGCTCGCGCACGAGCACGTCCACGCCGAGCCGCCGGCCGTGGTGCTCACGCTGCCGCCCGAAGTGCGCGACAACGCAGCGCTCACCGATCACCTGCGCACGCTCGGCGTGATCGCGTTCATCGACGACGCACCGAGGCCCGGCGTGGCGAGCCTCGTCGACGACATCCTGCGGGCGCGCGCCGCCGAAAGCGATTCCCACAAGCCTGCCGTTGCCTGAAGGGGCATGGCACAATCCGGACGTCTTGCGCGAAGCCTCGGAGAGTGCGATCACGGCCCCGGCCAGCAGCCGCTTCGGCAGCGGCAAATCGGTCAAGCGCGTCGAGGATGACGCCCTTCTGCGTGGCCTGGGCCGCTTCGCCGACAACCTGCCCGCGCCGGGCCAGCTTCACACGTATTTCGTGCGTTCGCCGCATCCGCACGCCCGCATCACGCGCATCGGCAGCGATGCCGCGCTGAAGCTGCCCGGCGTTGCCGCGGTCTTCACGGGTCGTGATCTCGCCGGCGCCGGCGTGAAGCCGATTCCCACCTCTGCCGATTATCGGCGCGCCGACGGGTCGCCGACGGCAAGCCCGCTGCGCCACGCGCTTGCCGTCGATACGGTGCGCTTCGTTGGCGAAGCCGTGGTTGCCGTCGTCGCCGCGACGCTGCACGAGGCGCGCGATGCGGCCGACCGCGTCGAGGTCGACTACGAGCCGTTGCCTGCCATCGTCGGCGTCGACGCGGCAATCGCCCCCGGTGCGCCTGCCGTCGTTGCCGAAGCGCCCGACAACGTGGCCTGCGAAGCGCGCCACGGCAATCGGCGCGATGCCGAAGCGGCGTTTGCGCGCGCCGCGCACGTCGTGGCACTCGACCTCGTCAACCAGCGTGTCGCGCCGTCGCCGATCGAGCCACGCTCGACGCTGGCGATGTGCGACGCCGCCACCGGCCGCCTCGCGCTGCGGGTGAGCTGCCAGACGCCGACGGGGCTGCGCGACGAGCTTTGCGAAGTCCTCGGCATCGAAAGCGACAAGGTGCGCGTGCTCGTCGGCGATGTCGGCGGCGGCTTCGGCATGAAGACGAGCCTGTATCCCGAGGATGTCGCCGTCGCCTTTGCCGCGCGCAAGCTCGGGCGCCCCGTCAAGTTCACCGCCGAGCGCATCGAGGAATTCCTCGCGGCAAGCCACGGACGCGACGTCACGAGCCGGGCCGAGCTCGCGCTCGATGGCAACGGACGCATTCTCGCGTTGCGCATCGTGTCGCTCGCCAATGTCGGCGCCTACGCAACGCCGGCCGGCGTGGTGATCCAGCTCCTGATCGGGCCGTGGGTGTCGACCAGCGTCTACGACATCCGGACGATCGACATCGGCATCAAGGCGATCCTCACGCACACGCTGCCAACGGGACCCTATCGCGGGGCCGGGCGTCCCGAAGCGATCTACATCATCGAGCGGCTGATCGACGAGGCGGCGCGGCAGACGGGCATCGACCGCGTCGAGCTGCGCCAGCGCAACATGATCGACCCCGCGCAGATGCCGTACACGAACGCGATGGACAAGACGTACGACAGCGGCCAGTTCGAGAAGGTGATGATGCAGGCCCTTGCGCGCTCCGCATGGAACGATTTCAGTGCGCGCGCGGAACGTTCGCGCGCAGAGGGACGCTGGCGGGGGCGAGGCATCGCGACGTTTCTC
>DASSVX010000012.1:0-5841 GCA_035705655.1 Casimicrobiaceae bacterium
CGGCGTGCTCACGCTCGGGCTCGACGGCGCGGCCCGCCGCTTCGACGCCGACGCGCTCGCCATGGTGACCGACCTCGCCACGCGCGGCGCAACCGCGCTCGACAACGCGCTGCTCTTCCGCAAGATCCAGGACGAGGACCAACGCAAGAACGAGTTCCTCGCAATGCTGGCGCATGAGCTGCGCAATCCGCTCGCGCCGATCAGCAACGCGGTGCATATCCTGCGCGTCAGCGAGGACGATGCATCGAAGATTGCGTGGGCACGCGAGCTCATCGCCCGCCAGCTCAAGCAACTGGTGCGCCTCGTCGACGATCTGCTCGACGTGTCGCGCATCACGCGCGGCAAGATCGAGCTCAAGGTCGAGATGGTCGACGTGGGACAGGTCGTCGCCGCGGCCATCGAGACGAGCAAGCCCAACATCGACGCGCAACGCCATGCGCTGTCGCTGCAGCTTCCGAGCGAGCCGATGCAACTCGTGGGCGATTTCGCGCGCGTTGCGCAGATCCTGTCGAACGTGGTGAACAATGCCGCGAAGTACACGCCGAAGGGCGGGCGCATCTCGCTGTCGGCCGCCCGCGAAAGCGACGAGATCGTGTTCCGCGTCCGCGACTCGGGTGTCGGCATCCCGCCCGAGTTCCTGACCAGCATCTTCGATCCCTTCACGCAGGTCGACCGCACGCTCGCACGCTCGCACGGCGGGCTTGGCATCGGCCTTACGCTGGTGCGCCGTCTCGTCGAAATGCAGAACGGCCGCGTGAGCGTGCGCAGCGAAGGCCGCAACCGCGGCAGCGAGTTCACCGTCCGGCTGCCGGCCGCCGACGCGGCAACGGCGCCAGCCAGCGAAGTGATCGAAGCGCGCGCCACGCAACCGTCGCCCGCGGGCCTGCGCGTACTCGTCGTCGACGACAATCGCGATGTCGCGGACAGCACGGCCAGCATCATGCGCATGAACGGTTGCGACGTGCATGTCGCCTACGACGGCAAGGCGGCGCTCGAGTCGGTGCAGCGGCTGCGTCCCGACGCAATCCTGCTCGACATCGGTCTGCCGGCGATCGACGGCTATCTCGTCGCCGAGCACATTCGCGCGCAACCCGAGAACGGGCGCACGATGATCGTGGCGGTGTCCGGATATGGCCAGGAGCAGGACCGGCTGCGCTCGAAGAGCGTCGGCTTCGACTACCACGTCGTGAAGCCGATCGACCCGAACGTGCTCGCGGGACTGGTGGGCTCGCTGCGGTTGTCGCGCGATGCGGCGCAGGGCGACATCGCCGCGCGTGCCCCGCTGTCGAGCGCGGCCGGCTGACGTTGTCGACGCAAGCGACGCGCGCTTCCGGAATCGGCCCTGCCGGTCTCGCCGACCTTGCCGAGCGCGCATTCGCGCGCGCCGCGGGCTCGCCGTCCACCGAGGGCAACGCCGTTCGCCTGCTGTGCGACGCGCGCGAAAACTTTCCCGCGTGGCGCGATGCGCTCGCGGCCGCGCGCCGCTACATCCTGTTCGAATCGTACATCGTCGAGAACGATCGCGTCGGTCGCGATTTCGCGACGCTTCTCGCCGACAAGGCGCGCGCCGGCGTGCGCGTGCATGTGATCGTCGACTGGCTCGGGTGCTGGCGGGCGCTGTCGCTGTGGCGGCCCGTCCGCGATGCCGGGGCCGACGTGCGCGTGTTCAACCCGCCCCGGATTTCGAGCCCCCTCGGATGGCTGTCGCGGGACCACCGCAAGACGATCGTCGTGGATGGCGAAGTGGGATTCGTCAGCGGGCTGTGCGTCAGCGAGCGCTGGCTCGGCGACCCGAAGCGCAGGCTCGAGCCATGGCGCGATACCGGCATCGAGATACGAGGCCCGGCGATCGCCGCGCTCGAGCATGCGTTCGTCCGCGTGTTCGCGGCGTCCGGCGCGCCGCTCGACACGCAAGGGTTCGCGGAAGCAGAAAGCATCGCGCCGGCAGGCTCGATGCGGCTGCACGTGATCGCCAACGAGCCGAACCTCGCCGGCACGTTCCGCATGGACCTCGTGATTGCGTCGATCGCGCGCAGGCAACTGTGGCTGACCGATGCCTATTTCGTGGCGACGTCACCGTACGTGCAGGCGCTTCGCGCGGCGGCGCGCGACGGCGTCGACGTGCGCCTTCTCGTGCCGGGCTCGAGCGACATTCCCGCGCTGTCGCCGCTGTCGCGCGCGCAATACCGGCCGTTGCTCGAGGCGGGTGTGCGCGTGTTCGAATGGGCAGGCACGATGCTGCACGCGAAGACGGCGGTCGCCGATCGGCGCTGGTCGCGCGTCGGCTCGACCAATCTCAATCTCGCGAGCTGGATGTCGAACTACGAGCTCGACGTGGCGATCGAGGATGCATCGTTCTCCGAGCAGATGGCAACCCAGTATGAAACCGATCTCGGCCATGCGACCGAGATCGTGCTTACCCGGCGCAACCGCGTGCGGCGGGCGCCGCAGGGCGTGCAGGAGCCGGGTCCGCATGCACGCACGCGGCGTGCTGCGTCGGGAAGCGCAGGACGCGCGGCAGCGGGTGCGTTCAGCGTCGGGAGCGCCCTCGGCGCGGCACTCACCGATCGGCGCATTCTCGGGCCGGCCGAGGCGGGACTTTTGTTCCTGATGGCGGCCGTTGCTGCGGTCATCGGCGTCGTCGGCGCATTGTGGCCGCGCGTGCTCGCATGGCCGGTCGCGTTCGTCGCGTTGTGGTCGGGCACCGCGTGGATCGTGAAGGGCATTTCGTTGCGACGGGGGCGCCGAGGCGGCCCGCGCGTCGAGCGGCTCGAGGACGCGCTCCCGGATACCGGCGCGCCGCCGGCGGAGCCGTCGCCGCAGCCACCGCAGAGCGTGCAGACCGAAGCCGAGCGCGCGCAGACCGGGGCCGAACGCGATCGCATTACGTCGCGATGACGCGTGGCCGCGCTGCGGCGAGCGACGAGTGCTACGCTTTCGTGCGCAAGGTGACTGATCAGGAGCAACCATGAGGGAATCCGCAAGCGTGCAGCGTGCCGGTGTCCGGACGACGCCGCCGTTTCGTGCCGATCACGTCGGAAGTTTCCTGCGTCCGAAGTTTCTGCTCGACGCGCGCGAGCAGTTCAGAACAGGCGCCATCGACGCTGCAAGGCTGCGCAGCGTCGAAGACGAAGCGATCCGCGGCGTCGTCAAGTTTGAGGAGGACCTCGGCTTGCACGGGATCACCGACGGCGAATATCGGCGCACCTACTTCCACATCGACTTCCTCACGCAACTGCA
The DNA here is from genome assembly GCA_035705655.1 of Casimicrobiaceae bacterium. Taxonomy (GTDB): domain Bacteria; phylum Pseudomonadota; class Gammaproteobacteria; order Burkholderiales; family Casimicrobiaceae; genus VBCG01. Next base: position 3,241 of record DASSVX010000012.1, read on the forward strand.
GGGCGTCGAGACGAAGGGCGGCATTCATGTCAAGTTCCACAGCGCGAAGGGCGACGTCGACTTCGAGCCGCCGGTGATGCAGGTCACCGGCGAGGTTCGCCACGAAAAGCCCATCCAGCGCGCCGATTTCGAGTTCCTGCGCTCCGTTACGTCGCGCACGCCGAAGGTGACCATTCCCTCGCCGACGATGCTGCATTTTCGCGGCGGGCGCAACGCCATCAGCGATAAAGCGTATCCCGACCTCGACCGCTTCTACGCCGACGTGGCGGCTGCCTACGCCGACGAGTTGCAAAGCCTCGGCGACGCAGGATGCACGTACGTGCAGTTCGACGACACGAACCTCGCGTACCTGTGCGACGAGACGATGCGCGAAGGCGCGCGCAAGCGTGGCGACGATCCGAACCAGTTGCCGCGTCGCTACGCGCGATTGATCAACGCGGCGATCGAGCGCCGGCCGAAGGGCATGACCGCGTGCGTGCATTTGTGCCGCGGGAATTTCAGGAGCGCGTGGGCGGCGGAGGGCGGGTACGAGCCCGTGGCGGAGGTGCTTTTCAACGAGCTGGAAGTCGACGGCTACTTCCTCGAGTACGACGACCCGCGCTCGGGCGACTTCGCGCCGTTGCGCCATGTGCCGAAGGGCAAGACCGTCGTGCTCGGGCTCGTCAGCACGAAGGTCGGCGCGCTTGAATCGAAGGACACGCTGAAGCGGCGCATCGACGAAGCGGCGAAATTCGTACCGATGGAACAGCTGTGCCTGTCGCCGCAATGCGGGTTCTCGAGCACCGTGCACGGCAACGACATCGCGGTCGAATCGCAGGCGGCGAAGCTGCGGCTGGTGATCGAGACTGCGCGCGACGTGTGGGGCGCCGTGTAGTCGCGCGCGGCTTGCGAAGGCGCGCGTCGCGCTGCCCGCGCCGGTCTCCGCTGCCCATGCGAGCTTCGATTGCGCGGCTGAATCCGTTCAGCGCAACGTGTCGAGGTACGCGGCCATGTCGCGGGCGTCTCCATCCGGCACGCCAAGATCGGGCATGGCGCCATCCGGCACGAAGCGCTGCGGGGCGAGCAGCCAGCGCACCATGTTCTTCGGCGTGTTCTCCAGCACACCGCCGATGAAGCTGCGCGCTCCCATCCGGTCGAGCGGCGGACCCACCGGGACACTGGCGCCGACGACGCCGGGAATTTCGTGACACGCAACGCAGCGATACTGCTGCATCACGTGGCGTCCGCGGGTGGGATTGCCCGTCATCGCCTGCAACCCGTTGCTGCGCGCAGGCTCATCGCCTTCGCCCGGCGTCGCTGGTCGCTGGCGCGCACGCAGTTCGCGGTACTCCCGCGGCGACTCGTACGGCAGCCGTTGCACGTAGGCGACGATTGCCCATAGCTCGTCGTCGCGCAATCGAAACTCCCAGGCGGGCATCCCGGTCAGCTTGAGCCCGTACTTGATGGTCCAATACAGCCGCGGCGCGGGCCATTCGATGCCTGTGTTGGCGAGGTTCGCAGGCAGGGGCCGCAATCCGAACGCAAATCGCTCCGGCGCGACGCCGGGCGCGCCGTGACATCGGACGCAATTCGCCTCGTAGAGCGCACGGCCGACGGCGACTTGTACAGGATCGCCAAGCGGGGGTACCTCGATATCGCGCGCATGGCGCACGACGCCACGGCGCATCGCCGTCTTCAACAGCCAGAAGACGGGTGCCGTGTGTTGATCGGTTGCCGCGATGTCGTAGACGCCCGAATAGACGAGGCCCGCGGCGCCGCCGGTCAATGCGAGTGCGGCGACGGCGAGGCCGATGAGAAGGCGCATCGGATCGCTTCAGCGCAACTGATAGAGATATGCGACGATGTCCGTCGCATCCCGCTCGGTGACATTCGCGTTCGGCATCGCAGTGCCAGGCTTTGCAACGTCGGGGGCGCGTATCCAGCGCGCGAGCTCCGCGGGAGAATTGGGCAGCACGCCGGCAACGTACACGCGCCGCCCCAGCCGATCGAGAGACGGACCGATCGCTGAGTTCGCGCCGGGCACGCCGGGAATGCGGTGGCAGGCGCCGCAGCCGTATTGTTGCAACAGCATGCGACCGCGCGTCGCGTCGCCCGCCGCCTGCGGATGGAGCGATGGATCACTGCAGGCGGCAAGGGCTGCGACCATCGACAGCGCGACGAGCGGTTTCGTGTGACGCGCCCGGTGGGCTTTGCTCGCGGGCGCTTGTCGTCGTTCGCAGAAAGCGTTCATCGACGGCATCCTTGTTCCTTGTCAAGGGCACGGTACGCCCGAACGAGCTTCATTTACCGTGGTCCTGCCGGGCTTCCAATTTACTCCTGAAAGCCGGTGAGACTACGCATCGCGGAATCGGCGTGGGCAAGGGGGACGCGCGGCCGTCCCCGGATCTCGACGTGTTAGAATTCGGGCTTTGCGCCCGTAGCTCAGTTGGATAGAGTACCTGGCTACGAACCAGGGGGTCGTGGGTTCGAATCCTGCCGGGCGCGCCAAATTTTCCAGGGCTTGCGATGATCGCAGGCCCTTGCCATTTGGTGCCTGTAGCCGAAAACGTAGCCACTTCCCCGTCTTTCACGAGCCGCAAGCCCGACGTGCGGTCGACGTAC
>DASSVX010000013.1:0-7124 GCA_035705655.1 Casimicrobiaceae bacterium
ATCCCTTCGACATGATCATCGACTGGCGGAACGCGTCCTCGGCCTTGTCGCCGAGCACCATCGCAAGAACGAGCGGGGCGATCGGATAATCGAGCTTCTTGAACGCGTAGCCCGCGATGCCGAAGAGCACCGCGAAGAGGAGGTCGGGCTTGCTGCCCGCCACCGTGTACGCGCCGATGAAGCATACGACGACGATCATCGGACCGATGATCGCGAACGGAATGCGCAGGATCGCCGCGAACAGCGGCACCGTCGACAGCACCAGCACGACGGCGACGATGTTCGCGACATACATGCTTGCGATCAGGCCCCAGACGAAATCGGGCCGGTCGACGAACAGCGTCGGTCCGGGATTGAGCCCCCAGATCATCAGCCCGCCGAGCATCACCGCCGACGTCGCCGAGCCGGGCACGCCGAGGGCCAGCATCGGCAGCATCGCGCTCGTGCCCGCGGCGTGGTCTGCGGTTTCCGGCGAGATGACGCCCTCGGGCTCGCCGCTGCCGAAGTAGCGGCCGCGTCGCGAAAAGCGCTTCGCGAGCCCGTAGCTCATGAACGACGCGGCGGTCGGTCCGCCGGGGGTAATTCCCATCCAGCAGCCGATGGCGCTGCCGCGCAGCAGCGCGACCCAATGCCGCGGCATCGAGCGGATCGTCTCGAGCACGGCGCGCGGACTGATGCGCGCGGGCACGCCGTCGAAGCGCAGCCCTTCCTCCATGCTGATCAGAAGCTCGCCGATGCCGAAGAGGCCGATCACCGCGACGAGGAAGCTCACGCCGGACACGAGCGTGTCGAATCCGAACGTGAGCCGCAGGCTTCCCGAGATCGTGTCCATGCCGATCGTCGCGAGCGCGAGGCCGAGCCCCATCGACACGATCGTTTTCAGCGGCGCTGCGCCGCCAAGCCCCACGAAGCTCGCGAATGCCAGGAAATAGACGGCGAAGTACTCGGGTGAGCCGAAGCGCAGCGCGAAATTGGCCACCCACGTCGACAGCACCGTGATCAGGATCACGCCGACCAGCGCTCCGAACGCCGCCGACAGGAACGCAAGCGTCAGCGCCTGTGCGGGCTGGCCGTTGCGCGCCATGGGATAGCCGTCGAAGGTCGTCGCCACCGACGACGGCTCGCCGGGAATGTTGAAGAGGATCGACGTCGTCGAGCCGCCGAACAGCGCGCCCCAGTACATGCTGGTGAGCAGAATGATCGCCGCGACCGGATTCATGCCGAACGTGAGCGGAAGCAGCAGCGTGACGCCGTTCGGTGCGCCGAGACCGGGCAGCACGCCGACGAGGATGCCGAGCAGCACGCCGACGATCATCAGCAGCACGTGGTAGCCGGACAGCGCGACGCCGAAGCCGTGCAGCAGGGAGTCGATGTTCGCCATTGCGTCAGTCGGGAAGGGCCGCCCCGAGCGGGGCAGCGAGTGCGTGAGCCCGACGGGCCGCCCCGAGGGCGAACACCCGAGTGCGAAGCACGAGGATCATCCACCTTGGCGTGGGGGGATGTTTCATCTCAGTGCACGCCGAGGAGCGCTTCGAGCGGACCCTTCAAGAGCGGGACCTTGAACCAGACCTCGAGCACCAGATAGAAGAACGCTGCGGTGCCGAAGGCGACCGCGATGCAGGAGAGCCACCGGTAGCGGCCCTGAACGCGCATGACGCCACCGAGATAAATGGCCGTCGCGACGTAGAAGCCGAGGGTCAGCGAAAGCGCCACGAAGCCGAGCAGCGGAACGCCGAATGCGGCGACGCGGCGCAGCTGATCGGCCTCGACGAACACGCGATGCCCGTCGCGCCTTCGCCATGCAACGAACAGATTGCCGGCACTCGCCGCAACGACGATGAGACCCACGTAGAACGGGAAAGCGCCCGGTTCGGGCCCGCTCGCGTTCCATCCGGTCCCGTATTCGCGCGCCCCGACGATCACGGCGGCGCCGAGTGCGAGGGTGACGAGTGCTACGACGAGCTCGGCGGCGAAGCGCGTCACGAGCGCCGTCGCTCGCAAATCAGCGAACGAGCCAGCCTTCCTGCTCGAACACCTTGCGCGCCTTCTGTTCGTCGGTTACGGCGAAGCGCTTGAATTCGGCGCCGGTCAGGAAGCGATCGGTCTGCGCCGAGCGCTCGATGTACGTCTTCCACTCGGGGGTCTCGCGCACCTTGGCAAGCACGCCGGCATAGTACGCCACGGCATCCGCGGGCGCGCCCTTCGGCACCCAGACCGTTCGCGGCTGCTGATACTGCTCGATCGGAATGCCCGACTCGGCGCACGTCGGTATGTCCGACCATCCCATCGTGTCGGTGACCTTCGGTCCGGGTGCGAGCCGCTTCGCGCTGAACACGCAGAGGGGCATCACGAGCCCGCCCTTCCACTGCCCGATGCTTTCGCTCGGGTTGTCGGTATTCGAATCGATGTGTCCGCCGGCGAGTTGCACGGCCGCTTCGCCGCCGCTCTTGAACGGCACGTAGAGGAATGTCGCGCCGGTTGCGGCGGTGATCTCGCTCGTGAGCGTCTGATCGGTGTCCTTCGACTGGCTGCCGCCCATCTTGAACGTGCCGGGTTTCGCCTTCGCGGCGTCGATGTACGCCTTCGCCGTCTTGAACTCGGATTTGCCGTTCACCCACAGGATGAACTCGTCGACGGCCATCGCCGCCACCGGCGTGAAGTCCTCGCCCTTCCACGACAGCTTCGCGATCAGCGGGAGCAGGTATTCGTTGTTCGTCGCGAACGTCACCTTGTACGCATCGTCGGCGGGCGACTTGCCGTACTGGAAGCCTTCCGCGCCGCTGCCGCCCCCCTTGTTGACGACGACGATCGGCTGGTCGATCAGCTTGTACTTCGTCACGATCGCCTGGATCGTGCGCGCGAAGTTGTCGGTGCCGCCGCCGGGACCCGCGGTGACGATGAATTCGATCGGCTGCGATGGCTTCCAGTCGGCTGCCGCACCGGTGGCGATCAGCGACAGCGACACTGCGCCCATGACGACGGCCGCGACCTTGCGCATCTTGCGGGTGTTCGACATTTTCTTCCTCCTCGTTTAGGCGATGCAATGCGGGCGGTCACGCTCGCGCGTCGATGCGCCGAGCGGCCATGCGCGCACCGAGCAGCAGCGCGGCGCGCGTCGCGCCGACGTTGGCGATTCCCTTGCCGGCGATGTCGTACGCGGTGCCGTGCGCGGGTGTGACGATGGGAAACGGAAAGCCGCCCATCAGCGTGACGCCGCGATCGAAGCCCATGAGCTTCATCGCGATCTGTCCCTGGTCGTGATACATCGTCACGACGGCGTCGAAATTGCCGTTGCGCGCGCGGACGAACACCGTATCGGACGGGAACGGCCCGTCGGCGTGGATGCCTTCGCGCTGCACGTCCTCGATCGCGGGCGCGATCACGTCGATTTCCTCGCGGCCGAAATTCCCGGCGTCGCCTGCGTGCGGATTGAGCGCGGCGACCGCGATCCGCGGAGCGGCGACGTTCGCCTCGCGCAGCGCGTGGTCGGTCAGGCGGATGGCGTCGACGACGCGCTGCCTGGTGATCGACGCGGCGACGGCCGACAACGGAATATGCGAGGTGACGCGCGCGTTCCACAGCCCTTCGAGGATGTTGAATTCGCTCGCCGGTCCGCTCGTGCCCAGCACTTCGGCCGAGTAGGCGATCTCGTCGTCGTAGCCGGGATGCGCGGCACGCATCGCCGCCTTGTTGAACGGCGTGAAGCACACGGCGTCGACGCGTCCGTTCGCCGCGAGCTGCAGCGCGGTGCGGAAGTTCGCGAGAGCGAACTCGCCTCCGGCGGCGCTCGCCTCGGACGGCGTGACGGTCGACGGATCGAGGTGCGCGAGATCGAGGAAAATCGGCCGTCCCGAGCTCGGCCGGTCATCGAGGCCGTTCCGAAACTCGACGTCGGACGCGACTTGCGCCGTCGTCGCCCCTGCCGCGAATACCCGGGCATCGCCGATGACGATGAGCTCGGCCGCATCGCGTATTTCGGGCAGTGCCATCGCGCGCGCGGTGAGCTCCGGACTGATGCCGGCCGGGTCTCCCATCGCGAGGGCGATGAGCGGACGGCCGCTGTTGCGGGAAGAAGGCGACACGTGGGTACCGGTAGCGGGCAAATACGCGTATGCTGGATGCTGCATGCAGCATGGAGGGATGTGACTTTGACAGCATCGACCCACACCGTCAAGCCGTGATGCGGCGAGCAAGCCAGCGATGAGCACGATCATGCCGGGCGCCGCGCCCACGCCGGCCATCGTGCCGCTTTCCCGCCCCACGCTCCACGATCAGTTGATCGATCGCGTGCGCGCGCTGATCGTCGAAGGCCAGCTCGCTCCCGGCACGCGGATCCACGAGGGCGAGCTCGGCAAGGCGCTCGGCGTGTCGCGCACGCCGCTTCGTGAAGCGCTCAAGGTGATCGCCAGCGAAGGGCTCGTCGAGCTCGTGCCGGGCCGCGGTGCCGTCGTGCGCAAGCTCACGGTGAAGGACGTGGCCGAGATGCTCGACGTGCTGAAGGCGCTCGAGACGCTGGCGGCGCGGCTCGCATGCCGCAACGCGACCGACCTTCAGATTGCGTCGCTACGCCGGATGCACGACGAGATGATCGCGTTCTACGAGTCGCGCAACCGGCTCGACTATTACTGGCGCAACCAGGCGATCCACGCGGGTCTCGCCGAGCTTTCCGGAAACGCGCTTCTGGCGACGATGCACGCGACGATCCAGGCGCGGATGAAGCGCATCCGTTTCATCGGCAACGAGGAGCCCGCGCTGTGGGCCGCCGCGGTGGCAGAGCACGAAGAGATGATCGCGGCGCTCGAAGCGCGCGACGAAGCCCGGCTGGCGGGGGTGGTCGCACGTCATCTCGACGAGACCTGGAAGCGCGTCGCGGACAAGCTCTGAAACCGTCCGTCGGCCGCCACCGCGGACCGGCGGAGGGTTCAGCGCGGCACGCGCCTGCGCCTCGGCGCCGCTGCACGGGGCACGCCGGGAGGCGCCTTTCCGGCCGGCGCGCGCCGGCGTGGAACGACCGGTTCGGGCTGCGCGACGGGTCCCGCAGTGCGACGGCGCGTCGCTGCCGCTTCCTTCGCAACGAACGCGCTCTTCCGCATCGGCGCGTTCTTCGCTGCGGGCCCGTTCTTACGCATCGCCGGCTTCGTCCGCGGCGAATCCCTCGCGTCTTGCGGCTCGTCCGGTCGCGGGCGCCACAGGACGAGCAGTTTTCCGATCTGCTGCACACCGGCGCAATCCAGCGCGGTGCAGAGCGCTTTGAGCAGCGATCCGCGTTCGTCGCGATCGTCGGCGAATACGCGCACCTTGATGAGCTCGTGCGCGGTCAGCGCGACATCGGTCTCGTGCAGCACGGCCGGCGTGAGTCCGTGGTGCCCGATCGACACCACCGGACGCAGGTGATGCGCACGGGCGCGCAGTTCGCGGCGGAATGCCGGCAGCAGCGGCTCCATCGCTCGATTATAGTGGCGGCGCTGCTGACGACCCCCTACGCTCGCGCTGCTCGCTGCCCCCGAAGGGGGCGCAGTGGCTTGGGGCGGCCCTTCCCGACTGACATGACCTCGCCACTCAATCCGTCGCGCCGGAAACACCGCTTCGGGAAGGCATGGATGCACGAGCATCTGACCGACCCGTACGTGCGCGAAGCCAACCGCCTCGGCTATCGCTCGCGCGCCGCGTTCAAGCTGACGGAGCTCGCCGAGCGCGACCGGCTGTTTCGTCCCGGCATGACGGTCGTCGACCTCGGCTCTGCCCCGGGCAGCTGGTCGCAGGTGCTGCGGGAAGCCCTCGGCGCAAGGTCCCGGATCGTGGCGGTCGACCTGCTGCCGATGGACGGCGTCGCCGGCGTGCAATTCGTCCAGGCGGACTTCGAAAGCGACGAAGGGCTCGCGGCGGTCGAATCGGCGCTGCGCGGTGCGCCGGTCGACCTTGTGGTCTGCGACATGTCACCCAACCTTTCCGGCATCGACGTCGTCGACCAGGCACGCAGCATCGGGCTCGCGGAGCTTGCATTGGATTTCGCGCGCGCCCATCTGCAACCCGGGGGCGATCTGGTGGTCAAGGTATTCCAGGGAGCGGGCCTCGATGCGTTCCAGCGAGCGGTCCGAAGTCATTTCACCAAGACTTATCTACGCAAGCCGAAGGCGTCACGCGATCGCAGCCGCGAACATTATCTGGTGGCCAAGGGGCTGCGCGCGCCGGCCTGAGTTGTCGCTTTCGGGAGACAAGTCGCGAAACGTTGCGTCGCGACAAACTTCGCTACGCTTTCGCCGACGAAGCGCCGGCGGTAACCGCCTTTTCAACGGTAAAATGACGCCTGACCTTCGCTTGCCACCGGGCGTGCGAGGCGTGCGCCCGGCAGGCAGCCGCCCGGGTCGATCGACGGCTGCAAGGAGCATTGCTTGAACAATTTGCTGAAGAACATCGGAATCTGGCTCGTCATCGGGCTCGTCGTGCTCACGGTCGTCAAGCAGTTCGACTCGCGGCAGACGTCCAAGGACACGGTCGCGTATTCCGACTTCATGGAGCAGGCGCGCAGCGGCCGGGTCGAATCGGCGTCGGTCGAGGGGCGCACCATCAAGTGGGTGTCCACCGACAAGAAGCGCTACGTCACGTACAGCCCCGGCGACATCTGGATGGTCGGCGATCTCGTCAAGGACGGCGTCAAGGTCGAGGCCCGCCCCGAGGAAGAGCAGAGCTTCCTCGCGCAGATCTTCATCTCGTGGTTCCCGATGCTGCTGCTGATCGGCGTGTGGATCTTCTTCATGCGCCAGATGCAGGGCGGTGGCAGGGGAGGTGCATTCAGCTTCGGCAAGAGCAAGGCGCGCATGCTCGACGAGTCGAACAACACCGTCACGTTCGCCGACGTCGCCGGTTGCGACGAGGCGAAGGAAGAAGTCGGCGAGCTCGTCGAATTCCTGCGCGACCCGTCCAAGTTCCAGAAGCTCGGCGGCCGCATTCCGCGCGGCGTGCTGATGGTCGGCTCGCCGGGCACCGGCAAGACGCTGCTCGCGAAGGCGATCGCCGGCGAGGCGAAGGTGCCGTTCTTCTCGATCTCCGGCTCCGATTTCGTCGAGATGTTCGTCGGCGTCGGTGCGGCGCGCGTGCGCGACATGTTCGAGCAGGCGAAGAAG
>DASSVX010000014.1:0-2393 GCA_035705655.1 Casimicrobiaceae bacterium
GCGGCCATCCTCGTTGTAATAGCCTTCCGTGCCGTCGGGCGAGCGCCACAGGTAGGCCCGATGCGTCCTGCCGGCGTTGTCGAACTCGGCCGCGACGACACGTCCCGTGCCCGCCGGCTCGCCGTCGACGTACCGCGTTTCATAAAGCACCGCGAAGCGATCGCCACGACGCAGGTCGTGATAGAAGTCGATCTCGCCCCCGAAGATGTCGGTGAGCGCGAGCGTGACGGAATCGGGCAGGTCGGCGGCATCGGCCGCCGCGAACAGCGACGATTCGATTTCGCCGGCGCGCAGCGTGAGGCGCGTGTCGTCGGGTGGCGCTTCGCGCTTCGCCACGAAGCCGCTGGCGCTCCGCGCAATCGACAAAAGCTCGCCGTTGCCCGCGAGGAAGCGCAAGCCCGTGAGCCGGCCCTCGTCGTCGGTGGCCACTTGCAGCGGGCGGCCCGGCTTCAGCTGATACAGCGCGCGTGCCGCAGGGTCGGCGCGCAGGAACGCCATTGCATCGGGATCGACCACCGAGGCGCGCGCCAGCAGGCTGCCGATCGTGTCGCCCCGCTCGACGCGCTCCTCGCGCCAGTACCGCTGATCGGCCGGCTCGGCGTCGGTGACGGCGGGGAGCGCGAGCGTACGCGAAATCGTGCGCACGAAGGGCGTGTCGACCGCGGTGTCGGGCGTTATGCCAAATGCGGCGACGCCGGCGAGACCGAGGACGGCAATGGCAAGTGCCTGTCCGGGCGAGATGAGGTGCGCGAACGCGCGAGCGGCGGCGCGAAACGGCTGCGATAGAATGCGGAGTTTGTGCGCGCGCAACGGTCGACAGGGCATGTTTGCGGGAAAATCGCGCACCGTTTCACTTCCGCCGGCGCCCGAACCGGGGCCGATTCTAACAAGCTTCGCGTAAAAAGCCTACCGCCGAATCGGCGCGATCCTACAGACAATGGCCTTTGACATCGACCACCAGATCGCGGTATTCCGCCGCGGCGCCGCCGAGTTGCTGGTCGAAAGCGAATTACGGGCCAGGCTTGCGCGCGGCAAGCCGCTCAACATCAAGGAAGGCTTCGATCCGACGCGGCCCGACCTGCATCTCGGCCACACGGTGCAGTTCAACAAGCTGCGCCAGCTGCAGGACCTCGGGCACCACGTCGTCTTCCTCGTCGGCGACTTCACGACGCTGATCGGTGACCCGACCGGGCGCAACGTGACGCGGCCGCCGCTGTCCGCCGAGGAAGTCGCGGTCAATGCTAAGACGTACACCGACCAGGCGTTCCTGATCCTCGACCGCGACAAGACCGAGGTCGCCTTCAATTCGAAATGGCTTGGCGCGCTCGGCTCGGACGGCATGATCCGGCTTGCCGCGAAATACACGGTCGCGCGGATGCTCGAGCGCGAGGATTTCGCGAAGCGCTACGCCGCCGAGCAACCGATCGCGATCCACGAATTCCTGTACCCGCTTGCGCAGGGCTACGACTCGGTGGCATTGAAAAGCGACGTCGAGCTCGGCGGCACCGACCAGAAATTCAACCTGCACGTCGGACGCGAACTGCAGCGTCATTACGGCCAGGAGCCGCAGACGATCCTGACGCTGCCGCTGCTCGAGGGCCTCGACGGCGTCAGCAAGATGTCGAAATCGCTCGACAACTACATCGGCATCACCGAACCGCCGGCGTCGATGTACGGCAAGCTGATGTCGATCTCCGATCCGCTGATGTGGCGCTACTACGAGCTGCTGTCGTTTCGCGAGGAAGCGCAGATTGCAACGCTGCGGCGCGAATGCGATGCGGGCCGCAACCCGCGCGAGGCGAAGGCGATGCTCGCGCACGAAATCGTCGCGCGCTTTCATTCGAAGGCGGCGGCCGACGCGGCGGAGGCCGCTTTCGATGCCCGCTTCCGCCAGGGCGCGCTGCCGCAGAACATGCCCGAAGTGACGCTGCATGCGAACGGCGCCGCGATGCCGATCGCCCAGCTCGCGCGCCAGGCGGGCATCGTCGAATCGACGTCCGAGGCGCTGCGGCTCATTGCGCAGCGCGGATTGAAGGTCGACGGCGATGTCGTCGCCGACAAAAGCTTCGCGATCGCGCCCGGTGCAACGGTCATCGTGCAGGCGGGAAAGCGCAGGTTCGCCCGGGTGACGATCAAATAAATGGGGTTATTCACGAATGGGGTCAGAGACGACTTATTCAAGCGACGCGCGAATAAGTCGTCTCTGACCCCATTTATTTACATTCATGCGAGCCCGGGATCGCTGCCGATGCCCTCGAGCTTCGGCGCGTTCAGCGCGCGCGGCTTGATCGTTTTCTGCGCGCGCAGATAGCGCGCTACCACCTCCCATACCGGCTCGCCGCCGGCGGCCTTCGCCTCTTCCGCTACCGGTGCCCAGCCGGCCACCGTGTATC
>DASSVX010000015.1:0-13371 GCA_035705655.1 Casimicrobiaceae bacterium
GCCGAGGTCGTGCGGACCGGGCGAGGCCTCCGGGTGGCCCTGGAAGCTGAACGCGGGGCGATCGGTGCGGGCGATGCCCTGCAGGCTGCCGTCGAACAGCGACACGTGCGTGACGCGCACATTCGACGGCAGCGTCGCGGCGTCCACCGCGAAGCCGTGGTTCTGGCTCGTGATCAGCACCTGCCCGGTGTCCTTGTCGAGCACCGGGTGGTTCGCGCCGTGATGGCCGAATTTCATCTTGACGGTGCGCGCGCCCGACGCGAGTCCGAGCAACTGGTGCCCGAGGCAGATGCCGAACGTCGGCAGGCCGCGCTCGACGAGCTCGCGTATCGCGCCGACCGCGTAGTCGCAGGGCTCGGGGTCGCCGGGGCCGTTCGACAGGAAGATGCCGTCGGGCGCAAGTGCCAGCACCTCGTTCGCGGTGGTTTTCGCGGGAACCACCGAAAGGCGGCAGCCGCGCTGCGCAAGGAGCCGCAGGATGTTGTGCTTGGCGCCGAAATCGTACGCGACGACGTGGAATTTCGGCGCGCCCATTGCGCGGTAGCCGCTGCCGAGCGCCCACGCGCCCGACGTCCACGCGTAACCGGATGCGCACGTCACGACCTGCGCGAGATCGAGCCCGGTCATCGCTGGCGCGGCGCGGGCGCGCGCCACGGCGTCCTCGGCATCGGACTCGCTCAACGACTCGGCCGCGACGACGCAGCCGTTCTGTGCCCCGCGCTCGCGCAGGATGCGCGTCAGCTTGCGTGTATCGACATCGGCGATGCCGACGACGCCGGCGTCGCGCAGATACTGCGACAAGTCGATCGCGCGCCGCCAGCTCGATGCGAGCTTCGGCAGGTCGCGAATCACGAGGCCCGCCGCGAAAATGCGCCGCGACTCGGCGTCGTCGGGATTGATGCCGACATTGCCGACATGCGGATACGTGAGCGTGACGATCTGCCCCGCGTACGACGGATCGGTCAGGATCTCCTGGTAACCGGTCATCGACGTGTTGAAGACGACCTCACCGGTCGCATGACCCATCGCACCGATCGCACGTCCGCGCAATACGGTGCCGTCGGCGAGCGCCAGCAGCGCCTGCGGCTGTGCAGCGAACAGCGCGCGCGCGCCGGGCGTGATTGCCGGGTCGGTCATGAAGGCGCGATCGCGGTGGGCGCGCGCGCTAGCGGATGCCGAGCACGTCCGCCATGCCGAACAGGCCGGGCTCGCCGCGGTTGCGCAGCGCGGCGACGAAGCGCGCGGCGCGCAGCGCGCCCACGGCGAAATTGCGCCTCGACGTTGCGCGGTGCGTGAGCTCGAGCCGCTCGCCGGCCCCGGCGAAGAGCACCGTATGCTCGCCGACGACGTCGCCACCGCGCAGCGTCGCGAAGCCGATCGTTCCCGGCTTGCGCTCGCCGGTGACGCCTTCGCGGGCGTAGAGCGCGTGGTCGCGCAGCGCGACACCGGCGCCGGCCGCCGCTGCCTCGCCAAGTGCCAGCGCGGTGCCCGACGGCGCATCGACCTTGAGCCGATGATGCATCTCGACGATCTCGATGTCGAACGCCGGTCCGAGCAATTGCGCCGCCCGCCTCACGAGTTCGGCCAGCACGTTGATGCCGACGCTCATGTTCGGCGCGAAGACGATCGGGATGGTGCGGGCGCGCCCGGCGATTTGCGCCTTGCCCGCCTCGTCGAAGCCGGTGGTGCCGACGATGGCACCGACCCCCGCATCGGCGCACGCGGCAAGATGCGCGAGCGTTCCCGCGGGGCGCGTGAAATCGATCAGCACGTCGCAAACGCCAACGGCGGCACCGACGTCCGACACGATGCGCACGCCGGTCGAGCGGCCACACCGCTCGCCCGCGTCGGCGCCGATGTCGGCGCTTCGTGGCAGGTCGATCGCCGCGGCCAGCGTGAGATCGTCGGCGTCGAGCGTGGCCTCGATCAGTGCCTGCCCCATCCGGCCGCCGGCGCCGGCTATGCCGACGCGAACCGTCATGCCGGTGGCGCCCGTCTCACTTGCGGAAGACATCGAGGAAGCGATCCCAGAAGCCCTTGTCGCCCGTCTGCGTGGACGGCAGCGCCTTGGCGCTCGCGGAGCGATTGAGCTCGATCACCGACTCGGGCAGCTTGTCGCCTTCCCAGCGCGCAAGCTTGCCGTCGTCGAAATAGACGGTGAAATTGCGATGCTCGACGACCTGTCCGCGGCGCGCATACTCGTACACGTAATACCACTGGTCGGAGCGGAACGGCGACGTGAGCAGCGGCGTGCCGAGGGTCTGGCGCACCTGCGCCTGCGTCATGCCCACCTTGAGCCTGTCCACCGCGTCCTGCGACAGGTAATTGCCCTGGTTGATGTCGATCTTGTAGACGCCGAACGAGCGCCAGGACGGCGCGTAGCGATCGAACGTCGCGCAGCCTGCCGCAAGGAACGGGATGAGCGCCAGCGGCAGGATGCGCACGGCGGCCCGCGCGACGGCGCGGGGGAACCATCGAAACAGTGTGGGAATCATCAAGGCAAATGGCTATTATAGCCACGACACGCAAGCGCCCGCTTACATCGACATGCCCAATTCGCACGACCTCAAGAGTGCCGGCCTCAAGGCGACCGTGCCGAGGCTTCGGATCATCAACCTGTTCGAGACGTCGAAGGTCAGGCATCTGACCGCCGAAGACGTCTACAGGCTGCTGCTGGCCGAGGGACTCGACATCGGGCTCGCCACCGTGTATCGCGTGCTGACGCAGTTCGAGCAGGCGGGCCTGCTCGTCCGGCATCATTTCGAGTCGGGCAAGGCGGTGTTCGAGCTGAACGAGGGCAAGCACCACGATCATCTGGTCTGCATGCAATGCGGGCGGGTCGAGGAGTTCTACGACCCCGAAATCGAGAAGCGGCAGATGCGCGTTGCGAGGGAGCGGGGATTCGCGATCAGCGAGCACGCGCTGTATCTCTACGCCGACTGTACGAAGCCCGATTGCCCGCATCGCAAGAACAGCGGCCCCAACTGAGCGCGCGTCGCGTCACTCCTGTCCGTCGCCGCTTTCGGCGGGCACGTGATCCGGCGATTGCACGGCTTCGCGCCGGTTGAAATCGGCGAGCCTGAAGCCGAGCGCGAACAGCGTCGCGAAGTAGGCAAGTGCCGCGCAGCCGATCACGAGTGCGAGGTGACCGACCTTGCGGATCGCGCCGGCATGCAGCCATCCGCTGTCGGCACCCATCAGCCAGACGATCACGATCCCGAGCACCGCGCTCGCCACGCATACCTTGGCGAAGAACGCCGCCCATCCGGGCCGCGGCTCGTAGAAGCGCTTGCGCAGCAGCAGCCACAGCAGCAGTCCCGCGTTGCAGCAGGCGCCGATGCTCATCGCCAGCGTGAGACCGGCCTGCTCGAGACCGAGCGGCCACGCGAAGATGACGGCGAGCGTCTGCGTGACGACCACGGTGAACGACGCGATCTTTACCGGCGTCTTCATCACCTGCCGCGCATAAAAGCCGGGCGCGAGGATCTTCACGAGGATGATCGCCGGCAGTCCCAGGCTGTAGCCGAGCAGCGCCGCACGCGTCTGCATCACGTCGTTGATCGTGAACCGGCCGTACTGGTACAGCGTCGACACGAGCGGAAGTGCCAGCAACGCGAGCGCGATGGCTGCCGGAAGCGCCATCAGGATGGCAAGACGCAGGCCCCAGTCCAGCAACGCGGAATAGGCTTCGTGATCGTCGTCGCTGTGGTGCTGCGCAAGCGACGGCAGCAGGATCGTGCCGAGCGCCACGCCGAGCAGCGCGCTCGGGAACTCCATCAGGCGGTCGGCATAGGTGATCCATGAGATGCGGCCGTCGCCGAGCAGCGCCGCGAGCTGCGTGTTGATCAGCGCCGAAATCTGCGCGGCCGATACGCCGATCACCGCCGGACCCATCGCGAGCAGCACGCGACGCACGCCTTCGTCGCGCCACGCGAACGACGGCTTCGGCAGCATGCCGATCGCCAGCAGCGGCCGTATCTGCAGCGCGAGCTGCGCGACCCCGCCGATCGCCACGCCGATCGCGAGCGCGACGATGGGCGGATCGACGAAGCGCGCAAGCACGATCGCCGCGCCGATGATCGACACATTGAGCAGCACCGGCGTGAACGCCGGGATGGCGAAGCGGCGGAACACGTTGAGCACCCCGCCCGCGAGCGAGACGAGCGAGACGAACAGGATGTACGGAAAGACGATCCGTATCATCTCCGCGGTGAGCTCGACCTTTCCGGGCGTGCGCGCAAACCCGCCTGCCAGCAGATAGACGAGCCAGGGTGCGGCAAGCGAACCGAGCACCGACAAGGCGATCAGCACGACGGCGAGAAGCGTCGACACGTTGCCGACGAGCGCGCGCGTCGCGTCGAGGCCGCGCTTGCGCCGGTATTCGGCCAGGATCGGGACGAACGCCTGCGAGAAGGCGCCCTCGCCGAACAGGCGGCGCAGCAGGTTCGGCAGCCGGAATGCGGCTTCGAACGCGTCCATCTGCAGACCGGCCCCGAACACGGTCGCCTTGAGCGTTTCGCGCAACAGGCCCGTGATGCGCGACAGGAACGTCATGCCGCTCACTGTCGTCAGCGTGCGAAGGAGATTCAATCGGGAAGCTCGCGGAACGCCTTGCTTGTAAAGCGAAAATCGCGTATTATGCCCGGTCTTTCGACCCGCGTTATTTATCAATTCAGGAATCGAGCAGAGATGGCCAACACGGCACAGGCACGCAAGCGCGCGCGACAGGCAGAGGTGACTCGCCAACGCAACGCAAGCCAGAAATCGGCGCTTCGCACCGCGGTCAAGAAGGTGAAGAAGGCCATCGCGGCCGGCGACAAGGCGGCCGCCGTCGCGACGTTCCAATCGTCGCAAGCGGTGATCGACCGCATCGCCGACAAGCGCATCGTCCACAAGAACCTCGCGTCGCGCACGAAGTCGCGGCTTGCGCAGGCGATCAAGGCGCTCGCCTAACGGCGTTCGAACGCAATCACGATCAGGGCGTCCCGCGGGGCGCCCTGATCGTTTCAGGGAATCATGGTTGTGGACTGCAATCGCGCGGCACCGATGATCGCGCCCGGCGAACGCCTGGCATCCCGCTGACATCGTGGAACACGCCGCGACGCGCGACGCCATTGCATTGTGGGAGCGGCATTTCCGCGACCCGGAAGCGTCCGCGGCGCAGGCCGAGGAGCGCCTCGCCGGCACGCCGATCGAGACGGCGGACGCATGTGCGTGGTACGCGCTCACGCTCGCGTTTCATCATCTGTTCTTCACGGCGCGCCCGCCCGACGCGCGCCGCTTTCTCGCCGACGCGAAACGCGGCTTCCAGCAAAACGGCGATCGCCGCGGCGAGCTGCTCGCCGCGATCGGCGCCGCGCGGCTCGCCATCGTCGAGCGCGAGCCCGACGCTGCCCGCCAGCAACTGATGGCGCTGTACGCGGAAGCGCAGCAGGCGCTGCCGCCGGAAGATCGCTTCTGGCTGCTGAACGCGATCGGTGCGGCCCACTACTTCACCGATCGGCTCGACGACGCGATCCGCTATCTTTATGAAGCGTTCGAAGCGCTGCGCGGCGTCGCGCGCTCGCCGCAGCACCCGGCGGCGATGTCGAACCTCGCCGCGTCGCTCGTCACGGTCGGCGATTACGCGCCCGCACGCGAGCTCGCGGAAGCCGCGCTCGCGGAGCTCGCGCACTTCAACAATCCGCAGCTCGAATTGTTCGCGCGCTCGAACCTCGCGGAAGCGCTTGCCGGGCTTGGCGAATACGAGCGTGCGCTCGGCGTCGTCGACGCGATGCTCGCCGTCGACGCCAAAAGCACGCGGCGCGCCACGCAGAATCATTACCTGTCGATCGCCGCGGAAGTCTACGCATGGCACGGGCGGCTCGACGACGCCGCCCGGTGCGCGCAAAGCGCACGCGCGATCCTTCAGCAGTTCCCGGGCGGGTTCAACGAAGTCCATTCGCTGTGGGCCGATGCAGTCGTTGCCGACGCGCGCGCCGGCGCCGACGTGATCGCGCGGCTCACCGGCGCCGCCGAAGCGGCGGCCTCGCATCGCCATCTGCCGGGTGAAGCCAAGGCGTGGTCGAGGCTTGCCGAGCGCCATGCCCGGATGCGCAACTTCGAAGCGGCTTACGAATGCGCGAAGCGACTGCTTGCGGCGCAGACGCAGCGCCTGTCGCATCGCGCGAGCGCCAAATACTACCTGCTGCGTGTCGAGCACGAGTTGACACATGCCCGGGCCGAGCGCGACCGCGCGCTCGCGCAGCGCCGCGAGACGGAGCGATTGAACGAGGAGCTCGCCCGGCTCAACGCCGATCTTTCGCACAAGATGATCCAGGTGGAGGCGCTGCAGGCGCAGCTCGCCATGGAAGCGGTGCACGACCCGCTGACGCAGCTCTTCAACCGGCGCTACCTCGACTCGGTGACGCCGGGACTGATCGGCTCGGCCCATCGTCGCGGCGCGCCGCTCGCGGTGGCGCTCCTCGATCTCGACCGCTTCAAGCTCGTGAACGATCGGCACGGCCATCCTGCGGGGGACGTCGTGCTGCGCGAAATCGGGCGCGTGCTGCCGATGTCGACGCGTCCCGCCGACGTCGTGTGCCGCTACGGTGGCGAGGAATTCTGCGTGGTGCTGCCCGACGCCGACGGGCCCGGCGCTGCGCGCGCGCTCGCGAGCGTCGCCGCCCGCCTGCGCGACCTTCGCGTCGCCTGGAATGGCGAGACGCTCGGCGGCTTTACGTTCTCCGCGGGGATCGCGGTCCTCGGTCGCGACGGCACGACACTCGCCGAGCTTCTTGCCGCCGCCGATCGGGCGCTGTACGCGGCAAAGGATGCGGGCCGCGACCGCGTGCTGATGGCGTCGTGACCGTGCATCGCGCGAAAGGCGCATGCGTGCCGCTTCGGCGTCGCGTGCTAACATTTCCGATTCGTTGAAGGTCGCAGCCCATGCCGGCCGCGACGCGTCGATGGTCGATTCGAAGCCCCGGCATTTCCTGCAGTTCAGCGATTTTTCGCGGGCCGAATTCGACCATCTGTTCGAGCGCACCCGCTGGATCAAGGAGCGCTTCAAGCGCTACGAGCTCTACCAGCCGCTCAAGGACCGCACGCTTGCGATGGTGTTCGAGAAGGCGTCGACGCGCACGCGCGTTTCGTTCGAGGCCGGCATGAACCAGCTCGGCGGCATCGCGATCAACCTCAACCGCGGCGACACCCAGCTCTCGCGCGGCGAGCCGATCGAGGACGTTGCGCGCGTCGTGTCGCGGATGGTCGACGTGGTGATGATCCGCACGTTCGAGCAATCGATCATCGAGCGCTTCGCCGCCCACTCGCGTGTTCCGGTGATCAACGGGCTCACCAACGAGTATCACCCGTGCCAGATCCTCGCCGACATCTACACGTACGTCGAGCATCGCGGCTCGATCGCGGGCCGCACGGTCGCCTGGATCGGCGATGCGAACAACGTGTGCGCGACGTGGCTGCAGGCGGCGACGATCCTCGATTTCCGCGTGCACGTGTCGACGCCGCCGGGCTACGCGCTTCCGCCCGATGCGCACGATGAGCGTCATTGCGTCGTCTTCGACGACCCCGAAGCCGCCTGCGAAGGCGCCGATCTCGTGACGACCGACGTGTGGACGAGCATGGGGTTCGAGGCGGAGAACGACGCGCGCAAAGAGGCGTTCGCGCAGTGGCAGGTGGACGCGACGATGATGCGGCGCGCCCGGCCCGACGCGCTCTTCATGCACTGCCTGCCGGCGCACCGCGGGGAGGAGGTTTCGGCCGACGTCCTCGACGGCCCGCAGAGCGTCGTCTGGGACGAGGCCGAGAACCGGCTGCATGCGCAAAAGGCGCTGCTCGAGTACCTCGTCTGCGGCACCGTGCGCGATAAATAGTGACAGGGAGCAGACGATGTTGAAGCCACTGGCGGTCGCAGCTTTCGCACTGGCGCTCGCGCCGCTCGTGTCGGCCCAGGCGTGGCCCGAGCATCCGATCAAGTTCGTGATGTCGGCGCCGGCGGGAAGCTCGATCGACGTGCTCGGACGCACGATCGCCGACAAGCTCAAGGATCGCCTCGGCCAGCCGGTCGTCGTCGAGAACAAGCCGGCGGCCGGCGGCACGCTCGCCACCGCCGAGGTCGCCCGTTCGGCACCCGACGGCTACACGATGGTGCTCGCGTTCAACGGTCCGCTGTCGTTCGCGCCGCTGTTGCAGAAGCTGCCGTACGACGTGCAGAAGGATCTCGCGCCGGTCATCATCACGTCGAGCCAGCCGAACGTGCTCGCCATCAACGCGTCGCTCCCCGTGCATTCGGTGGGCGAGCTCGTCGCGTATGCGAAGGCGAACCCGGGCAAGCTCAATTACGCGTCGGTCGGCAACGGCAGCTCGTCGCATCTCAACATGGAGCTCTTCAAGAGCGTCGCCGGCTTCGACGCCGTGCACATTCCGTTCAACGGCTCCCCGCCCGCGGTCAAGGCCACCGTGCAGAACGAGACGCAGATGATGTTCGCCGTGATGCAGCCGCTGCAGGCCCAGATCCAGGCCGGCGCGCTGCGTGCGCTCGCCGTGACCACGGCCAAGCGCTTTCCGCTGCTGCCCGACCTGCCGACGATCGCCGAATCGGGCTATCCCGGCTTCGAGGCGCTTGCATGGAACGGCGTGCTCGTTGCCGCCGGCACGCCGAAGCCGATCATCGCGCGCCTCAATGCGGAGATGAACGCGATCCTCAAGGAGCCCGACGTCGCGCAGAAGATGCACGGCTTCGGGTTCGACCTCATCGGCGGTACGCCCGAGGACTTCGGCACGTTGATCAGCGGCGAGGCGACGAAGTGGGCGCCGGTGATCAGGAAGCTCGGGCTCAAGGTCGACTGAAACGCATGGAAACGCCAATGCACGACAGCAACACCGCCGCGGCCGGCGCCGCGCTGCCGTCGCGTCCTTCGGCGCCCCCCGGCAAGGTGGTGCTCGCTTATTCGGGCGGCCTCGACACGTCGGTGATCCTCAAGTGGCTGCAGGACACCTACCGCTGCGAGGTCGTCACGTTCACGGCCGACATCGGCCAGGGCGAGGAGGTCGAGCCCGCGCGCCAGAAGGCGCTGCAGCTCGGCATCGCGAAGCAGAACGTGCACATCGAGGACCTGCGCGAGGAGTTCGTGCGCGACTTCGTGTTCCCGATGTTCCGCGCCAATGCGGTGTACGAGGGCGAATACCTGCTCGGCACGTCGATCGCACGCCCGCTGATCGCGAAGCGGCTCGTTGAAATCGCGAAGGCGTGCGGCGCCGATGCGATCGCCCACGGCGCGACGGGCAAGGGCAACGACCAGGTCCGCTTCGAGCTCGGCGCCTACGCGCTTGCGCCCAATATCCGCGTCATCGCGCCGTGGCGCGAATGGGATCTGCTGTCGCGCGAAAAGCTGCTCGCCTACGCCGATCGCCACGGCATTCCGGTCGACTTCAAGAAGCGGGCGGGTGCTGCACCCTACTCGATGGACGCGAACCTGCTGCACATCAGCTACGAAGGCGGCGTGCTCGAGGATCCGCAAGCCGAGCCCGAAGAGTCGATGTGGCGGATGACCGTGTCTGCCGAAAAGGCGCCCGATACGCCGCAGACCGTCGAGCTTGCGTACCGCCACGGCGACATCGTCGCCATCGACGGCACCGAGATGTCGCCGGCCGCGATCCTCACGGCGTTGAACGACATCGGCGGCCGCCACGGCGTCGGCCGGCTCGACATGGTCGAAAACCGCTACGTCGGCATGAAGTCGCGCGGCTGCTACGAGACGCCCGGCGGAACGATCATGCTGACGGCGCACCGGGCGATGGAATCGATCACGCTCGACCGCGAGGTCGTCGCGCTCAAGGACGACCTTGCGCCGCGTTACGCGCGGCTCATCTACAACGGGTACTGGTTCAGTCCCGAGCGCAAGCTGCTGCAGGGGCTGATCGACGCGTCGCAGGCGCCGGTCAACGGCACCGTGCGCATCAGGCTCTACAAGGGCAGCGTCATGTGCGTCGGGCGTGCATCGCCGACCGACTCGCTGTTCGACGCAAGGATATCGACGTTCGACGACGACGCCGGCGCCTACGACCAGAAGGACGCGGCAGGATTCATCAAGCTCAACGCGCTGCGGTTGCGCATCGCCGCGAACCGGCAGCGCACGTAGCCCTTCATTGCCACTCGAAGCCGAGCCGGTCGTGCCGGCCGGCGGCGACGTCGAAGCGCTGTGTCTTCACCGTACCTTCGTGCTCCGCCTCGACCGTGTACGAGCCGGGCGGAACCTGCAGCAGAAAAATCGGACCCTGCGACGGCAGGTCGATCACCGTGCGCCCGCTGCCATCCGTGACGCGCAGGTGCACGTCGGCGACGAATTCGTCGCTGCCCTGGTTGCGTTCCGCGAACGTCATCTGCACCGGAAAGTCGGCGCTCATCGCGCGCATCCGGTCGGCCTGCTCGGTGCCGATGCCGCCGTTGAGATAATCCGTCCCCGGGTAGCGTGCGGACGTGGAGTCCGTTTGCGCGAGTGCGGACGAGCCGACCGTCGCGGCGAGCATGAGCGCAAGCGCCGCCTGCGTGTGTCGAATGGTTGCCATGTCGAAGACTCCGTCGATGCGAAACAACGACAATGATGTCTCACGCGCGCCGAATCGGCTGCCGGCGCAGACCGTGTTTCGTTGTCGGTGCATGACCGACCGTCGCGACTGACATGCCGGAACTGCCCGACCTCGCCGTCTACGTCGACGCACTCGACACGCGAGTGCGCGGACAGGTGCTGCGTGCCGTGCGCGTTTGCAATCCGTTCGTGCTGCGCACGGTCGACCCGCCGCTCGACGCGGTCGCGGGCCGCATGGTGACGGGCGTGCGCCGCCAGGCCAAGCGCATCGTGATCGAGCTGGCCGGCGAGCTCTTCCTCGTCGTGCATCTGATGATCGCCGGACGCTTGCGCTGGCTCGAAGCGGGACGCGCCGCGCCCGCGCGCATTACGCTGGCGCTGTTCGAGTTTGCGAGCGGCACGCTGGCGCTGACGGAGGCGGGCACGAAGCGGCGCGCGTCGCTGCACGTGATCCGCGGCGCCGCGGCGCTGGCCGCGCTGAATCCCGGCGGGCTCGAGGTCGCCGACGCCGATGCGAAAACGTTCGCCGCACGTCTTCGCGCGGAGAACCACACGCTGAAGCGGGCGCTGACCGACCCGCGCATCGTCAGCGGCATCGGCAACGCGTACTCCGACGAGATCCTGCACCGCGCGAAGCTTTCGCCGATCGCGCATACGGCGAAGCTCGACGACGCGGCGATGGCAAGGCTATTCGCGGCCGCGACCGGCGTTCTCGCCGAATGGACGCAGCGCCTGCGTCTCGAGGCGGGCGGCCGCTTCCCCGAAAAAGTGACGGCGTTTCGACCCGCGATGGCCGTTCATGGCAGGTTCAGGCAGCCGTGCCCCGTCTGCGGCACGCCGGTGCAGCGCATCGTGTACGCCGAGAACGAGTGCAATTATTGCCCGCGCTGCCAGACGAACGGCGTGGTGCTCGCCGATCGCGCGCTGTCGCGGCTGCTGCACAAAAGCTTCCCCCGCGAAATCTGATTGCGGGGGACTCAGAATCCCATGCGCGCGCGCCGCCCGCAGAGCTTGCGCCCGTCGACATCCTCGGGCAGCAACTGGTCGCGTCCTGCGAGTTGCGCCGTGCCGAACGCATCGAGCAGCAGCTTGCGCATGTCGCGCGGCGGGATCGCCGCGAGCTTCTCGAGCACCGCCTCGGAGGGCTCGGGCGGAAACGGCCAGCGGTGCGCGTCGAGGATCTCGCGGTACACGGCGAGCGCGATCATCCGCGAGCCGTCGGCATCGGGGCGCTCGATTTCGTAGACGTTCATCCGGTTGAGGATCGGTTCCGGAATCGCGCTTTCATCGTTCGCCGTGGCGACCCACAGGATGTGCGACGCGTCCATGTCGACGTCGATGAATTCATCCTTGAAATGCACGGCGGTGTCACGCTCGAGCAGCCCGTACAGCGCACCCATCGGATCGTAGCGCGTGTCGCCGCCGGCCTTGTCGACCTCGTCGAGCACGACCACCGGGTTCGCGTATTCGCCTTCGATCAGCGTCTGCGCCACCTTGCCGGGCCGCGCGTTGTGCCATTGTGACGACGCGCCCGTCAGCACCCAGCCCGCGGTGAGCGAGCTCATCGACACGAATTCGAAGCCGGTTGCGAGCGCCTGCGCAAGCCGTTTCGCGAAGTACGTCTTGCCGAGGCCCGGTTCGCCCAGCAACAGCATCGGCGTGAACTGCACCGCCTCGTTGCCCGCGACGGCGAGGGCCAGGAACTTGCGCAGATCGTCGACGACCTGGCCGAAATTGGGCGCCGCGGCGTAAAGATTATCCACGGCCCCGGCGGTCGACGGCTTGATGATGTAGCGCGAGCCGCCGAGCTCGCGCATGCGGCCGTACCAGCTCTTGAGGCCCTCGTTGCGCTTGGCCGCGCCGTCCTCGAGCGCGCGGTCGACCTCGGCCACCGAGTAGATCGACTGCAGATCCGCGAGCGGAATCATGGCGTCCATGAACGTATGTTGCCTCCGCGTATCACATTGCCTTCGCGGGTCATTATGCATCACGCATGCCAGCTTCGGCGGTGTCGGGCCGCGCGAGCGGCGCGCGCGCGTGGCGCCGGCGCCACTGTGTATTCCGACGCAAGTTGACCGCGCAATCCGGCGATGTTGACCGCTGATTCCGACCGAAGCTGACCGATTTTCCGGTCGCTTCGGAAATGGCGGTCAAGATGGTCGGATCGCCGGTCACGATCGTCGGAAATGACGGTCTTGGCGGACTCGGCGGCGTTGCAGTGCGTGGCAATGCGACTTTTTGGCTCGGTACCCTCGCTCCCTTTTGTCCAAGGAGCCCGTGGTGCCAGCCCAGCCGATTGCCATGCGACGAATTCGCGAAGTTCTGCGCCTCAAGCACGAGTGCGCGCTGTCGAACGCCCAGATCGCCGCCGCCGTGCGGATCGCCAAGGGCTCGGTCGCCAACTACCTGGCGGCCGCCGAAGCCGCCGGGCTGACCTACAAGGAATCGCTCGCGCTCGATGACGCCGCGCTCGCGGCACGGCTGCAGCCGCAACGGCACGGGCAGAGCCAGTTCGCCCAGCCCGATTTCGGGCATGTGCACCGCGAGTTGCGGCGCAAGGGCGTCACGCTGCAGCTTCTCTGGGAGGAATATCGCGCTCAAGCGACGGGCATTCCCTACAGCCGGTCGCGGTTCTGCGAGCGTTACCTGGAATTCCGGCAACACCTGCGTCGTTCGATGCGGCAGACGCATGTCGCCGGCGAGAAATTGTTCGTTGACTTCGCCGGCCCGACGGTGCCGATCATCGACGCCGCGAGCGGCGAAATCTCGCGCGCCCACATCTTTG
>DASSVX010000016.1:0-7585 GCA_035705655.1 Casimicrobiaceae bacterium
TGATCCGCGCATCGCAGCGTACGCGCGTGCGCGACTTCCTCGACGATGCGAAGCGAAGCGGCCTTACGACCGTTGCAACCGGCCGCATCGCCGACGACGCACCCGCCGGCGGCTACTACGTCGCGCCGACGCTACTGCGCGACGTGCCTTTCGAGCATCGACTTGCCCGCGACGAGGTGTTCGGCCCGGTACTCGCCGCGATGGCGTTCGATGACGAAGCGCATGCGATTGCGCTCGCGAACGCGACCGATTACGGGCTCGTCGCCGGCATCTGGACGCGCGATGGCGGACGGCAACTGCGCATGGCGCGCGCGCTTTCGAGCGGGCAGGTATTCGTCAACAACTACGGCGCGGGCGGCGGCGTCGAGCTGCCGTTCGGCGGCGTGAAGCACTCGGGTTACGGCCGCGAAAAGGGCTTCGAGGCGCTGCATGGATTCACGACGCTGAAAACGGTCGTCCTGCGGCATGGATGATGCGGCCGCGGTGCGGCCGTTCTCGATCGTCGAGCTCGGCCACAAGCTCGTCGGCCGCGCGGTCGTGTACGCGCTGTTCCCGGTGCTCCTGTCGCAGGCGTTCGCGCTGCGCCGTCATGCATTGACGCTCGTGCCTGCAGCCGGTCCCGCGACGGGCAGGATCGGCCGCGGCGAGCCGCTGCGCTTCCTTGCGATCGGCGATTCGATCATCGCCGGCGTCGGCGCGCGTCGCGTCGAGCGCTCGACGGTGGTCCACGTCGCGCGCTTCATGTCCGGCCGCCTTGCCCGCGAGATCAACTGGCACGCGTCGGGGATGATCGGCGCCGGTGCAAGACGCGTGCGCCGCGAGGTGGTGCCGCAGCTGCCGGCGCAGGCCTTCGACGTGATCCTGCTCTCGGTCGGCGTGAACGACGTGCTGAAGCTCGAGCGCAAGGGCCGCTTCCGGCGCCAGTTGCTGAAGCTGATCCGCGAATTGCAGCGGCATTCTCCGCACGCGGTGATCGGCTTCCTCGGGCTGCCGCCGCTCGACGAGTTTCCGAAGCTGCGCCGGCCGCTGCGCTGGCTCGTCGGCCACCGCGTCCGGCATTTCGACGCCGTTGCTCGCGAGGCGCTGAGGCGCGTGCCCAATGCGATGCACATTCCGGTGCGCTTCTCGCCGCGCCCCGACATGTTCTCGGACGACGGGCTGCATCCCTCCGAAACCAGCCAGCGCCGGCTTGCGAAGATGATTGCCGGTGCGCTGACACCTTCGCTGTCCCATGGCGCGGTCGGCGTCGCGATCCGAGCGCGGCATTCGCATGACCCGGAACCGGGACACATCCAATGAGACTCGAGAACAAGGTTGCGATCGTCACCGGCGCGGCGTCGGGCTTTGGCGCCGGCATCGCAAAGCGCTTCGCCGCGGAAGGGGCGCGCGTCGTCGTCAACGATCTGCATGCCGACGGCGCAACGCGCATGGCGGTGGCGATCGAGCAGGCGGGCGGCCGTGCCGTTGCGTGCGCGGGCGACGTATCGAAGGATGCCGACGTTGCGCGGCTCGTCGCATCGGCGATCGACGCGTTCGGCAGGCTCGACGTCGTCGTCAACAATGCCGGCACGACGCATCGCAACCAGCCGATGCTCGACGTCCCCGAGGAAATGTTCGACCGCATCTACGCGGTGAACGTGAAAAGCCTTTACCTCACGGCACGGCATGCGGTGCCGCATTTTCGGGCCCAGCGCAACGGTGCATTCATAACGATCGCGTCGACCGCCGGCGTGCGCCCGCGGCCGGGGCTCACCTGGTACAACGGCAGCAAGGGCGCGGCGATCGTGACGTCGCGCTCGATGGCGGCCGAGCTTGCGCCGCACAACATCCGCGTCAACATCATCAACCCGGTCGCCGGAGAAACGGCCATGCTCGCCGATTTCATGGGCGAGGACACGCCGCAGAAGCGCGCGCAGTTCATCGCGACGATTCCGCTCGGGCGCCTGTCGCAGCCCTCCGACGTCGCGACGGCGGCGGTGTTCTTCGCGTCCGACGAGGCGGCGTTCATCACCGGCACGTGCATGGAAGTCGACGGCGGCCGCTGCATTTGAAGTCGGGGTCAGAGCCGTAATATTCGACGCAACGCACGCGTCTAATATTACGGCTCTGACCCCGATTTGCGCCGCGCCACGGCCTTCGCGTTGAAAACCGACTCCGCGGCGATGCCGCTGCTGCTCGGCGCGCTGATCGCTACCGCGCCGTTCGCGATGGACGTCTACCTGGCGTCGATGCCGTCGATGACGCACGCGCTCGGCGCGACGACCGCCGAGGTTCAGCTCACGCTGTCGGTGTACATGTACGGCTGGGGCGTGGCACAGCTTTTCGCGGGGCCGCTGTCCGACCGCTTCGGACGCCGCCCCGTCCTCCTTGCGAGCCTCGTCGTGTTCGTGATCGCCTCGATCCTCTGTGCGCTGTCGCGCAATGTGACCGTGCTGATCGCCGGGCGGCTGGTGCAGGCGCTGTCGATGGCTTCGATCGCAGTCGTGCCACGGGCCGTCGTGCGCGATCTCTACGGCGGCGACAAGGCGGCGCACATCCTGTCGCTGATGGGGGTCGTGCTCGGCATCGCCCCCGTCGTTGCGCCGCTCATCGGCAGCAATCTGCACGTGTGGCTCGGCTGGCAGTCGAACTTCGTGCTGGTCGCGCTCTACGGCGCCATTCTTTGGTGCTGCGTGTACAAGGTGCTGCCCGAGACGCTCGCGCGTCCCGATGCGCGCGCCACGGCGCCGGCCGTGATCGCCGCCAACTACCGGCGGCTGCTGCGCTCGCGCAGCTACGTCGGCTTCATGCTGGTCGCCGCATTCGGATTCAGCGGACTGTTTGCATTCCTGGCCGGCAGCGCGTTCGTGTTCGTATCGGTGATGGGCAAGGGCGAGCAGGGCTTCGGCGTCATGTTCGGCACCGTGATGCTCGGCAACATCACAGGCGCCACCGTCGGCAGCCGGCTCGTGCGGCGCATCGGCATTGCGCGCCAGCTCCGCCTCGGTACCGCGCTGATGCTCGCTGCAGGATTGGCGATCGGGGCGCCCGCACTGCTCGGCGTCACGCATCCGCTCGCCGTAGTCGTGCCGATGTTCGCATTCATGGTGACGTTCACGCTGACGATGCCGGCCGCCACGGCCGGTGCGCTGACGCCGTTTCCGCAAATTGCCGGCAGCGCCTCGTCGCTGCTCGCGTTCTGCCAGTTCGTCGTCGCGTCGACGGCGGCGCTCGTCGTCGGGCTCACGCTCGATGGCACCACGCGTCCGATGGCATTGACGATCGCCGTCGCATCGCTTGGCGCGTTCGTGAGCCTGCGTATCGCGCACCGCGAGGCAATATAGATTGAATCAGTCGATTACGCGGCGCCGGCGCAGATCGGCAATCGCGTCGGCATCGTAGCCGAGGTCGCGCAGCACGGCGTCGGTGTGCTCACCGAGGCGAGGGCCGCCGCCATCGAAGCCGCCGGGTGTCTGCGACAGCTTCGGCACGACACCGGGCACGGCGAGACGCGAGCCGTCGTGGAGTCGCACGTCGCGGATCATCTCGCGCGCCGCGAATTGTGCGTCGGCGACGATGTCGCGAATCGTGTAGATCTTCGATGCGGGCACGTCGGCCGTCTGCATGACGGCGACCACCTCTTCCGGCGCGCGACGCACCGTCCATTGCTCGATCTCACCGTCGAGCCATTGCTGGCGCGCCGCGCGTCCGTCGTTGTGCGCGAGCGACGGATCGGACGCGAGATCGTCGCGGCCGATCGCACGGCAAAGGCGCTGGAAGATGGAGTCGCCGTTCGCGGCGATCAGCACGAAGCTCGCGTCCGCGCAGCGGTACGCCGACGTCGGCGCAATGCCGGGGAGGATCGATCCCGTACGCTCGCGCACGGCGCCGAAGCGATCGAATTCGGGCAGCATCGATTCCATCACCGAGAAAACCGCTTCGTACAGCGCGACGTCGACGACCTGACCGCGGCCGGTGCTTCGTCGTGATTCGAGCGCCATCATCGCGCCGATCACGCCGTAGAGTGCGGACAGCGTGTCGCCGATCGACACGCCGACGCGCGACGGTGGCCGGTCGGGCGTTCCCGTCACGTGGCGCAGACCCCCGACGGCTTCGCCGATCACGCCGAAGCCGGGACGTTCTCGATACGGTCCCGTCTGGCCATAACCCGAGATGCGCACCATGACGAGCCCCGGGTTCGCGGCGGCGAGCGATTCGTACGCCAGGTTCCAGCCTTCGAGCGTGCCCGGGCGAAAATTCTCGACCAGGATGTCGGCGCGAAGCGCAAGCGCGCGGGCGATCGCCTGACCGTCGGGCGTGCGCAGGTCGACCGCCACCGAGCGCTTGTTGCGCGACTGCACGTGCCACCACAGCGACGTGCCGTTCTCGACGTAGCGCCAGTTGCGCAGCGGATCGCCGCTGCCGGGCGGCTCGAGCTTCACGACGTCGGCGCCGAATTCGGCGAGAATCTTCGCGCAGAAGGGACCGGCGATCAGCGCACCCATTTCGAGGACGCGAATGCCGGCGAGCGGGCGGCTCGATGCCGCGGATGGAGTCACGTGCCGGCGTCCTCGCGTTCGATCGACGAGCGCCGATTATAGTGGCGATCACCGCAGCAGCCGTCGCGACGCGCCAGCGTGCGAGAATCCGCCGCCTCGATCCGATCGCCTCCGATGCTTGCGTCCTTCGACCGCCGCCTCCTCGCCGTCAACCGCGTGCTCGTCATCGTGCTGCTCGCGGCGATGGCGATCATGGTGTTCGCGAACGTCGCGCTGCGCTTCCTCACCGACCATTCGATCCTGTGGGCCGAGGAGGCGTCGCGCTACGCGATGGTGTGGCTCACGTTCATCGGCGCTGGTCCGGTGCTGCGTTACGGCGGGCACATCGGCATCGACACGCTGGAGCATGTGTCGCCGCGCGCCGCACCCGCCATTCGTGGCGTCATCCTGACGCTGCTCGCGGTGTTCTTCTGCGTGATGATCGTTGTCGGCATCCGCTACGCGAGCCTCACCTGGGCGCAGACGACGCCGGTGCTCGAAGTTCCGATCGGGGCCGTCTATCTCGCGATGCCGATCGGGTCGGCACTGCTGCTCGTGCATCTCGCGCTGATGGCGCACGGCTACGTCGCGCGGCGCGAGCTGCTCGGCGACGGCGAATTCGATGCGGACGCCGCGAAACTCTGACACGCGAGCGCGCGGATGGTGACGATTCTTTTCGTCGCCTGCGCGTTGCTGCTGGCACTCGGCGTTCCGGTCGCCTTCGCGCTCGGTGGCGGCACGCTCGCCGCGATGCTGTGGCAGCACGTGCCGCTCGTCGCGCTGCCCAAGTACATCTTCTCCGGCATCGATCTCTTCGCGCTCGAAGCGGTGCCGTTCTTCATCCTGACCGCCGAGCTGATGACCGGCGGTGAGCTCTCCGCGGTGCTGCTGCGCTTCGCCTCGCAGTTCGTCGGGCGCTTTCGCGGCGGCCTCGGGCACACGAACATCCTGACGCTGACCTTCTTCTCCGGCATCTCCGGCTCGGCGCTCGCCGATGCGGCGGGTCCCGGCGCCATCATGATCCGCATGATGCGAGACGATGGCTACGACGCCGGCTATGCGGCCGCGCTGACGTCGGCGACGTCGATTCTCGGACCCATCATCCCGCCGTCGATCAGCGTCATCATCTACGCGCTCGCGTATCCGGACGTGAACCTGGTGGGCTTGCTGATCGCCGGCGTCGTGCCCGGCATCCTGATCGCCGCGGCGATGGCGGCGATCAACCATGTGATTTCGGTGCGCCGCAACTATCGCGGCGCCGCCGAGCGCCTCGGGTGGCGCGAGTACGTGCGCAACACCTGGCGCGCGCTGCCCGCGCTGGTGCTGCCCGTGCTGATCCTCGGCGGCATCGCGTCCGGTGCGTTCACGCCCACCGAGGCGTCGGTCGTCGCCGTGTTCTACGCGCTCTTCGCCGGCCGCGTCATCTATCGGACACTGCAATGGCGGATGGTGCCGGCGATTCTCGCGCGCTCGGCGCTGATGACGGCGTCGGTGCTTTTGATCGTCGGCATGTCGGCGGCGTTCGCGTGGGTGCTCACGGTGTCGCGCGTGCCGCAGGACCTGACCGACTGGATCGTCGGCATGCAGTTGCCGCCGCTCGCATTCCTGCTCGCCGTCAACGTGCTGCTGCTCGTGTTCGGCATCTTCATCGAGCCGCTGCCCGGCATCGTCGTGCTGGTGCCGATCCTCGCCCCGATCGCGCATGCGCTCCACATCGACGACCTGCAGTTCGGCATCGTCGTGATCGTCAACCTGACAATGGGGATGATCACGCCACCGGTGGGTGGATTGCTGTTCGTGACGTCGATCGTCGCACGCGTGCCGCTCGCGCGGCTCGTCAAGGAGCTGTGGCCGTTTCTGTGGGCGCAGCTCGTCGTGCTGGCGCTGCTGTCGCTGTTTCCGGTGCTGTCGTCGGGGCTGCCGAATTTCTTCGGCTACCGCTGATCCGGCGTCAGGCCGGCACGCCGACGATCACCGAGAACGGGCCGGCCGTCGCGACGACGCGATCCAGGCGAAATCCGGCAGCTTCGAACAACGCCTGATATTCGCGCTGCGTGCGTTCGCGGCCGCCGGTCAGCGCCAGCATGACGATGTCGAGCACCTTGGCGTGATGCGCTTCGCCACCTTCCGGAAGCGGCGATTCGAGCACGAGAACTTCCGCATGGCGCGGCGCGGAGCGCCTCACGGCGCGCAGGATGCGCTCCGCTTCGCGGTCGGCCCAATCGTGCAGGACGTTGCTCAGCAGGTAGGCGTCGGCTTCGGGCAGCGGGTCCTTGAAGAAATCGCCGCCGCGAAACGTCATCCGCGCGGAGGGCGCAAGCGCGCCGACGACGGACGGCTGATCGAACAGTACGCCCTGCGCACCCGGCGCCGCATCGAGGACGGCGCGCAGGACGTGCCCGCGCCCGCCGCCCACGTCGGCGATCACGCCATAGCGCGAGAAATCGAACGCCGGCAGAAGCGCGCGGATCTCCGCGACCGCTTTCCCCGTCATTGCCGCGTCGAAGATCCGCGCTTCCTCCGGGTGATCGCGGAAGTACGCCCACAATCCGCCGCTTACGAGCTTCTCGATCGCGGCCTCGCCGGTGCGCCCCGCGTACTCGAGTTCCCCCGCGGCCGTCCATTGCATGCGACCGCCGATCATGCGCACGAACGGGCGCATCGATTGCGGATGGTCGCTGCGCAGCAGCCGCGACAGTTCGGTGTGCGTCCACAAGGTCGCGCGCGCTTCGAAAATGCCCGCCACGGCGAGCAGCCGCAGCATTCGCTCGAGCGCATCCGCGTTCGCGCCGGCTGCAGCGGCGAGCGCTTCCGCCGTTGCCGGTGTGTCGCCAAGATAATCGGCGACGCCGAGCTCCGCGACGACATGCAGACAGCGCGGCAGGAAATGGCCGGTGGCGAGCTGCCACAGGCGCGCCGAAGGCGGTATTGCCGTCATTGCCATTCGCCTTTCGAGGTCGTGCCGACGCCCGGCGCGAGCAGCGGCTACTTGTAGTTGCGGATCCGGTCGATGTTCTCCTGCCCGAATTTCTTCCCGAATTCGGCGAACGTCGGCGCCAGCGCCGCCT
>DASSVX010000017.1:0-25203 GCA_035705655.1 Casimicrobiaceae bacterium
GAGAAGAAGAAGGAAAGATTGGGCGCGAAGTCGTCGATCCGCATGCCGCGCGCGAGATAGGCCTCGACGAACGTGAATCCATTGGCCAGGGTGAAGGCCAATTGCGAGATCGGGTTCGCACCCGCCTCGGCGATGTGATACCCGGAAATCGATACCGAGTAGAAGTTCTTCACATCGTGATCGATGAAGTACTCCTGGATGTCGCCCATCACCTTCAGCGAGAACTCGGTCGAGAAGATGCAGGTGTTCTGCCCCTGGTCTTCCTTGAGGATGTCGGCCTGCACCGTGCCGCGGACGTTGCGCAGCACCCACTCGCGCAGCTCGGCGGCCTCGGCGTCGGACGGCTCGCGGCCGTGCTCGTCGCGGAAGTCCGTCAGCTTCTGGTCGATCGCCGTGTTGAGGAAGAACGCGAGGATCGTCGGCGCGGGACCGTTGATCGTCATCGACACCGACGTGTTCGGCGCGCAAAGGTCGAAGCCGGAATACAGCACCTTCATGTCGTCGAGCGTCGCGATCGACACGCCCGAGTTGCCGACCTTGCCGTAGATGTCCGGACGCTTGTCGGGGTCGTTGCCATAGAGCGTCACCGAATCGAACGCGGTCGACAGGCGCTTGGCCGGCATGCCATCGGCGACCAGGTGGAAGCGGCGGTTCGTGCGGAACGCGTCGCCTTCGCCGGCGAACATCCGCGTCGGGTCCTCGTTCTCGCGCTTGAACGCGAAGACGCCCGCGGTGAACGGAAAGCTGCCCGGCACGTTCTCCGTCAACTGCCAGCGCAGGATCTCGCCGTCGTCTTCGTAGCGCGGCAGCGCGACCTTGCGCACCTTCGTGCCCGACAGCGACGTCGTGTTGAGCGCGGTGCGGATCTCGCGGTCGCGGATCTTCACGACGTATTCGTCGCCGGCGTACGCGGCCTTCGTGCGCGGCCACATGTCGAGAAGCTTCCGCGCGCGCACGTCGAGCGCCGCTTCCCGCTCTGCGATGAGCGTGTCGAGCGCCGCCGCCGAAGCAGGGTCAACGACGACTTTCGGCGACGCTTCACCGGAAGTCGTCTCCGCCCCTGCTTTGGTTTGCAGCATCGCCTTCACGGCCCGCAACTGCTGACGCTCGCGCGCGATGCGTGACTGGCGGAGCGCGCGGTCGTGGTAGCCGCGGACCGTCTCGGCGATCTCGGCAAGATAGCGCGTGCGCGGCGGCGGAATGATCGTCTGCCGCTGCGTCGAAACGCGCGTCGGCGCTGGCGCAAGCGCGCCCTTGTCGAGCGCGAGGCCGTGCTCGGCGAGGCGTGCCGCGATCGCCTGGTAGAGCGCGGTGACGCCGTCGTCGTTGAAGCGCGACGCGATCGTCCCGTATACCGGCATCGCGTCGGGCGCGACGCTGAAGAGCGAACGGTTGCGCTGGTACTGCTTGCGCACGTCGCGCAGCGCATCCTCCCCGCCCTTGCGGTCGAACTTGTTGATGGCGACGAAATCCGCGAAGTCCAGCATGTCGATCTTCTCGAGCTGCGACGCCGCGCCGAACTCGGGTGTCATCACGTAGACCGACACGTCGACGTGCGGCACGATCGCCGCGTCACCCTGGCCGATGCCGGACGTCTCGACGACGACGAGGTCGAACCCGGCCGTCCTGCATGCCGCGATCGCATCCGGCAGCGCGTTCGAAATCTCGCTGCCGGCGCCACGCGTGGCGAGCGAGCGCATGTAGATGTCCGGCGTCCCGATCGCATTCATGCGAATGCGGTCGCCAAGCAGCGCGCCGCCGGACTTGCGCCGCGA
Organism: Casimicrobiaceae bacterium; assembly: GCA_035705655.1. Classification (GTDB taxonomy): domain Bacteria; phylum Pseudomonadota; class Gammaproteobacteria; order Burkholderiales; family Casimicrobiaceae; genus VBCG01. The sequence goes on from DASSVX010000017.1 coordinate 1,776, forward strand.
CGGATCGATCGACAGGATGGCGATGCGCGTGCAATCGCGCTGGTCGAGCCGGAAACGGCGCACGAGCTCGTCGGTCAACGAGCTCTTGCCGGCGCCGCCGGTGCCGGTGATGCCGAGCACGGGCGTCTTTGCATGAGCGGCCGCCGCGCGTATCGCCTCCCGGAATGCCGGCGGTGCAACGCCCGCTTCGAGCGCGGTGATCGCGCGGGCGAGCGCACCTGCACGGGCAAAGCGGTCGCCGGTGCGAAGGTCGTCGACGGACGCCGGCATCCGCTGCGTCAGGTCGACATCGGCCGCGGCGACGATTTCGTTGATCATCCCCTGCAGCCCGAGCTTCTGCCCGTCCTCCGGCGAAAAGATCCGCGTCACGCCATACGCGTGCAGCGCCTCGATCTCCGCGGGCACGATGACGCCACCGCCGCCGCCGAAGACCTTGATGTGGCCCGCGCCGCGCTCGCGCAAAAGATCGAGCATGTAAGTGAAGAACTCGACATGGCCGCCCTGGTACGACGAGACCGCGATGCCGTGGGCATCCTCCTCGATCGCGCAGGTGACGATCTCCTCGACCGACCGGTTGTGACCGAGATGGATCACCTCGCAGCCGCTCGCCTGCAGGATGCGCCGCATGATGTTGATCGACGCGTCGTGGCCGTCGAAGAGGCTCGCCGCCGTGACGAAACGCACCTTCGACCGCGGCGTGTAAACGAGCGTCTGGTGCGTGGAAAGGTCGGTCATCGCGAACCTCGATGAAAAGCGGGTCGCTGCGGGGCGCGAGGCGTTGGGAAAGCTTACCGGAAGCGCCGCGCGCGCGGCTCGAGCCCGGCGCCGGTTGCGCCCGTGGCGACCCGGTGTCGGGGCAGACGCTACATGACGTTTACGTAAACGTCAATCCAGCGCCGGACGGTAGGCCACGGAAAACCCGAGGCGCACGGCGCCGGGCGTCCGGAGCCGCATGCGCTACGCTTCGGCACTTTTGGCGCCCAGCCGCTGTCCCATCGACGCATCCTGCGCCCTCCGCCGCCTTCCCTACCCAGCCCATGATCCTGCCGACGATCCGCCGGTTCGTTCTCCTTCTTGCCTTGCTTCCCGCGACCGTCGTCGCGGCGCTGCCTGCGGGCGTCACGCAGGGGCCCAGCGTCGAGGGTGTCGACGAGTACAGGCTGTCGAACGGACTCACCATCCTGCTGTTCCCCGACGCGACCAAGCCCACGACGACCGTCGACGTCACCTACAAGGTCGGCTCGCGCATGGAGGACTACGGCGAGACGGGCATGGCGCACCTGCTGGAGCACATGCTGTTCAAGGGCACGCCGTCGGTGCCGAGCGTGTTCGCCGAGCTCGGCCGGCGCGGCATGGAATTCAACGGCAACACGTCGTACGACCGCACGACCTATTTCGAGACGTTCACCGCGTCGGCGGCATCGCTCGACTGGGTGCTGATGATGGAGTCCGAGCGCATGACGCGCTCGACGTTCAGCAAGGCGGATCTCGACTCCGAGATGACCGTCGTGCGCAACGAGTACGAAAGCGGCGAGAACAAGCCGCAGCAAGTGCTCTGGAAGCGGATGGCGGGAACGGCGTTCGACTGGCACAACTACGGCAAGCCGACGATCGGGGCGCGCTCCGACATCGAGAACGTGCCGTTCGAGAAGCTGCGCGCGTTCTACGCGAAGTATTACCAGCCCGACAACGCGGTGCTGACCGTCGCCGGCAAGTTCGATCGCGACGCGACGCTCGCCGCCATCGCGAAGTCGTTCGGAGCGATCGCGAAGCCGACGCGCGTGTTGCCGAAGTTCTACACGGTCGAGCCGGTGCAGGATGGCGAGCGCATCGTGACGGTGCGCCGCGTGGCGAGCGCGCAATGGATCGGCGCGCTCTTCCACCTGCCGCAGGGCGCGAATCCCGACGCGACGGCATTCGAAGCACTCGCCGAGATCATGACGGTCGAGCCGGCCGGACGCCTCTACAAGGCGCTCGTCGAGGGCAAGAAGGCGTCGTCCGTCGAGAACTGGATGTTCGCGCTGCACGACGCGGGTTTCGTGATCTTCTGGGCGCAGGTGCCGCCCGACCAGTCGATCGACGCGGCGCGCGACACGATGCTCGCCACGCTCTACGACGTCGCCGCGCATCCGGTCACGGAGGCCGAGCTCGAGCGGGTGAAGATCAAGGCGCAGAAGGATTTCGACGACACGATCAACGACCCGCAACAGATGGCGGTGGCGCTTGCCGATTCGATCGCCGAGGGCGACTGGCGGCTCTTCTTCATCCACCGCGATCGCTGGCGCGAATTGAAGCCGGCCGATGTCACGCGCGTCGCCACCGAATACCTGAAAGCGTCGAACCTGACGCTGGGCCTGTTCCTGCCCGAGGCGAAACCCGATCGCGCGCCGCTCGCCGCTGCCGTCAACATCCCGGCGCTGGTGCGAAATTACAAGGGCGAGCCGGCCGTTGCGGCGGGCGAAGCATTCGATCCTACGCCCGCCAACCTCGAGGCGCGCACGCAGCGCTTCGCGCTGTCGAATGGGATGAAGGTCGCGCTTTTGCCGAAGAAGACGCGCGGCGAAACGGCACAGCTCGAAATCCGCCTCGACGTCGGCGACGTCAAGTCGCTCGCGAACAGCACGCCGGTGTCGAGCCTCACCGCCGAGATGCTCGATCGCGGCACCACGAAGCACGATCGGCAGGCGTTCCAGGATGCGCTCGACAAGCTCCGCGCGAAGCTCGACATCGGCGGCGGCGGCGCAACCGTGAGCGTCGGCGCAACCACCGTGCGCATGAGCGTACCCGACGTGTTGCGGCTCGCTGCCGAAGCACTGCGCGAGCCGGCGTTCTCCCCGTCCGAATTCGCGCAACTGAAGAGCGAGTTGTTGACCCGGCTCGAGCAGGCGCGCACCGACCCGAGCTCGATCGCCCGCCGCGCCGCCGCCCGCGCAGGCAATCCTTATCCTCCCGACGACGTCCGCTACACGCCGACGATCGACGAGGAAATCGCACGCGTACGCGCCACCGGCCTCGAGGCAGTGAAGGCGTTCTACGCGAAGTTCTACGGCGCTTCGCATGCCGAAATGGCGATCGTCGGCGATTTCGACGTGGCAACGGTCCGGCCGCTCCTCGAGCAGCTCTTCGGCGGATTCAGGAGCGCGACGGCCTACGAGCGCGTGCCGCAGCCTTTCTATCCGACGAAGACGGCGCCAATGACGTTCGACACGCCCGACAAGGCGAACGCGGCGATGTTCGGGCGCCTTTCGATGCCGCTCACGGATCAGGCGCCCGACTATGCATCGCTGCTCGTTGCCAATCGCGTGCTCGGCGGTGACAGCGATTCGCGGATGTTCCAGCGCGTGCGAGTCAAGGGCGGCCTCTCGTACTCGGTCGGCACCGTGCTCCAGCCCGCGTCGATCGATCCGAACAGCACGCTCGTCGTCTATGCGATCTTCGCGCCGCAGAATCTGCGCAACGTGCAAAGCGCCACCGCCGAGGAAATCGCCCGCGCCCGCGACGCCGGTTTCAACGCGCAGGAGATCGGCGCGGCCACGAAGGCGCTGCTCGAGGAGCGCCGCATCACGCGTGCGCAGGACTCGGCACTTACCGGCGCGCTCGTCGGCCAGGAGTTCCTCGGCCGCACGTGGGCCGAATCGGAGCGGATCGACGCGGCGATCGCCGCGGTGACACCCGAGTCGGCGACCGTTGCGTTGCGCAAATACGTGATCCCGGCCGATATCGCGTTCGCGTACGCGGGCGACTTCGCGAAGAAGTAGCGGGCGGCAGCTAAATTCCGACGATCGCGCGGAGGCCCGGCGCAATGCCCGGCGCGCAGGCAAGGCAGGCCGCCTTGGCGGTGGGCGTGGCCGGCTTGAACGGCGCCACGTGGCCGCCCGCCTCGTCGACGAGCACCAATCCCCCGATCGCGTCCCAGACCGAAATCTGCAGCTCGACGAAGCCGTCGAGATGCCCGGCGGCCACGTGCGCGAGCTGCAGCGCCGCCGAGCCGAAGTTGCGCATCGCGACGCCGCTTTCCATCATCCGCCGCCGGATCTCGAGATAGCGCGCATCGGGTGCGCGATCGTGATGGCCGAGCGCCACGTACGCGCCCGCGAGCTCGTGCGTTGCAGCGACCTGCAGCCGCGCCGTGCCCGGCGCGTCATCGCACCATGCGCCGGCGCCGCGGGCGGCGTGGTACAGCTTCCCGCTGACCGGATCGAACACCACGCCGATCTGCGCCTCGCCCTCTTCGACATACGCGATTGCGACGTTCCAGTAGGCGATGCCGCGCAGGAAGTTGTGCGTGCCGTCGATGGGATCGACCACCCAGCAGCGATCGATCGGGCCGGTGAACTGCGCTGCGGTTTCCTCGCCGAGGAAGCGATCGTCGGGAAACGCAGTGCCGAGTTCCCGGTGAATCAACGCCTCGACGTCCCGGTCGGCACGGCTCACGAAGTCCTGCGGACCTTTGAGCTCGACGGTCAGCCGCTCGCGGTTCTGCCAGTACTCGAGCGCCAGCGCACCCGCATGCCGGGCGACGGCCTGCGCGAATGCGTAGCGCTCGTCGCTAGCCAAATCGGCCTACAGCGACACGATGCGCCGCTCGAGCAGCGACTGGCGCATTGCCAGGGCGATGCGGGTCGCCTCGGTTGCGTCGCGCAGCGTGAGCGGCGGTGGCCGATCCTCGATCACCGCCTGCACGAATTCGCTGTCTTCGCGCAGGAAGGCATCCTCGAAGCGCTCGTAGAAGGTCGGCGTGCATTCATGCCGCACACCGTGGACATCGGAGACCACGACATGGTCGCGCCGCGCGTCGCCGCCGACGGTGATGCGTCCCTTGGTGCCGATCACTTCGGTGATGCACTCGAAGCCGTGCGCCATCGTGCGCGACGCGTGGATGGTCGCGATCTCGCCGGTGACGAATTCGCAGGTCGCGACGCCGTTGTCCACGTCGTTCCATTCGCGCAACCCCTCATGCACGCCAACGAGACCGGTCGAGAACACGCGCGCCACGTCGGACACGCCAAGCAGCCAGCGCGCGGCGTCGATGTCGTGCACGCTCATGTCGACGAAGATGCCGCCGCTCGCCTGCGAATAGCGGACGAAGAAGCCGCCGGGATCGTCCTGGTCGAGCGTGTGCGAGCGCACCATCAGCGGCCGGCCGATGCGCCCGTCGCGGACATACGCGTGCGCGTGGCGATAGCTTGCATCGAAGCGCCGCACGAAGCCGATCATCACCTTGAGGTCCGGCGAGAGCGCCGCTTCGGCCTCGACGCGGCGGCACTCGGCGACGTCGAGCGACAGCGGTTTTTCGGAGAACACGTGCTTGCGGGCGCGCAGCGCCTCGACGATCTGTTGCGCATGCAGCGTCGTCGGCGTGACGATGAACACGGCGTCGATTTCTGCCCGGGCAAGCATCTGCGTGTAGTCGGTGTAGCACTGCGCCACGCCGAGCTCGTGCTTCGCCCATTCGAGCTCGTCGGGCACGGGACTGCAGGCGGCGACGAGCTCGCTCTGCGGGACCTTGTGCGCGAGGTTCTCGGCGTGGCGCCGGCCCATGCGGCCGAGGCCGGCAATGCCGATTCGCAATCGTGGATTGGTCATGTCGGTGAATTCAAAGCTCGACGATGCGCTTCTCGCGCCACGATGTCGTCGCCGCTTCCGCCAGTGCCAGCGCCGCGACGCCATCGTCGATCGACGTGCGCGGCCTCGCGCGGCCGCCGACCACGTCGAAGAAATGCGCCATCTCGGCCGCGTACGCGGCGCGATAGCGCTCGAGGAAGAAGTGTTCGGGCTTGTCCGCGGTGATCGCGCCGGACGACCACAGCACGACTTCCGTCGGGCGGTGGTTACCGGCCTGCAGCATGCCCCTGGCACCGATCACCTCGAAGCGCTGGTCGTAGCCGTACGCCGCGCGGCGGATCGTGTTGATCTGCGCGAGGCGTCCGCGTCGCGTGCGGATCGTCACCGCGGTCGCATCGATGTCGCCTGCGCCTTCGATGGCCGGATCGGTGAGACAGCTACCCGTCGCGTAGACGCTCGCCGCCTCGTCGCCGAGAATCCAGCGGAAGATGTCGAAGTCGTGGATCAGCATGTCCTTGAAGATGTCGCCCGAGCGCTTGATGTAATCCACCGGCGGCGCGCCGGGGTCACGGCTCGTGACGACGAGCATTTCGGGCTCGCCGATCTCGCCCTCGTCGATCCTTGCCTTGAGCGACGCGAACGTCGGATCGTAGCGGCGTTGGAAGCCGATCATGCACGGCACCCCCGCCGCCCGAACCGCTTCGGCGCAGACGCGTGCGCGCTCGAGCGACAGATCGACGGGCTTCTCGCAGAAGATCGCCTTTTTCGCCTTCGCGGCGCGCAGGATCAGGTCGGCATGCGTATCGGTGGACGATGCGATGACGACCGCGGCGATCGCCGGATCGGCAAATGCGCGCTCGGCATCCGGCACCTCGGCGCCGTACTGCTGCGCCAGCGCCTGCGCCGCGGCACGGTCGACGTCGACGACATGGTGCAGCCGGACGCCGGGCTGGCGCGCAACGTTGCCGGCGTGAATGTTGCCGATGCGTCCGGCTCCGAACAGTGCGACGTCGATCATTTGATGGCTCCGGGTGCAAGCATCCATTCGTGGGCGGGATCGTTCCTGAAATGCCATTCGCGCGTCGGGCCCGCCATCACGTTCAGATAGTACGATTCATAGCCGTACGGCACGACGACCGGATGATAGCCGCGCGGCACCATGACGACGTCGTGGTCCTCGACGGCGAGCGCCTCGTCGAGTGCGCGATCGTCGGTGTACACGCGCTGGAAGGCGAAGCCCTGCGCGGGGTTCAGCCGATGGTAGTACGTCTCCTCGAGCGCGCTCTCCAGCGGCAGGTTGTCCGAGTCGTGCTTGTGCGGCGGATAGCTCGACGAATGCCCGCCCGGCGTGCGCACCTCGACGACGAGCAGATGCGACGCCGGCTCGCTCTGCGGCAGGATGTCGCACACGTAGCGCGTGTTGAGTCCGCTGCCGCGCACCGAACGCTGCATCTGCGCAGGCTCGATCAGACGCGCGGGCGCATTGCCCGGTCCCGGCGCACTCGCGACTGCGATCTGCGCGTCGCCATGCGCAACGACGTCGACGTCGCGGCCTTGCGGCAGATAAACGGCGTAGGGCGCGGCGTCGTCGAACACGTCGCGGCGCGCACCGATCCGCGGCCAGCGTGCGCCGTCGTGCTGGCGCACGCCGACGATGCCGCCGAGCACGACGATGCAAAGCTCGTCTCGCGGCTGATCGATGGCGAGTGTTTCGCCATCGCGAAGCCGGTGCGCGGAAAAGCCGACGTAGCGCCAGCCCGCCGACTGCGGCGTCACGCGCACGATGTCGCGACCCTCGCGTCGCGCCTTCACGATCAGGCTCATGACCGATTCGCCTCCCGGAGAGCGGCGCCCACCAGCGTCGACAGATGGCGATAGCCCATCTGCGCGTAACGATACGCGGGTGCGACCGCAGGATCCTGCTCGGCTTCGACGACGAGCCATCCGCGATAACCATTACGCCGCAGAATGTCGATCAAGGCGGAGAAATCGACCGCTCCGTCGCCGGGCACGGTGAACGCACCGTTGATGACGGCTTCGAGAAAGCTCCAGTCGCGATTGCGGGCAAGCCCGATGACCTGTGGCCGCACGTCCTTGCAGTGGACGTGACACACGCGGGCGACATGGCGCTCGAGCATCGCCACCGCGTCGCCGCCGGCGAACGTCATGTGGCCGCTGTCGAACAGAAGGCCCACTTCATCGCCGGTGTTTTCCATGAGCCGGTCGACATCCTCCGGCGCCTGCACGTACGCACCCATGTGATGGTGATACGCGAGACGAACGCCGCGCTCGAGCGTGTGGCGTGCGAACTCGCTCACCCGCCTGCCGTATTCGCGCCATTGACCTGCATGCGTGAACCGCGGCCGCTTGTACAGCGGCACGCTCGCCCCCTGAATGCTGTCGGCGACTTCGCCGTACACCATGACCTTCGCGCCGCCCTCGGAGAGGAGCGTCAGGTGCGACCCCACCGCGGCGATTTCGTCGTCGGCCGAGCGCTGCGCAAGGCGCCCCGAATACCAGCCGGAAACGAGCGCCAGGCCGTGCGGCTCGAGCACGCCACGCAGCGCCTGCGGCTCGCGCGGAAACTTGTTGCCGAGCTCGAATCCTTCGTAGCCGATGGCCGCGCCTTCGGTGAGCGCCACCTCGAGCGGCGTCTCGCCGCCGAGCGACGGCAGATCGTCGTTGCTCCAGGAAATCGGATTGATGCCGATCCGCACATCCAGTTCCCTTGGCTCGCGCGCCGTGCGCTGCCCGGCGCCGGTCATGGTCCCCCCACGCTTGCGGCCTCATTTGCCAATTCGGCCGCTGCGCTGCCCCCGTTGGGGGTGCAATTCGCGGCTTGGGACGGCCCCGCGCCGCTCATGGCCGCTGCTCCTTCCGGTCCTGCTCGTAGCGTGCGCGCGCCTTGCGCACCTTCTCGCGCGGCGACACCTCGGGGACCGCCACGTCCCACCACCAGCCGCCTTCCTCCGTGACGCGATCCGGATCGGTCTCGATCGCAATGACATACGTGCGGTCGGATGCGCGCGCCCGCGCAAGCGCCTGCTCGAGCCCGGCGATGTCCACGACGTTTTCCGCACGCGCGCCGAGCGCCATGGCGTGTGCGGCGAAATCGACCTTCGGCGGCTCCGGCGCCGCGCGGATGCAATCGTCGAGCAGGTTGTTGAACGGCGCGCCGCCGCACGCCTGCTGCAGCCGGTTGATGCAGCCGAAGCCACGATTGTCGAGCACGACGACGACGAGCTTCAGCCCGAGCATCACCGATGTCGCGATTTCGGAATTCAGCATCAGGTAGCTGCCGTCGCCGACCATCACGACGACCTCGCGCTCGGGATGCGCCATTTTGACGCCGAGCCCGCCCGCGATCTCGTAGCCCATGCACGAGTAGCCGTACTCGACGTGATACCCGCCGGGCGTCGCCGTGCGCCAGAGCTTGTGCAGTTCACCGGGCAGCGAGCCCGCGGCGCACACGACGATGTCGTGCGTCGTCGAATCGGCGGCCGAGCGCTGTACCGCGCCGATGACGTCGCCTTCGTACGGCAACGCGATGTCACGCCGGCCGGTGATCCGCGCGATGTCGGCGCGCCATGCGCGGCCGCCTTCGACAGCGCGCGACGTCCATGCCGGTTCCGCCCGCCAGGCGTCCAGCGCGCGGGACAACGCGACGAGCGTCTCGCCGGCATCCGCGCGCACCGCGAGCCCTCGCCATTTGTGCGCGTCGAATGCCGCGACGTTGATCGAGACGAGTTGCGCACGCGCGAACATCGAGTGCGAGCCGGTCGTGAAATCCTGCAGGCGCGAGCCGAGCGCGATCACGACGTCGGCCTCCTGCGCGAGCCCGTTCGCCGCCGGCGAACCGGTGACGCCGATCGATCCCTGCTGCATCGGGTCGTCCCACGGCAGCGCGCCCTTGCCACCTTGCGTTTCGGCCACCGGCACCCCGTGCCGATCCGCGAAACTCCTGAGCGCGCCGCTCGCGCGCCCGTAGAGCACGCCGCCCCCGGCGACGATCAGCGGCCGCTTCGATGCGCGCAGCAATGCAACGGCGGCATCGATCTGCGATGCGATCGGCGGCATGGCGTCGAAGCGCACCGGTGGCGGCTCGAAAAAATTTGCCGGGTAGTCGTAGGCCATCGCCTGCACGTCCTGCGGCAGCGCAAGCGTCACCGGTCCGCACGCGGCCGGATCGGTCAGCACGCGAATGGCGCGCGGCAGCGCGGTCAGCAACTGCGCAGGATGGGTGATGCGATCGAAATAGCGCGAGACGGGCTTGAAGCAGTCGTTGGCCGAAACGGTGCCGTCCTGGAAATCCTCGATCTGCTGCAACACCGGATCGGGCGCGCGCGAGACGAAGATATCGCCGGGAAGGAACAGCACCGGCAGGCGGTTCGCGTGAGCAAGCGCCGCGGCGGTGACGAGATTCGTCGCCCCCGGGCCGATCGACGTCGTGCACGCCATCATGCGGCGGCGCATGTGCGCCTTGGCGAACGCGATCGCCGCATGCGCCATCGCCTGCTCGTTGTGCGCGCGGTAGGTGGGCAGCACGTCGCGATGGGCGAAAAGCGCCTCGCCGACACCGGCGACGTTGCCATGGCCGAAGATCGCCCACACACCGGCAAAGAGCCGGGTCCGTGCGTCGTCCGCGTCGACGCGCAGCGCCGCCAGGTAGCGCACGAGCGCCTGCGCCATCGTGAGCCGAACCGAAAGTGGGGTCAGAGACGACTTTCCCGATACTCCCGCGGTCATATCGAGATGCTCCCTGGAAAGTCGTCTCTGACCCCACTTTCAATCGTGAGCCGAAGGGTGTCGTTCATGCGCGGCATTGCGACCAGCTCTGCGCGGTGGTCAGCGGCGCGCGCGCCTCCTGCCATGCATCGATCAGCACCTCGAAGCTCGCGCGTACGGCATGCACGAGCGCGGCATCGTCGATGTCGCCCGCAAGCCAGCGTGCCGACGGCGCTTCGAAGATCGTGCGGCCCACGGCGAAACCGCGGCACGCCGCACTGCCGCGCGCATCGCGAAACGCCTTCGCGAGGACGCCGGCGCCTGCGCTCTGCCCGAGGATCAGCACGCCGCGGCAGTACGGATCGCGCTCGGCGATCAGCGCGTCGATGGCGCTCCACTGTGTCGCGTCCATCGGCTCGAGCTTCCACCATTCGGGGTAGATGCCCAGGTTGTAGAGCCGCTTCATCGCGCGCTGCACCGTGTCCGGCGTGCGGGGCAGCGACTTCGGCGGCACGATTTCGAGCAGCAGCTCGTGGCCGCTCGCCTGGACCGCGTCGTACAGCGTGCGGATCTGCGCTTCCTGCTCGAGGCGGTTGTCGATCGCGTCGTCCGGATGAAACGGCACGAGGCACTTGACGACCTGCTCCAGCGGCCAGCTCACGAGCGTGGTGCCGACCGAGCGCCCGCGGTCGAACACGAGCGGATTCGAGCCCGGCAATTCGACCGGCCGTCCGATCCACCAGCCGCGGCCCGTGGCAGCATTGAGCGCATCCTGACCGTAACGGTCGTCGCACAGCATCCCGATGCGGCCCTGCAGGCCGCGGGCCGCCTCGACCTGCGCCACGGCGTCGACGAAGAGCTGCTTCAACCGCGGGATGCGCGCCTCATCCGCGCCTGCCTGCTGCGCCAGCGCGAAGAACGGGTTGCGATGGTCGAACGCGAACGCGAGCACCTCGTCGCGGCGCGTGCGCGGCGCGGTGACGCGGTGCAGGCGCGTGAGCGCTGCATCGCGATCGGGACGCGGGATGCGCTCGGCATGGGCAAGAAAGTAGTCGAGCTCGACGCGCGTAGGCATCGCCGGCGCACAGCCGTGACGCGACACGACGAGCGCGCCGCATGCGTTCGCATAGCGCACACAGGCGTCGTAGTCCTCGCCGCGCACCCATCCCGACATGAATCCCGCGGAGAACGCGTCGCCCGCACCGAGCACGTTCAGCACCTCGACGCGGACCCCGGTCCCGTTGAATGCCGCGTCGAGCGATTCGGGAATCGCGCCGTCGATCACCGCGCAGCCGATCGGGCCGCGCTTCACGACGAGCACCGCCTTCGTGCACCCGCGCACATTGCGAAGCGATGCCATGATGTCGTCGCTGCCGCCGGCGATGTTGAACTCCTCGATCGTGCCGATCACGAGATCGAAGCGCGGCAGCATCCGCTGCAGGTGCGCGGTGACCGTTTCCGAGGCGATGTAGCGCGTCGCGCCGTCGCCGCGCTTGGTGAGTCCCCACAGCACCGGCCGGTAGTCGATGTCGAGGACGGTGCGCACGTCGTGCGCATGCGCGTGGTCGAGCGCACGGTTGCTGATGCCGGCGATGTATTCGGTCGAGAAATGCGTGCCGGTGATTAGCAGCGCGCGCGACGTTGCGATGTACGCTTCGTCGATCTCGGCGTCGCCGATCGCCATGTCGGCGCAATTCTCGCGCAGGAAGATGAGCGGGAACGTGTCCTTGTCCTCGATGCCGAGGACCACGGCGGCCGTGAGCCGCGACGGATCGACGCCGACGTGGCTCACGTCGCAGCCTTCGCGGGCGATCGTCTCGGTCAGGAAGCGCCCCATCGCGTCGTCGCCGACACGCGAGACGAGGCCGGCCCGCAGGCCGAGCCGCGCGCACCCGAAGGCGGTGTTCGCCGACGAGCCCCCGAGATATTTCGCGAAGCTCGCGACGTCTTCGAGCCGCGCGCCGATCTGCTGGGCGTAGAAATCGACGCCGAAGCGTCCGAGGCAGACGATGTCGAGCCGGCGGCCGGCCGCGAAACGGGTGTTGTTGTGCATGCTCGACGTCGGTGCGCGCTGCGCGATGGGCGTTGCCTCGGCCGCCGATGATATCGCGTTCCCGTGCGCGGCGACGCGTGAGCCGCGCGTCTTCGGCGAGCGCGCAATGCGCGCGCTTATGTCGTCGATCGCCGGGTTGCTGCCGCGGAAAGGCGCGTGCTAAAGTCATCCTGCAGATGCTCATTCCGCATTGTGAGACTTTCGTGCACTAACAGGAGGAACGGCATGCAGATTTCGCGTCGATGGAGCTTCCGGGTTGCGGCAGTCATTGCCGGTGCACTTCTGGCGGCGAGCGGTCGCGCCGCCGACCCTCCGGCGCCGGGCGGTACGGTGACCGGCGACACGATCATGCTCGGACAAACCGCCGCGCAATCGGGGCCGCAAGCGCCGATCGGCGCGTCGAAGTGGGGGCTCGAGGCGTTCATCGCGGCGGTCAATGCGCGCGGCGGCGTCGCCGGCAAGAAGCTGCAGCTCACGAGCTACGATGACGGCTATCAGCCCGCGCAGACGACGTCACTCGACAAGAAACTCGTTTACGAGGATCGCGTGTTCGCGATCGTCGGCAGCATCGGCAGCCCGACGACAGCGGCGGTGTACAAGAAGCTGAACGAAGCGGAGGTGCCGCTGATCTCGATGGGCAGCGGCAGCCCCATCTTCTACGAGCCGGGGCTCAAGTACGTGTTTCCGTCCTGGCCGATCTACACGACCGACGGCAAGACGATGGCCGCGTTCGTGAAGAAGCATTTCGCCGGGCAGTCGACCGCCGTGATCTACCAGGACGACGGCTTCGGCAAGCCGATCCTGGAGGGGATCAAGAGCGGCCTTGGCAAGATCGACGTCGAGATCCCGTACGTCCCGTCGCAGGTCGACTTCAGCAGCGCCGTCATCAAGCTCAAATCGTCGGGGATCAAGGTCGTGATGCTCGCGACGATCGCCACGTCGGGCGCGCAGATCCTGAACCAGATGGCGAGCCTCGACTATCACCCGACCCGCATCCTGACGTCGTCGGCGTGCGGGTACGGCGGCATCTTCAGCGCGATCGCATCGCTCGAAGGCACGTATTGCACGGCGTTCCTGCCGCCTCCGGGAAGTGCGGATGCGCACTGGAAGGAATTCGCGGACGCGATGGGCAAGTACGCGCCAGGGCACCCGCCGGACATCTACGCGGCATGGGGTTGGCTCGCCGGCCAGGTCACCTACGCAGGTCTTGCGAAAATCAAGGGCCCGATCACGCGCGAGGCGTTCGTCGCGCAACTCGAGACGCTGCGCGACTTCGACACGATCGCCGGAAAGATCAATTACTCGCCGCAACGGCACGAAGGCAGCTGCTGCCAGTTGCTGTGGCAGGCGAAGGGCGGCAAATGGGACATCGTCCCCGATAGCGCATTCAACGGCTCCGCCATGAAATGACGGCGCGTCGTCATGACGCTGTATCTCCTCCAGATCTGCCTCGCGGGGCTGGCACAGGGTAGTCTTTTCGCGCTCGCGGCACTGGGGCTCGTCGTCATCTTCAACGCAAGCACCGTCGTGAATTTCGCGCACGGGGCGATGGGGATGGCGGCGACCTACGTGGCGTACGTGCTGATCACGTCGTTCCACGTCCCGTTCGCGCTCGCGTTCGCAGGCGCGATCGTCGCTGCATTCGTGCTCGGCGTCGTCGTGCAGAAGCTCCTTCTCGGGCGTCTGCAGGGCGCGCCGGTGCTGACACAGATCGTCGTGACGCTCGGTCTCTTCATGTTCCTCGAAGGCATCCTCGGGCTCGCGTTCGGCTACAACCCGCGCCCGATGGCGGCGCCGGTCACCATGCGGCCCGTCATTCTCGGCGGGCTCGTCCTGCGTCCGCAGGACGTCGTGCAGCTCGGCGTCCTCCTCGTGCTGTGCGTGGCACTCGCCGCGCTCTTCGGCGCGACGAAGCTCGGCCTCGGCATGCGGGCGATCACCGAGAACCCCTATGCGGCACGCCTGATGGGCATCCCGGTCGGAAGCGTGCTGGCAACGGCGTGGGGAATCGGCGTCCTGCTTGCGGCGGTGGCAGCGATGCTCGCGGCACCGACCACCTCCGTCACGCCGAACATGATGGACACCATCGTCGTGTACGCCTTCGTCGCCGCGATACTCGGCGGCTTCGGCTCGCTGATCGGCGCATTGATCGGCGGTCTCGTGCTCGGTGTGGTGGTCAACCTGATCACCGCTTTCCTCGCACCCGAACTCGCGATGTCGATCGTTTTCGGGCTCCTGCTGCTGGTGCTGTACGTGAAGCCCGACGGATTGTTCGGTCGCGCCAGCGTGCAGAAAGTCTAGGGCCGCCCGTGTCGCGAAACACGCTCGTCATTCTTCTCGTCATTGCATGCGCCTTGTTGCCGCTCGTGCTGCAGGTGATGGGACAACGCCAGGTTTACTGGCTGTTCGTCGTCTCCGAGCTTTTCATCCTCGCGATCGTCGCGGTCAGCCTCGATCTGCTGATGGGCCGCAGCGGGCAGATTTCGCTCGGACACAGCGGCTTCGTGGCACTCGGCGCGTACTCGAGCGCCATCCTGAACGAGCGTTTCGGCGTCGACCTGTTCGTCGGCGCGCTCGCCGGCGGGTCGCTGGCGGCACTCGCAAGCCTCGTACTGGGCTTTCCGGCAACGCGGCTGCGCGGCCATTACCTCGGCATCGTCACGCTGGGATTCGGGATTGCCGTGGCCCAGATCGCGCTCAAATGGACCTCGCTGACCGGCGGCGACCAGGGCATCCACCTGCACAAGCCGGTGCTGCTCGGCCTCGACGTCGCGACGCCCGTGCGCATGTATTACGTCGCATTGGTCGCGCTCGTCGTCGTCGTCCTGCTCGTCTGGAGGCTCACCGGCACCCGCGTCGGCCGCGCATTCGCCGCCATCAAGGACAGCGAGGTCGCCGCCGCGGCGATGGGCGTCCCCGTCGCACGCACGAAGGTGCTGGCGTTCATCTGCAGCGCGTTCCTCGCCGGCACCGCCGGCGGCATCTATGCGTTCCTGGCGGGGTTCGTCGCGCCCGAGGACTTCGGCATCGACAGCTCGCTTCTGTACTTCGCGATGGTGATCATCGGCGGCATGGGATCGATTCCGGGCGCGATCGGCGGCGCCGTCGTCGTGGACGTGGTGAAGAACGCCGCGGCCACGGTGAGCGGCCTTTCGCTCGCCATTCTCGGCGGCATGATCGTGCTCGTCGTGCTGTTCTTTCCCGGCGGGCTCAAGGCGCTGCTGCGCCGCCATCCAATCGTCAAGACGTCGACGGCCGAGCGGCGCGGCGTCGCGGTGGCGCAAGATGCTTGAAGCGCGCCAGGTGACGGTTCGCTTCGGCGGCCTCGTCGCCGTCAGCGAGCTCGACCTCGTCGTGCCCGACACGGGCGTGTTCGCGCTCGTCGGACCGAACGGCGCCGGCAAGACGACGCTCATCAACGCACTGAGCCGCGTGTGCTCGGTCGCCGAAGGCACGATCCGGCTGGACGGCGTCGACGTTCTCGGCCTGCTGCCGCACCAGGCCGTGCGCGCCGGCATCGCACGCAGCTTCCAGCGCGCCGAGCTTTTCCCGACGCTTACCGTGCTCGAGAACCTGCTCGTCGGCCTGCACGCGCAGATGACGACCGGCCTCGAAGGCGCGCTGATGACGCCGGCGACCCGCGCGCAGGAGAAGTCGGCGCGCTCGCGTGCCGAACGGCTGCTGCGCGAGCTCGACTTGTGGGAGCTGCGCAATGCGTCTCCCGCCGATCTTCCGTACGGCCACCAGAAGCTGCTCGATGTCGCGCGTGCGGTGATCTCGGAACCCAGGCTGTTGCTGCTCGACGAGCCGTTCGCCGGACTCACCGATGCCGAGTCGCCGCGATTGCTCGCATGCATCGCCGCTGCCGGGAAGCGCTGCGCGGTATTGATGATCGAGCACCACTTCGAGCTGCTCGAGGGAATCGCCTTGCGCATGACGGTGATGAATTTCGGCCGCAAGATCGCGGAGGGCTCGCCCGCACAGGTCCGCGCCGACCCGGAGGTCGTCCGCTGCTATCTCGGTACCGGCCGCCCGAAGGTCGCGGAAGCCGCGACGTGCTGAAGCTCGACGACGTTCACGTTCACTATGGCCGCGTGCACGTGCTGCGCGGGATCAGTCTCGAGGTTCCCGACGGCGCGGTCGTGGCGCTGCTCGGCGCGAACGGTGCTGGGAAAACCACGACGCTGAAGACCATCTCCGGCATCCTCAAGCCCTCGCGCGGGAGCGTTCATTTCGACGGCGAGGATATCTCGCGCCTCGATGCCGCCGACATCGTGCGCCGGGGCATCATTCATTGCCCCGAGGGACGCCAGGTGTTCCCGCAGCTTTCGGTGCGCGAGAACCTGATGCTCGGCAGTTATGCGCGCGGCAATGCGCGCGTGCAGTTCGAGCGCGTGCTCGACATCTTTCCCGCGCTGCGCCCGCGCCTCGCGCAGCTTGCCGGAACGCTGTCCGGCGGCGAGCAGCAGATGCTCGCGATCGGAAGGGCATTGATGGGCGAGCCGAAACTTTTGCTGCTCGACGAGCCGAGCCTCGGGCTCGCCCCGCTCATCGTCGAGTACATCTTCCAGGTGATCGCCAAATTCCGCGAGCACGACATCTCGGTGCTTCTGATCGAGCAGAACGCGATGCTCGCACTCGAGTTCGCCGGATGGGCCTATGCGCTGTCGCATGGGCAGATAACGTTCTCGCACGCGACCCAGGCGCTGCGCGACACCGAGCTCGTGCGCCGTGCGTACCTCGCATGATCGCGTTATCATATAGAACGCTATTTCACATAGTGAGAATTTCGGAGGTGCATCGATGATTCGCAACAGCTGGTACGTCGCCGGTCTTTCCCGCAACTTCAAGTACAAGCTCGAGAAAAAGATCATCACCGCGATGCCGATCGTGATGTGGCGCGCGCAGGATGGAAACGTCGTCGCGTTCGACGGCCGCTGCTGTCACAAGCGCTTCCCGCTGTGGGACGGAAAGCTGCTCGACAACGGCGTGCTGCGCTGCGCGTACCACGGGCTCTGCTACGACAGCTCGGGGAAATGCATCGACATCCCGATGCAGCGCGACATACCCATCTCGCCGGTCGCGCGCCTTCGCCGCTATCCGGTCGTCGAGCAGGACGGGCTCGTGTGGCTCTGGCCCGGCGACCCGGAGAAGATCGGAAACGTCAAGGCGCCGCGCATACCGGAGCTTGCCGATCCGCGGTACGAGGCGGTGATCTCCGATCCGCCGATCCGCATTCGCGCCAATTACCGGCTGCTGATCGAGAACCTGCTCGACATCACGCATTTCTTTCCGCTGCACGACGGCAACATCGGCGACCTCGCCAACTCGATGATCCCGGTGGGCCTCGTCGAAGACACCGTCGACGGAAACCCGAAGGTGATGACCACGCGCAGCGTTACGAATTACCGTCTCCCTCCGTACTACCAGCGCTGGTTCGGCCTCGACATCGTCGATCGCGATCACACGCACGCGATGACCGGCCCCGGGCTCGTGCGGGTGCAGCTTCGGCTCGCCCCGCCGGGGAAGCTCGGAACCGACGACGAGTGCGGCTACATCCTGTGCCACACCGATACGCCGATCGACGAGCAGCATCTCGAGTGGCACTGGATCATGATCTCGAAGGCAGGGTCGCGTTTCCCACCCGACCCGTCGATGACGCTGGCGCAAGGCATGGCGTTCGAGTTTCCGGAGGTGGTCGCGCAGGACGAGTGGGCGCTCGCCAAGCAGCAGGAGATGCTCGAATTCTCCGACGCGTTCCCCGACGCCACGCGTTACCGCGAGATCAACATGCGCTCCGACATCGGCGTCGTTCACGCGCGGCGTGTGCTTTCGCGCATGGAGAAGGCCGAGAACAACGAGCCGTTCGGGCTCCCGTCCGCGTCGCTCGAGATGGCGAAGTACGCGGCCGCGCCCGGGGCACAGGGAGCGGCTGCGCCCGAGACACACGGAGCCGTCCAATGAAGGTGGTCGTCGATTTCGACCTGTGCATGGGCAACGCGCAGTGCATGCTCGCCGCACCGCAGGTCTTCGAAGTGCGCGACGACGGCATGCTCTACTTGCTGCAGGAAGAGCCGCCCGAAGCTCTGCGCGCCGCCGTCGAGAACGCAGCGCGCCTGTGTCCCACGCAGGCGATCACCATCGAAAAATAGCGCGTGCGCTCGGTCGTCATCGTCGGTGCGTCGCTCGCCGGCCTTTCCGCCGCGAAGGCACTGCGCCGGCAAGGCTTCGACGGCACGGTCACGCTGATCGGTGACGAGCCGCATCGTCCGTACCAGCGGCCGCCGCTGTCGAAACAGTTGCTTGGCGGCGCCTGGGACCGCGCGCGGCTCGACCTTCCCGACCGCGGTGACCTCTGCCTCGACTGGATTCTCGGTACGGCTGCCGCCTCGCTCGACCTTGCAACTCGCGAAGTGACGCTTGACGACGGCCGGCGCGTGCGCTTCGACGGCCTCGTGATCGCCACCGGCGCACGTGCGCGCAAGCCGCGCTGGCATGCCGAGCTGCGTGGCGTCTTCACGTTGCGCACGGTCGAGGACGCGCTCGCGCTGCGGGCACACGTTGCGGCGGGGCATCGCAATGTGGCGATCGTCGGTGCGGGATTCATCGGCTGCGAAACGGCGGCCACGCTGCGCAGCAGCGGCTGCGACGTGACACTGATCGACTGCGAGCGCCTGCCGATGCTGCGCGCACTCGGCGAATCGCTTGGCGCCATGTGTCGCGAGCTGCACGAGGCGCACGGCGTGCGGACGGTATTCGGCGCCGGCGTCGAGGCGCTGCTCGGTCGTGAATCGGTCGAAGGCGTGCGGCTCTCCGACGCCAGCATCGTCGACGCCGACTGCGTCGTCGTCGGTGCAGGCGTCACGCCCAACGTCGAATGGCTTGCCGGCTCGGGACTCGTCGTCGACGATGGTGTGGTCTGCGACTCGACGTGCGCAGCCCTCGGCAGCGAGGCCGTCGTTGCCGCGGGCGACGTCGCGCGCTGGGAGCACCCGCATTACGGCCTGCGCCGCATCGAGCACTGGAACAATGCCATCGCGCAGGCCGATGCGGCCGCGGGCACGCTGCTCGCGATGCCGCGCAGGGGGGTGCCCTACGCCGCCGTTCCGTTCTTCTGGTCGGATCAGTACGACTGCAAGTTGCAGTTGATCGGCGCGCCGGCGGCGGGCGATGCGACACGCGTGGTCGAGGGCGCACTCGGCGAGCGCCGCTTCGTCATGCTGTTCGAGCGCGAAGGCCGCGTGAGCGGCGCATTCCTTTTCAACAGCATGCACCGCGTGGCGGCTTACACGACGGCCGTCGAAGGCGCCGTTGGGTGCGTCGCCGAAGGCGTTGGATCATGAGCGCCGCCGGGCCGCCCCAAGGCGCGAACCGCCCCGCAGCGCGAAGTGCTGCGGGTAGTCCAGTGACCGCCGCCGAAACGCCTCCTCCATTGCTCGCGGGGCTGCGGGTGCTCGAATTCGGCCACATTGCAGCGGCGCCGTTCTGCGGCATGCTGCTCGCGGACCTCGGCGCCGACGTCGTGAAGGTCGAAGCGCCGCACGGCGACGGCTTGCGTGCATGGCCCCCGATCGTCGAGACACCCGACGGCGACTCGTTCAGCCTCAACTTCGCGTCGCTCAATCGCGGCAAGCGCAGCGTCGTCGCCGATCTCAAGGAAGCGGCCGAGCTCGCGCGCATTCGCGATCTGTGCGCGCATGCGGATGTGATCATCGAGAACTACCGCCCGGGCGCGCTCGACCGCCTCGGGATCGGCTTCGAAGATATCGCCACGCTCCAGCCGACGATCGTCTACTGCTCGATCTCCGGGTACGGACATCAGGGCGCGAACGCGACCCGGGGTGCGTTCGACGTGGTGGTTCAGGGCGCATCGGGACTGATGAGCGTGACCGGCGAGCCCGGGCGACCGGCGGTGAAATGCGGCGTGCCGGTCGCCGACTTCACGGCCGGCCTGTACGCGGCGTACACGATCGTCGCCGCGCGCGGCCAGGCGTTGCGGGAGCGGCGCGCAATACACCTCGACTGTGCGATGCTCGATTGCCTGCTCGGCATATCGGCGCTGCAGACGAGCGAGTACTGGGGCACCGGCACTGCGCCGAAACGGCTCGGCTCGGCCCACCCGCGAAATGCGCCGTACCAGGCGTTCGACGCGAGCGACGGCCAGTTCATCCTCGCCGCCGGAAACGACGCGCTGTGGCGCGAAGTATGCGAAGCGACCGGGCAGCACGCGCTGCTCGACGATCCTCGCTTTCGCGGCATTTCGCTCCGCGCGAAGAACCAGGCGGCGCTCGCCGCCCTCCTTCAGCAGGTGTTTCGCACGCGAACGGTCCGCGAATGGCTCGACGAGTTCGAGCGGCGCGGCGTTCCGAGCGGTCCGCTCAACACGTTCGCGGACATCCTCGGCGATCCGGAACTCACCGCCAGCGAGCTCGTTCAGGACATGCGCGTGCCGGTTGCCGGCACCACGAAGACCGTGGCGTACCCGGTGCGGCTCAACGGCCATCGCATGCGTGCGCAGCGCCCGCCACCGCGCCTCGGCGAGCATCGCGACCAGGTGTTCGCCGAGTGGTTGGGCGCGAGCGCGTCGAGCGAGCGCGCATGAGAGGAGCGTTGCGCGTCGAGCAGGATGCGCCGCGGGCCGGCGTATGGCGTCTCGTGCTCGACGACGCGCCGCATGCGAACGCGCTGTCCCCGGCGCTCGTCGGCCGCCTGCAGGCGGCCCTGCACGCCGCGTTCGAGCGTGATGTCCGCTGCATCGTCATCGCCAGCAGCAGCGAGCGATTCTGCGCCGGCGCCGATCTCGCCGATGCCCACCACCTCGACGACTCGGCGCTGCGCGACCGCTTCAGCGCGCTCGAGGATCTGCTCGAGACCGTGCGGCGTGCTCCGGCACTGACGATCGCGGTGGTGCGCGGCGCGGCCCTCGGTGCGGGCGCCGATCTCGTGACATCCTGTGATTACCGCCTTGGCACACCCAAGGCCCGCCTCGCATTTCCGGGGAGCCGGTTCGGCGTGGTCCTCGGAACGCGGCACCTCGCGGCGGTGATTGGAAGGCAAGCGGCGCGCGAGCTTCTCGTCGAGGGAAAGTCGCTCGATGCACAAGCGGCCGCGCAATGCGGACTGCTGAGCGAGCTTTGCGCCGAGGACGCCATCGATTCACGTGTGGAAAGCATCGCGCAAAGCTCGGAAGCGATCGACGCTCCGACGCTGCGTGCGATCCTGCGTCTTACTCGGGAGCTTCCTTCCGAGCGCGATCGCGCGGAGCTCCTGCAATCGACATCGCGCAACGGCCTCGCCGAACGGTTGCGCGAGCACGCGCGCAGCGCACAGGAGCAGCGCGCATTGCGACGCGCGGCCGGGCAATGAAATCGGCGGCCGCAACGCGCCGTTCGGCGCCACCCAAGCCCGTGCCTGCACGCTTGAGCGCGCAGGGCCGCCCCAAGCGCGAACACCCGAGTGCGAAGCACGAAGGTGGTCGATTGAGCTCGGTGGCGAAGGCGCTTCTCGTCCTCGAATGCATTGGCCTCGCGAAGCGGCGAACGCTGACCGAGATCGCGCACGAAGTCACGCTCCCGAAATCCACGCTGCTGCGTCTCATCCAGACGCTGATCGCACGTGGCTTCGTGCGCCGCACGGCACACGGCGAATACGCGGTCAGCCTCAAGCTATGGCAGATCGGATGCAACGCCCTCGACTCCGAAGCGATACGCGACGAGGTCATCCCGTTGCTGAACGATCTCGTCGGCGCGACCGGCGAGACGGCGCATTACGCGGCATACGAAGGTGGATTCAGCGTCTATATCGAGAAGGTCGACGGCCTGCATCCGATCCGCTCGTATACGGCGGTGGGCGGACGCTCGCCCGCGTATGCGACCGCAACAGGGAAGGCGCTCCTCGCGTGGCGGGACGAGCGCGAAATCGCCAAGGTGGGTCGCTCGGCGCGACGCTGGACCGACGCGACGCAAGCCGGTGCCGACGAGGTGTTGCGCGAGGCGGAGCAAACGCGCCGGGTCGGCTATGCGGTCAACCGCGGAGAGTGGCGCGCATCCGTGTGGGGAATCGGCGCGCCGGTGTTCGACCGTCATGCGCAGGTGATCGCCGCGGTGGGCATTTCGGGCCCGCGCGAGCGCATCGAGCCCAACGTGCGACCCTACGCAAAACTGGTCGTGGCCGCGGCGAAGGCGCTGTCGCGTCGGATGGGATCGCCCGGCTGATCCGCGCGCCTTGCACGCTCATCGCCAGGTCGTGTAACGCTTACGGACGCCGGCGCAATTATTGCCACCCCGCATGCGCCGGTGACCCCGGCGACGGTGTGCCGGCAGCGTGCGAATCCCATGCCCTCATTTGCGGCTGCGCCTGACGGCGCCATTGATTCCGGGCCGCTTCTCGATCGCCTCGATCGCTTCCACTTCGGCTTCCGGGTTGTCGTCGGACTCGACGCTGTCGGCCTCGCGCTCGGTGAGCGAGTCGTCCATGACGTTCATCGACCCGGTCTCGTCGGCGTCGTGCTCGGTGAGCACTTCGTCGACGGCCTCGGTTGAATCGCGGCCGGCGGCCGCGCGCTCGCCCGTCCCATAGCGGTCGCTGTCGGAATCGAGGTCGGCGTCGCCGAGATCGGGGCCTGCAGTCGTCGGCGCCGAATCGACATCGGGATCCGACGTGGTCCCCCGCTGCAGCGGCAATCCGCCGTCGCGATTGAGTCCCGGACCGCCCACGATGTCGCTGCCGCTGTCCGTGGAGTCGCTCGGTCCGAGCGCGCCCGTTCCATGCCCCTTTTGCGTGCCGCCCTTGCCTTCGCCGGTGGTGTTCAGTGTGCTGCGTGCCATGATTCGTCCTCCGTTGCGAAATGAATTCGACGCAAGGCACGTGCCATTGCCCGCTTCGACAAATCGGGCCGATTCGGGCACGATTGCAGGCGTGCCGTCGTCGCGGCGCGCTTGACGCCGCGTTCACGTGAATCGGGAGTGATCCGCATGCTACGGGCGATGCCGGCTTTCCTGCTCGCATTCATCGCATCGCTCGCATCGCTGGCGCACGCGGCCGACATCGGGCAGATCAAGATTGCGAAGGGCACGGTGACGATCG
>DASSVX010000018.1:0-10084 GCA_035705655.1 Casimicrobiaceae bacterium
GGCGCAACGCAATCACCTCTACACGCTCCAATTCCTGCTGACTCATTCCGGTCTCCATCGCGCCCCCTGCTTGCTGGAGGCTGGAACGTACCGGACATTTCTACTTTGCTAAGACCGGACATTAGCGCGTTGCCGCGACACGCTGCGTGTTCGCCCTTGCGCAACGCTTATGCCTGGAGGATATTCCGTCCGCGGCCGGTGGACCGTCAGTTCATGTAATGGCCGCGTGAACTCATTCGATCAGGGAGAGCAGTCATGCGTAGTGCAGCAGTCGTTGCAGTGTCGTGCCTGGCCGTCATGGTGAGCAGCGCAGTGAACGCGGGCGCGGTTCGCGCCGACGTCGACGAACTCGTCCCCACCGGCAAGGGCTGGGGCGAGCGGCCGGCACCCGGACCCGGTCCCGGAGAGGGCGCAGGGCAAGGCCAGGGGCAGCCGCAGGGACAGGGCAAGCCGTCGCGGCCGACCAGCGGCAATGGCATCGATTACCACGGCGGGCCCGTGATGGTCGATTCCGCGAAGGGCCCACCGAACATCTATTACATCTGGTACGGCAACTGGAGCGGCAACAGTGCCACGACACTGCTCACCAATCTCGCGCAGAACATCGGCGGCTCTTCGTATCTCAGGATCAACACCACCTATTACAACGGAGCGGGCATCCACGTGAGCGGCAAGACGAATTTCCCGAGTCTGCAGAATTCCGCGCAAGATGCCTATTCGCAAGGGACGTCGTTCGGCGACGCCGGCGTTCAGGCCATCGTTGCGAAAGCAATCAACAGCCAGGCATTGCCTTTGGATTCCAACGGCGTCTATTTCGTGCTGACATCGGCTGACGTCAACGAAACGTCCGGCTTCTGCACGCAGTACTGCGGCTGGCATACACACGGAACCATCACGGGGACCGACATCAAGTTCGCGTTCGTCGGCAACCCTGACCGATGCCCCAGTGCATGCGCCGAACAGACAACCAGCCCGAACGGCAACACAGGCGCCGACGGCATGGCGAGCATCGTCTCGCACGAGCTCGAAGAGGCGATCAGCGACCCGGACCTCAACGCCTGGTACGACCGTCGCGGACAGGAGAACGCCGACAAGTGCGCGTGGACGTTCGGTAGCACGACGACACTGAAGACCGGGGCGAAGTACAACGTCACGCTCGGCGGCACCAACTACCTCATCCAGCAGAACTGGGTCAACGCGTCCGGCGGCTATTGCGCGATGAGTTTCTAATCGCTTTCGAGAAACGAGCCGGTCATGAACGTTCGGGCGGCGCCAGCGAGCGCCGCCCGAACGTTTCCCGGTGCGGGTCGCTCGAAGTCTGCATGAGATTGCGCCTCGTCCTCCTGGCATTCGCCGCGTGCGTCGTTGCACCGGCGCTCGCGCAGCCCGCGCCTGCGCCGGGCCGGATTCCCACCGTCACGCGGCTGGTCAAGCTGTTTACCGGACTCGAGATGGATCTCGTGGCGAGAACGCACGCCAAGGACCTGTCGGCGCTCGACGCGCTCCTCGACCCTTCGTTCGAATTGCGCGCCGGCAACACGCCCGGCACGCCGGTGCCGCGCGATGCCTGGATTCGCGATGCGCGCGCTGCGCCACGAGCGCCCCCACGCATCGACCAGATGTCGGTTCATGACTTCGGCGACGTGGCGATCGTCAGCTTTCGCGAGACCGCCGTTGCTGGCGCGACGCGCGGCGGATCCGCGCGGTTCGTCGTCGACTGCTGGAAGCGCGACGGCGATGCATGGAGGCTCGCGGTGCGCTATGTGAGCGACGCATCGGCTCAGGGCGTGAAGCTGCCGAGCGCCGCCGCGACGATCGACAAACGCTACTGATCCGATCCGAGCGTCACCAGGCGGTGCAGCGTCTGCGGGTCATCCAGCAGCGACTCGCTCGATGACCGGTGCACGATGCGGCCGCGGTCGAGCGCAATCGCATTTTGCGTCACCGACAGCGCGAGCTTCGCGTGCTGCTCGACGATTACGACGGCCATGCCGCCTTCGCGGACCAGGCCCGCGATCACCCTCATCAGGTCCTGCACGATGATCGGCGCGAGACCTTCCATCGGCTCGTCGAGCAGCAGCAGCGCGGGATTGACCACCAGCGCGCGCGCAATGGCCAGCATCTGCTGCTCGCCGCCGGAAAGTTGCGTTCCGAAGTTGCCGCGGCGCTCGGCGAGTCGCGGAAAGATCTCGTACACCTTGGCCAGCGTCCAGCGGCCGGGCCGTGCGACCGCGGTCAGGTGCTCCTCGATCGTCAGCGAGGGCCACATGTAGCGCTCCTGCGGCACCCAGCCGATGCCGGCCTGCGCGCGGCGGAACGTGGGCAGCCGCGTCCACGCCGTGCCGCGAAAGCGCACCGTCCCGCGATGCACGCGGGTGAGCCCCATCAGCGTGACGAGGAGCGTCGTCTTGCCGACGCCATTGCGTCCAAGCAGCGCAAGGCTGTCGCCTTCGCCGATCGACAGCGACACGTCCTCGAGCACGACCGACGCGCCGTAACCGGCGGTCACGCCATCGAGCGCGAGCAGATCAGCCATGCTGCGCCTCGCCGAGATACACCTCCTTGACGCGCGGATCGCGGGCGATCTCGGACGGCGCGGCCTCCGTCAGCACGCTGCCGCCGACGAGCACCGTGATCCGCTCGGCGAAGCGGAAGACGAGCTCCATGTCGTGCTCGATGAACACGATCGTCACGTCGCGCGGCAGACGCGCGATCACGCCGAACAGCTCGGCGCTTTCGGCCGACGGTATGCCGGCCGCCGGCTCGTCGAGCAACAGGATCGACGGCCGGGTGGCGAGCGCGAGCGCGATCTCGAGCAGCCGCTGCTTGCCGTAAGCGAGATTGCGCGTGAGCTCGTTGCGTTCGTTCACGAGACGCAGCGATTCGAGCAGCGCGATCGCCTCGTCGATGGCTTCGGCCTGCCGCGACACCGTGCTGTACCAGACGCCGGCGCGGCGCTGCCGCTCGCACACGGCGAGCACGACGGACTCCAGCACGGTCAAGCCGGGAAACAGCGTGTTGATCTGGAACGTGCGTGTCATGCCGCACTTGACGCGCTCGTGCTGCGGCAACCCGGTGATGAGACGCTCGCCGAGAAACACGTTTCCTGCGGTCGGCGCAAGGAAGCCGGTGAGCAGATTGATGAACGTCGTCTTCCCGGCGCCGTTGGGCCCGATCAGCGCATGCCGCACGCCGGGCGCGAACGACAGCGAGACATCGCTTACCGCGGCGAACGCGCCAAAGCGCTTCGACAGGCCTTCGGTGCGAAGCATGGAGGATGGATTGCCGCGCGCCTGAGGGTTCCCCGCCAGTGCGTTCATTGCGTACGCCTCGCCCATCGAGCGCGCAGCGCGTCCAGTCCGCCGAGAATGCCGCCGTGCGCGAACAGCACGACGGCGACGAGCAGGAAGCCGATCCAGAATTCCCAGTAGACCGGATCGATGCCCGACAGGTAGTCCTGCGCGACGATGAATACGGCGGCGCCGACGAGCCCGCCGTACAGCCGCCCCGCGCCGCCCAGCACGAGCATGATCAGCAATTCGGCCGAACGCGAAAAGCCGAGCGTGTCGATGCCGACGAATTGCGTCGTCTGCGCGATCAGCGCGCCCGCGATTCCCGCGACAGCGGCGCCGATCGTGAAGATCGTGCGCAGGCGCTTCGCGACCGGCGCACCGATGGCCGGCATGCGCTTGCCGCTTTCGCGGATGCCGCGCACGCTCAAGCCGAACGGCGAATGAACGATGCGGCGCACGATCACGAACACGATGAAAACGACGACGAGCGCATAGACGAACGCCGTGCGCCCGCCGATATCGAACCGAAACAGGCCGAGGATCGGCGCGATGGTGACGCCGCTCAGGCCGTCGACCCCGCCCGTCACGAAGGCGGCCTTGTTCGCCGCTTCCCATAGCATCAGGCCGATGCCGAGCGTGACCATGAGACGCGTGAGGTCGCTGCCGCGAACGACGAGAAAGCTCGCGAGATAGCCGGCGATCGCCGCCGCGATCGCGGCGACGAAGAGGCCCGAAATCGGCTCGTGCCAGCCGTGCACCGCCAGGAGTCCGGCCGTGTAGGCGCCGACGCCGAAGAAGGCGGCGTGACCGAGCGAGACGATGCCGGCGTATCCGAGGATCAGGTCGAGCGAGACGGCGAAAAGGCCGGTGATGAGCACCTGGCTGCCGAGGACGCGATAGTTCGGAAAGGCGAAGAACGCAATGACCGGAAGCAGCCAGAACGCGATCTCGAGCAGCGTGAAGCGATCGTTCGGCAACGCGATCGCGCGCATCCGCCGTTGCGCGGACGGCGCGGCCACCGCGCTCGCCTCAGGCGCGCCGGCCATAGAGCCCCGCGGGGAAGACGATCAGCAGCACGACCATCAGCGCGTAGATCACGAAGCCGCCGACCTGCGGCAGGTAGTACTTGCCCGCGACGTCGAACACGCCGAGGATCAGTGCGGCGATGAGCGGGCCCTTGATCGTCCCCGAGCCGCCGACGCTCACGACCAGCAGGAAGTAGACCATGTACTTGAGCGGGAATGTCGGATCGAGTCCGAGCACGTCGATGCCGAGTCCGCCGCCGAGGCCGGCGAGGCCCGAGCCAAGCGCGAACGTCAGCGCAAACACGCGATCGACGTTGATGCCGAGTCCCGCGGCGGCGGTCGCGTTGTCGACGCTGGCGCGCACCTGGCTGCCGAAGCGCGTGCGGTCGAGCAGATACTGCAGCGCGAGCGTGAGCAGTGCGACCACGACGATCAGGAAGAGCCGGTACACGCCGAGATCGAGCCCCAGAACGTGCACCTGGCCGCGCAGGTACGGCGGCAACGACACCGGCTGCTGCGAGGCGCCGAAGTAGTACGTGGCGATCGCGATCGACATGAACACGATGCCGATCGAGAACAGCACCTGGTCGAGTGGGCTCGACCTGTAGAGGCGCTGGTAGAGCACGCGCTCGAGCACGAGGCCCACGATCGCTGCGGCAACGAACGCGACCGGCAGCGTGGCGAGGAACGGCACGCCCGCCCGCGTCATCAGCATCACGCAAACGTAGCCGCCCACCATCGCGAAGGCGCCGTGCGCGAGGTTGACGAAGTTCATCAGGCCGAGCGTCACCGACAACCCGACGGCGATGATGAACAACAGGCTGCCGTACGCGAGACCGTCGAACAGGACGCCGATCAGGTTGCCGATCACGCGGACCTCGGCCGGCCGCTATCGCGCGGCCGCGCTACTTCTTGCCAGGATCCTTGACGTCGGGAATCTTGTCGAACTCGACGTTGGCGAGCTTGCCGTTCACCTTCTCGACCTTGCGGATGTAAACGGTCTGGTCGATGTCGCGCGTCTCGGGGTCGATGGTCACCGGGCCGCGCGGGCTCATCCATTTCATGCCCTTGATCGCCGCCATCGCCTTGTCGCCGTCGATGTTGCCGTCGAGCTTTTTCGCGACTTCGTAGATCACATGCATCGTGTCGTAGCCGGCCGCCGCCATGAAGTTCGGTGCGCCGGCCTTGGCATCGTTGGCCGCAGCGTACGCCTTAAGGAACGCCTCGTTCTCCGGCGACTTGTGCGCGGCGGAATAGTGGAATGCCGTGATCATGCCGAGCGTCGGGTCGCCCATCGCCTCGAGCACGTGATCGTCGGTGATGTCGCCGGTGGCGATGAGCTTGATCCCTGCTTCGCCGAGTCCCCGCTCGTTGAAGCTCTTCATGAACGAGATGCCCTGCTGCCCCGCCGGCAGGAACACGAACACCGCCTGCGGCTTCACGTCCTTGACGCGCTGCGTTGCGGCGGAGAAGTCGGGACTTTGCAGCGGCGTGCGCACCGAGCCGACGATCTCGCCGCCGCCCGCCTTGAACGTCTTGGTGAACTGCGTCTCGGCGTCGATGCCGGGACCGTAATCGGCCACCACCGTATAGACCTGCTTGATGCCGTTCTTGAGCGCCCACTGCGCCAGCGGCTCGGCGATCTGCGGGATCGTCATCGACACGCGCGTGATGTACGGCGACTTCGTCGTGATCGACGACGTCGCGGCGTTCGAGATGACCATCGGCACCTTCGCCTCGCTGACGACCGGCGCGACCGCCATCGCGTTCGGCGTCAGCCCGAAGCCGGCGAGGAACTGCACGTGATCGCGGGTGATGAGCTCCTGTGCGAAGCGCTTCGCGACTTCGGGCGCCGGACCCTTCGTGTCGCGCGTGATGAGCTCGACCTTCTTGCCGGCGACGCTGTCGCCGTGCTCCTTCATGTACGCCTTCATGCCGGCCTCGATCTGCCCGCCGTAATCGGCGAACGGTCCCGAGAAGGCGGCGATGACGCCGACCTTGATCGTGTTCTGCGCGTGCGCGGCCGGCATCGCAACCAGTGCCGCAAGTGCGCCGAGTGCGCTGACGAGCAAGCGTGCTTGTTTCATCGACGTTCCTCCTGACGGCCGTGGGTCCGCGTCATTTGCGCACGTTTCGGCACGCGACGCCGGTTCTTCGCTCGAGGATACTACATGATCAGGATCGCACGAAAATCGTTCACGTTCGTTCGTGTCGGCCCGGTGATGACGCCATCGCCGAGCGCCTCGAAGAACGCGTGCGCATCGTTGCGATCGAGATCATCGGCCGCATGGCGACCCTGCTCGAGCCCGCGCACGAGCGTATCGGGCGTGGCAATGGCGCCGGCGATCTCCTCCACGCCGTCGACGCCATCGGTGTCGCCCGCCAGCGCGTAAATGCCGCGGCGTCCCTGCAGTGCGAGTGCCAGCGCGAGCAGGAACTCGACGTTGCGTCCGCCGCGGCCGTCGCCGCGCACGGTCACCGTCGTTTCCCCGCCCGAAAGCAGAACGCACGGCGGTACGAACGGCTCTTTGCGCAGCGCGGCCTGACGCGCGAGTGCCGCGAGCACCTTGCCGACGTCGCGCGCCTCGCCTTCGATGCTGTCGGAGAGAATGACCGGCGTCACGCCTTCGGCTCGCGCCACCTGCGCCGCCGCGTCGAGCGCCTTCTGCGGCGTGGCAATGATCCGGTAGTCGGCGCGCGCAAGGCGCGCGTCGCCCGGCTTGACGCTTTCGGCCGTTTCGGTGTCGAGAAGCGCACGCACGGTCGGGGGCACGTCGACGCCGTAGCGGCGCAACACGGCGCGCGCGTCGGCGCGCGTCGTGGGATCGCCCACGGTGGGCCCGGAAGCGATGTCGATGGGGTTGTCGCCCGGCACGTCGGAAATGGCGAGCGTGACCACGCGCGCCGGGTGGCACGCCGCGGCGAGGCGCCCGCCCTTGATCGCCGACAGGTGCCGGCGCACGCAGTTGATTTCACCGATGGCCGCCCCCGACGCGAGCAGCGCGCGATTGACCTGCTGCTTGTCGGCAAGCGAGATACCCGGCGCGGGAAGCGTGAGGAGCGCCGACCCGCCGCCGGAAATGAGCGCGACGACGAGATCGTCGCGCGAAAGACCGGCGATGCTTGCGAGCACGCGCCGTGCGGCCGCCACGCCCGCGGCGTCGGGTACCGGATGCGCGGCCTCGACGACCTCGATGTGCTCGCATCGCACCGCGTGTCCGTATCGCGTGACGACGATGCCGCGAAGCGCACCGCGCCAGTGCTCCTCGAGCGCGCGCGCCATCGCCGCCGAGGCCTTGCCCGCGCCGACGACCAGCGTGCGTCCGCGCGGCGGGTCGGGCAGACAGGGCGGCAATGCGTGCGCAGGTTGCGCGGATTCGACCGCGGCGTCGAACATGCGCCGCAACAACGTGCGCTCGTCGAGGTTCGCCATCAGCTCGCTATTGCGTGACGCGGCTATCGCGGGTCGGCGGAGCCCGCACCGGGCCGCTCGTCACCCGCGCGGCGGCCGCCGGCGGCGGGCATCTTTCGCAATGCGTCCCAGCCCGGCGACGGCCCGAAGCGCCCGACGAGGTAATCGACGAACACGCGCACTTTCGCCGCGAGATAGCGGTTCGGAAGATACGTCGCATAAAGCGCCGTCTCCGCAGCCTTGTACTCCGGCAGCACGGTGCGCAGCGTGCCCTGCTGCAGGTCGCCGCCGACGATGTAGGTGGGCAGCAGCGCAATGCCGCAGCCGGCGAGCGCGGCCTGGCGCACGGCATTCTCGTTGTCGAGCCGGAGCGCGCCGCTCACCTCGACGCTCGCGCGCCCGTCGGCGCTGTCGAAATGCCAATGGCGCTCGGGCCCGAGGCGTGAGAAGACGATGCAATCGTGATGCGCGAGGTCGGCAACGGATGCGGGTGCACCGTGACGCCGCAGATACGCGGGCGCGGCGCACAGCGCCTGGCGAATGGGCGCGAGCTTGCGCGCAACGAGCGTGGCGCGCGGCTCGGCGGCGATCAGGATCGCGACGTCGTACCCCTCCTCGGCCAACTGCACCTCGCGATCGTTCAGCGTCATATCGACGTGCAGCTCGGGGTACGTGGCAAGCAGCCCGGCGATTACGGGAACGATGTGCAGCACGCCGAACGACACCGGCACGTTGACCTTGAGCGTGCCGCGCGGCGTCGACTGCATGCCGGCGGTCATCGCCTCCGCGTCCTCGGCCGCCGCGACGATATGCGCGCATCGCGCGTAAAACTCGCGGCCGATCTCGGTGAGGCTGATGCTGCGCGTCGTGCGATTGAGCAGCCGCACGCCGAGCGAGCGCTCCATGCGCGTCACGCATTTGCTGACCACCGACGTCGACACGTTGAGCCGGCGCGCAGCACCCGAGAAACTGCGCGCTTCGACGACGCGCGCGAATATTTCCATTCCGGCGAGATCCATGACGGCCGATTGCGCTTGTTCTGCGAACAATGTTATTCCGAATTCTTGATGAACGCGACCGAACGCCGCCACCGCTTTTTCCATCGAAGTTGGAACAAACATCGCGCGAGACACGAATCGCACGCTCGTGCGCGATTTTTCAATCTTGTCGGTGCCGTCCCACGACGGTTCGCGACGCGACACGCGATTGGCCCGTTCATGCGCTTCATCCCCGCACGCCGCCGAATCCTGAAAGCCGCCCTGATCCCATCGGCGGCGAGCGTCGTGCCATTGCGCTTCGTGCGCGATGCTGCGGCCGAGCCGGTATCGGCCCCCGGACAGTTTGCGTACTTCACGCCCGTCGAATTCACGTGGGTCGACGCTGCCGTCGCGCGTCTCATCCCCAACGACGAGCTCGGGCCCGGTGCAAAGGAAGCGGGCGTCGCGACATTCATCGACCGCCAGCTCTCCGGACCTTACGGCCGTGCCGAGACCTGGTACATGCAGGGCCCGTGGAAGGAAGGAACGAAGGAACAGGGATATCAGCTCAAGATGACGCCGGCGCAGCTCTACCGCACGGCCATTGCCGACGTCGATGCATGGTGCAGCAGCAGCGGCAAGCGCCCGTTCGCCGAGCTCGAAGGCGCTGCGCAGGACAAGCTGCTGCACGACCTGGAGAAGGGCAACATCAAGCTCACGCGCGCCCCAGCGAAGGACTTCTTCCAGATGCTGCTCCAGAACACCGTGGAAGGATTTCTCGCCGATCCAATGTACGGCGGCAATCGCGATTTCGCCGGCTGGAAGCTGATCGGCTTTCCGGGTCCGCGCTACAACTACATCGCCGAGATCGACCAGTACGGCAAGCGCTATGCGATGCCGACCGTCGGACTCCTCGGCCGCGACGGCACGCGCGTGAAGGAAACCTGATGGCAACGAAACTGCCTTCCGTGGACGTCGTGCTCGTCGGCTTCGGCTGGACGGCGAGCATTATCGGACAGGAGCTGACCGACGCGGGCCTGCAGGTCGTGGCCCTCGAGCGCGGCGCGTTCCGCGACACGGTTCCCGATTTCGCGACGACGCAGATCCAGGACGAGCTGCGCTACGCGGTGCGCAACGAGCTTTTCGAGGAGCCGGAGCGCGAGACGCTGACGTTTCGCAATTCGATGGACCAGACCGCGTTGCCGATGCGCCACCTGGGCTCGTTCAAGCCGGCGGCCGGCGCGGGCGGCGCGGGCGTGCACTGGAACGGCCAGAACTGGCGCTTCCTGCCGACCGATTTCCTGCAGCGCTCGCACATCGAGCAGCGCTACGGCAAGGGCTTCATTCCGGCCGACATGACGATCCAGGACTGGGGCG
>DASSVX010000019.1:0-9955 GCA_035705655.1 Casimicrobiaceae bacterium
CGCGACGAGGATGCTGCAATGCACGCGCTCGACGAGCATCGAATCGACCGAGCCGCGCCACCAGCGCAGCGCGAAGTTCTTGCTGCGCCGGTGACCGACGATGACGAGGTCGATGCCGAGCGAATCGACCATCCGCGAGATGACGTCGACCGGCTCGCCGTCCTGAAGATGCGTGGTCACCGAGAAGCCGCGTCCGGTCAGGCGCGCGGCCGCCTCGTCGAGGTCGGCCTGCATCCGCGAGCGGTCGATGGCGAGTGCGGGCTCCGGCACGAACTCGCCGGCCAGAAGGTACGGCGACGGATCGTGCAGCACGCACACGAGATGAATCTGCCGTCCGGCGAGCTGCATCAGGTTCGAGCATTCATCGACGGCGAGGCGGCTTTCGGGCGAGCCGTCGAACGCGACCAGGATCTTCCGGTACATGGCTATCTCCGTTGACTGCGAATGAACCACGCGGGCACGATGGCGAACGCAAACGCCAGCGTAACAATCACGAAGCATTCGTGGAAGGCCCTCGCCGGCTCGACGCCCGGCGCATCGAGCCGCCATTCGAGGACCACGGCGAGCAAGTTCACGCCGATCGCGCCGCCGAGCTGGCGCACGAAGTTCACTGCGGCCGACGCATAGGCGAGCTCGGTGCCCGACAGCGACTGCACCGCGGCGACGTTCAGCGCGGGAATCAGCATGCCGAGGCCGACGCGGCCGATCACGAGCCACAGCGCAAGCAGCACGAAGCCGGTGGCCGCACCCGAGAACGCGAGGAGCAGGCTCGACAGCGCGAACAGCGCCAGCCCGGCGATGATGATCGGCGCGGGCTCGATGCGGTCGCTCATGCGCCCGCCGATCGCGATCGCAACGGCCAGCGCGATGCCGGGCGGCATCAGCAGATAGCCGGCCTCCGAGGCATCGTAGCTCGCGATCTGCTGCGCGAACACGGGCACGAGATACGTGCTGCCGAAGAGGCCGATCCCGTAGGCGAATGCGACGATCGTCGCGCCGGCGAACGGGCGATGACGAAAGAGGCCGATCGGCAATAGCGGCGAACTCGCGCGCATTTCCCAGCCGATGAATGCCGCCGCGAGCACCAGCCCGCCACCGAGAAGCGCTACCGCCTCGACGGAGGCGAATCCCAGCCGGTGCCCGGCGACGGGGACGTTCATCAGCGCGATCAGCGCCGCGGTGAGGAGCAGCCATCCCGCCGCATCGAAGCGCACCGGCTGCATCGACGAGCGTGCCTGCAGCGTGCGCAGACCAAGGACCAGTCCCGCGATGCTGGACGGCACGGTCAGCAGAAAGATTGAGCGCCAGCCGAACGCGTCGAGCAGCGTGCCGCCGATGGCGGGTCCGATCGCCGGTGCCAGGACGATGCCGAAGCCGTAAAGCGCCATGGCGCGTCCGCGTTCCTCGACCGGGAACACGCGGAACAGCACGATCATCGACAAGGGCTGCAGCACCCCGGCGGCCGCCCCCTGCAGCACGCGCGCGGCGATCAGCGCGTCGGTGCTCGAGCTTGCCGCGGCGAGTAGCGATGCCGCGAGGAAGAGGCCGAGCATCCCGACGAACGCGTTGCGCTCGCCGAACGTCTGCACGAGCCACGCGGTGGTGAGCATCGTGGCGGTCATTGCCGCGAGATAGCCGGCCGCGACCCACTGCAGCGTGTCGTGCCCGACGTGAAACTCGTCGATCAGCGCCGGAAATGCGACGTTGACGATCGTTGCCGAAAGAATCGTCGAGATCGTCCCGAGCATCACCGTCGTGACGACGAGTGCGCGGGAGGACGTCGCGGCGGCGCGCGTGTTCAGGGGGCGGCTGGTGGCGGCTCTTCGCAAAGCGCCACGGCGATGGCGACGAGCGCATCCCACGGGTCGCCGCACCCGATGCCCTTGGCGAGGGCGTCGAGCCTCGCAAGCGACGCGAGAAGCGGCAGCACACGGCTCGCATCGAGGCGCCGCGCGGCGCGTTCCAGCGCCGGCTGGCGCTTGCCCCAGACGCGCACGTTGCGCATCGCGCTCGACAGCGACTGCCCGTGCGCCATCATTTCGTGCACGGCCGCGAGCGCATGCAGGTCTTCGCCGAGCTGCCAGGCGACGAGCGTGATCGGCTCGCCTTCGCTTCGCAAGCCGTCGACGATGCGAAGCGTCCGCGCCGCTTCACCGCGCAACCAGGCTTCGGACAGCTCCTGGATGTCGTAGCGGGCGACATTCGCGACCGCGCGCTCGACGTCGTCGTGCCCGAGCTGCCCCGGCGCCAGCAAGAGCGCGAGCTTTTCGATTTCCTGCTTCGCCGCCAGCAGGTTTCCCTCGCAGCGCTCGGCGAGATAGGCCAGCGTCTCGCGCGTGACGCGCTGGTCGTTGCGCGCCAGTCGCCCGGCGATCCATGCCGGCAGTGCCGCGCGGTCGACCGGCGTCACGCCGATCATCACTCCGTGCTCGGCGAGAGCCGAAAACCAGGCCGACGCCTGCGTGGTGCGATCGACGCGCGGCAGCGAGATCAGCGTGACGTTGTCGGCGGGGAGGTTTTGTGCATGCCGCTCGAGTGCGGCGGCGCCTTCCGTGCCGGGCTTGCCGGACGCGATGCGCACGTCGACGAGCTTGCGCGACGCGAAGAGGCCGAGGTTGGCGTTGGCCGCAACGAACGCATCCCAGCGAAAATGCTGCTCGACGATGAAGAGCTCGCGCTCGTCGCAACCGGCGCGCCGCGCGGCGGCGCGGATTGCGTCCGCCGCCTCGATTGCCGCGAGTGGCTCGTCGCCATGAACGACATAGAGGGGTGCCAACTTGCGCGAAAGATGCGCGTCGAGCTCATGGGGGCGGACTTGCATGGCTAGTGGTCCCCCCACGCTTGCAGCTTCGCTGCGGCGCTGCCCCCGTAGGGGGCGCTGTTCGGGGCTTGGGACGGCCCGTCGCCCCTCACGGTCATGATCTCCGACGGTCCGGCGCGTTCACGCCGGCTTTTTCGCCGCCTGCAGACGGCGAATGAGCTGCTGCACGGCGTCGGTCTGCATCTCCTTCAGCAGGCGCTCCTCCTGCGTGCCGCGCGCAAGCACCTCACTTTCGCTGAACGTGTAGCTCCGGCGCAGCGAGATCTCGGCCGCCGGCAGCCAATCGTTGCCGTCGGCGTCGTGCAGCCTGAAGCCGACGCGCTTGATCAGCGCATATTCCTGGACGGCGCCCGCGCCGGAGATCGACAGCACTTCCTTGTCGTCGGCGACGAGCGGAATGTCGAGAGTCACCTGCGCGTTCTTGGGATCGTCGACGACCTTTGCGCTGCCCGTCGCGTTGAGCGCACGCTTCAGCTCCACTGCGAGCCCCGGTGCGCCGGGCGCGTTCACGTAGATCGTCGCGAAGGTGTAGGTGGCCTCGCCGCGCAGGTGAAAGCCGCACGCGGCAAGCGCAAGCGCAACGGCGATCGCGGCGACGATGGCACGCGCAACGGATGTCGAACGCGTTGGCTTCATGGACGAAGCTTCCTCGACGCGCGTGCGTGCCTCAGACGACGACATTGACGAGCCGCCCGGGGACGACGATGACCTTTCTGATTTCGCCGCCGCCACCGTGGCGCGCGACCTCGGGCGCGTCGCGCGCGGCCGCTTCGATCGCGGCGCGGTCGGCGCCGGCGGGCACGACGAGCTTGCCGCGAAGCTTGCCGTTCACTTGCAGCACGAGCTCGATCTCGTCGCGCGCGAGCGCCGACCCGTCGACGCACGGCCATGGCGCATCGATGAGATCGCCATACGCGTCGGTGAACCGCAGCTCGCGCCACAGCGCCCAGGTCGTGTGCGGCACGACCGGATACAACACGCGCAGCAGGATCGACAAGCCTTCGCGGGCGAGCGCCGTGGCGCCCGCTGCGTCGCCCGGCACGTCCTCGAGCGTGTTCAGCATTTTCATTCCGGCCGACACCACGGTGTTGTACTGGATGCGCTCGTAGTCGTAATCGGCCTGCTTCAGCGCGAGATGGATGTCGCGGCGCGCGGTCCGGACCGTTTCCGCGGCATCGCGCCAATCGAAAGCGCCGCTCGCCGCCGCAACGACATCGCGCTGCGACTGCGCGTGGTTCCACAGCCGCTTCAGAAACCGGTGCGCTCCGTCGACGCCGGTGTCGGACCATTCGATCGTGTGCTCGGGCGGACTTGCGAACATCACGAACAGGCGCGCGGCGTCGGCGCCGTAACGGTCGATCATGTCCTGCGGGTCGACGCCGTTGAGCTTGGACTTCGACATCGTGCCGAGGCCGTCGTACTCGACCGGCTGTCCGTCGATCTTCGAAATGCCGCCGGTGATCGTGCCGCTCGCATCGCGCGCGACTTCGACGTCGGATGGCGGCACGTAATCGAGGCCGCCCTTGCCGTTGCGCCGGTAGAACGCCTGCGCAAGGACCATCCCCTGCGTGAGGAGCCGCGTAAAGGGCTCGTTGTAGCCGACCATCCCGAAGTCGCGCATGATCTTCGTCCAGAACCGCGCGTAGAGGAGGTGCAGGATTGCGTGCGTGATGCCGCCGATGTACTGGTCCATCGGCATCCAGTAGCGGTCGCGCGCGTCGATCATCGTTGCAGCACCGGGCGACGTGTAACGCATGAAGTACCACGACGAGTCGACGAACGTGTCCATCGTGTCGGTTTCGCGGCGCGCGGGCGCCTTGCAGCTCGGGCACGCGACGTTCAGGAAGTCCTCGCGACGATTCAACGGATTGCCGCTGCCGTCGGGAATGCAATCCTCGGGCAGCACGACCGGGAGATCCTGCTCGGGCACCGGCACTTCGCCGCAATGCGCGCAGTGGATGATCGGGATCGGCGTGCCCCAATAGCGCTGGCGCGAGATGCCCCAGTCGCGAAG
This sequence comes from Casimicrobiaceae bacterium, assembly GCA_035705655.1. GTDB lineage: Bacteria > Pseudomonadota > Gammaproteobacteria > Burkholderiales > Casimicrobiaceae > VBCG01. Next base: position 4,836 of record DASSVX010000019.1, read on the forward strand.
GCGCCACGTCGTGCGCTTTTCGCCGAGGCCGAGCCGGGCGAGATCGGTGGCGATCGCGTCGACGGCCGCCGGGTACGCAAGCCCGTCGTACCTGCCCGAGTGGATGCAGACGCCGATCGTCTTGTCGGCGTACCACGGCTGCCAGCGCTCGGTCGTGAAGGCGGGCAATGCCGATGGCTCGGCCGGCGCGATCACCTGGCGGATCGCCAGCCCGTACTTTTTCGCAAACTCGAAGTCGCGCTCGTCGTGACCCGGCACGCCCATCACGGCGCCGTCGCCGTAGCTCATCAGCACGTAGTTGCCGACCCACACGTCGATCGGTGCACCGGTCAGCGGATGCGTGACGGTGAGTCCCGTCCGCATCCCCTTCTTCTCCATGGTCGCGTGGTCGGCCTCGATCACCGATCCGCGCTTGCACTCGTCGATGAACGCGGCCAGCGCCGGGTTCGTGCGCGCGGCGTGCGCGGCCAGCGGATGGTCGGCTGCGACCGCGCAGAACGTCACCCCCATGATCGTGTCGGCGCGCGTCGTGAACACGTAAAGCTGGCCGTCGCCGATCGGCGCGCCGGATTCGTCGCCAATGGCATGCGCAAAGGCGAAGCGCACGCCGTCGCTCTTGCCGATCCAGTTCGCCTGCATCGTCTTCACGCGCTCGGGCCAGCCGGGCATGCGGTCGAGCTCGGACAGCAGTTCGTCGGCGTACTCCGTGATGCGCAGGTAGTACATCGGGATCTCGCGCTTTTCCACCGGCGCGCCCGAGCGCCACCCGCGCCCGTCGATCACCTGCTCGTTCGCGAGCACCGTCTGGTCGACGGGGTCCCAGTTGACGGTGCCGTTCTTCCGGTAGGCAATGCCCGCCTCGCGCATCCTGAGGAAGAACCACTGGTTCCAGCGATAGTAGGCGGGGTCGCAGGTCGCGAACTCGCGCGACCAGTCGATCGCGAAGCCCATCGCCTGCAGCTGCTTCTTCATGTACGCGATGTTGTCGCGCGTCCAGCGCGCGGGCGCCTCGCGGCTTTTCATCGCCGCGTTCTCGGCGGGCAGGCCGAATGCATCCCAGCCCATCGGCATCAGCACGTTGTAACCGCGCATGCGCAGCTGCCGGTACATCATGTCGTTGATCGTGTAGTTGCGCACGTGACCCATGTGCAGCTTGCCGGACGGGTAGGGCAGCATCGACACGCAAAAGAACTTGCCGCAGCGAAAGCGCGGGTCGTTCTCTACGGCGCGGTAGACGTCGCCCGCTTTCCAGGCGGCCTGCGCGGTGCTTTCGACGGCGGCGGGCTCGAACGGCGTCATGGCGCGAAAATGCGGAATGCGCGGGCGGTGCGCGCTGTTGTGTGTAAGTAATTGATTATACCGGCGACCACCGCGCAAACCGGTAGACGGGGTCCGCAGTGGCACAATGGCAGGTTGCGCCCCCTGGCCGGCACCGTCCGTCGCTTCGTTGCAATATCGATCACTTCGACGCCCATGCGCGTGATTCGCCAATTTCGCTCGTACCTCGCAGCACTCGTTGCCGCGTTCGCGGTGCTCGGCGCCGCGCACGCGGCGCCCGTGCGAACCGGCCATGTGACGGCCGAGCTCGTTTCCGATCAAGCGGCGCTCGTGCCGGGAACGACGACGACGCTCGCGCTGCGCCTCGCGATCGAGCGCGGCTGGCACACCTACTGGCGCAATCCGGGTGAATCGGGACTGCCGACGACACTCGACTGGCACCTGCCGCCCGGCTACGCCGCGGGCGACATTGCCTGGCCCGCACCGCGTGCGCTGCCCGCGGGACCGCTGATGAACTACGGTTACGAAGGCGAGGTGTTCCACCTCGTGCCCGTCACGGTTCCCGCCAGCGCGGCGCCGGGCGCCAACGTCGCGCTCGCCGCACGCGCCGACTGGCTGGTCTGCAAGGAAACGTGCATTCCCGAGGGCGCCGACCTGACGCTCGAGCTGCCGGTGGCAAAGGCTGCCGAGCCGTCGCGCTGGCACGACGCGATCGCCGCGACGCGCGCGGCGCTGCCCGGGCCATTGCCGGCGGGGTGGCAGGCGCGCGCGACGGCTTCCGGCGCTGTCGTCACGCTCACGCTCGATGCGCCGGCGAACGCGGCCGATCCCGGACGCCTGCGGTTCTTCGCGGTCGACGAGCGGCGCATCGAGCCCTCGGCCACGCAGAAGCGCGTCGCCTCGGCGGATGGCAGCTATGCGCTGCAGTTGCCGGTGTCGCATGAGCTGAGCGGCGATTTCGCACGCCTGCAGGGGGTGCTTCGCGCCGACAAGGGCATCGGAGGCGATGGTCGCCTGGTTGGCGCCGTCGCACTCGACCTTCCGCTCGCCGGCACGCCGGCTGCCGGGCCGAAGCCCGTGCAGGTGGCGACGCCGGACCTCACGCAGCCCGCGCCCTCCGGCGCCGTCGCCTTGTCGTTGCCGCTGGCGCTTGCATTCGCCTTCGGCGGCGGCCTGCTGCTGAACCTGATGCCGTGCGTGTTCCCGATCCTGTCACTCAAGGCGCTGGGTCTCGCGACGTCGCCCGCCGACGACCGGCGCGCGCTGCGCCACGACGGGGTTGCGTTCGCCGCAGGCGTGGTGCTCGCGTTCGCGGCACTCGGCATTGCGCTCGCAACGCTGCGTGCCGCGGGTGCGGAACTCGGATGGGGCTTCCAGTTGCAATCGCCGGCCGTGGTCACGTCGCTTGCGATCCTGTTCTTCGTGATGGCGCAGAACCTGTCCGGTGTGTTCGAGTTCGGCTCGCTCGTGCCGTCGCGCATCGCGACCTGGTCGCACGCGAACCGGCAGGTGAACGCGTTCGCCTCGGGCATTCTCGCGGTCGCCATCGCGTCGCCGTGCACGGCGCCGTTCATGGGGGCGGCACTCGGTTATGCGCTCGGCGAGCGCGCACAAGTCACGCTCGGCGTGTTCGTCGCACTCGGCCTCGGCATGGCGCTGCCCTACGTGTTGCTTGCGTGGTTCCCGCAGTGGCGGCGCGTGCTGCCACGACCGGGCGCATGGATGCAGCGCCTGAAGCAACTGCTCGCCTTTCCGCTGTATGCAACCGTTGCGTGGCTGGTCTGGGTGCTCGCCGCCCAGGTGGGCACCGACGCAGTGATCCGCATTGGCGTCGTGCTCGTTCTCGTGGCGTTCGCGCTCTGGGCGTGGCGCACCTGGCGCGTGGCGGCGCACCGCGCCTTTCGCGCCGCCGCAGTCGCCAGTGCCATTGCGGGCCTGCTGGTGGCGTGGCCGCTCTTTGCCGGAGGCCGCGCGGTTGCGGATACCCCGGCAGCGCAAGCGGCCGATGGCTGGCAGGCGTATTCGCCGGCAAGCATTGCGGAACTGACCGCCGAGGGCCGGCCGGTGTTCGTCGATTTCACCGCCGCCTGGTGCATCACCTGCCAGGTCAACGAGCGCTTCGTGCTGAACGATGCGCTCGTGCGCGAGGCGTTCGCGCGCAGCAACGTGGCGCTGGTGCGCGCCGACTGGACGCGGCGCGACGGCGACATCACCGAAGCGCTGGCAGCGCTCGGCCGCAGCGGCGTGCCGGCCTACGTGATCTATCGCAAGGGCCGCGCGCCGCAATTGCTGCCCGAGGTCCTGCGGCGGCAGACGGTCATCGACGCGCTCGCGTCGTAGCATCGTCGGCGAAACCGCGCCGGGGCGTGCGTGGCGATCCTGCGCACCGCGGCGTGCCGACCGCCTACGGCGCGCGGAACTGGCTACGGTGCGCCCGACTCGCGCGCGAGCTTCTGCACGAAACCGGTGAGCTCGTCTGCATTCACGTCGGACACCGCGAGCCAGTCCATGCCCGACCCGGTCGCATGCGCAACGTTGAACCCGCGGATCGTTCGCAACGCCGACGGCGGCACGCGCGACGCCGTCTCGGGACGCACGTACACGTCGATCGTGTGATTGCGGACGCGATAGACGAGCGTTGCCACCGGATGCCGGTCGAGATAGTCGATGCGCCCGCCGACCAATGGGAATCCGTCCTGCGCGAAGTCGCGCACCGGCGGCGAATAGTCGAGGCGCGCGGAAAGCCAGGGCTTCACGGTGTGCCGATCGGACGACGCGACCTGGATTTGCTGATTGCCGAGAGTTGCATGCACATGCATCGTCACCGCCTCGACCGCGAGATCCTCGTTGGCGCGCCAATCGATCACCGCCGTGCCGATGAACCACGCGAGTGCCGTCGCCGTGCATCCGGCGAGCGCACCTCCCGAAAGCCAGCGCCAGCGCTCGCTCGTTGCGCGGGGTCGCGCCGGCGGAGGCGTCGATGCGCGTACCGCGTCGAGCGTCGCGAGCACGCGAGCGCGTAGCTCGGGCGGTGCGGCATGGCGCGGCGCTTCCGCGCGCAACCGCGCACGCAAAGCGAGCATGTCGTCGTAGGCGGCCGCGCAGTTCGCGCAGCTTTGCAGATGGCGCTTGACCGAATGGCCCTGCAGCATGCTGGTTTCGCCATCGGTGTAGGCCGAAAGCAGGGTCGACGCATCAGCGCAGTTCATCGTTCGCTCCCGGTAGCCTGCCCGCCGATCGCCTGCAACAGGGGCGAGCGCTGGAGCAGCGCGCGCGCCCGTGCGAGGCGCGACATGACGGTGCCGATCGGTATATCGGCGACCCGCGCAATTTCCTTGTACGACATTTCTTCCAGCTCACGCAGCACGAGCACCTCGCGGTATTGCAGCGGCAGCGCCTCGATGGCGTCCGACAGCGAGTGCATGTCCGCGCGCCGCAGCGCCTCGAGCTCGGGGTCGGGCGATGACGGGTCGATGCGGGCGGCGATCGCGTCGTCGTCCTCGTGCACGATTTCCGCCGGCCGGTTGCGGCCGAGCCAGTCATAGAACGCGTTGCGCACGATCGTGAGGAACCACGCGCGCGCGTCGTTGCCGTGCAGCGAGCGGGCGTATTTGAGCGCCCGGATGCACGCGTCCTGGACCACGTCCTCGGCGTCGTGCGTATCGCGAGCGAGCCAGCGCGCGAGGTTGTACGCGGCATCGAGGTGCGGCAAGACCAGCTGCTCGAACGTGGTGTGATCGGACAAGCGCGTCTCCCTGTTGCCCTGACATACCGGGAACGATCCCGGCTTATTCCAGCGCGCGGCCGCGTCCGGAACGCGGCGGCGGTGTGCTGCAGGCGAT
>DASSVX010000020.1:0-7338 GCA_035705655.1 Casimicrobiaceae bacterium
AGGCGAGCGCGGTCTGTGTCCTGACTGCGTCGCGAATGCGTCTCTGACCCCAATGCGCTCATCCGCCCGTCGTCTCCCCGCCCATCACCTGCAGGACGATGCCGGTGATGTACGACGAATCGGCGTTCGACGCGAGGAACACGTACGCGGGTGCGAGCTCCTCGGGCTGCGCCGGCCGTCCCATCGGGCTGTCCTCGCCGAAATGCGCGACCCTGTCGGGCGTCTCGCCTGCGTCGGACGGATTGAGGGGCGTCCACACCGGTCCCGGCGCCACCGCGTTGACGCGGATGTTCTTGTCCACCAGATTCATCGCCAGGGTTTTCGTGAACGCATTGATCGCGCCCTTCGTCGCCGAGTAGTCGGGAAGGTACTTCGAGCCGAAGATGCCGGTTTCCGAGCTCGTCGCGATGATCGCGCTGCCGGGCTGCATATGGCGCAACGCCGCGCGCGACAACCGGAAGTACGAGTAGATGTTCGTCTTGAACGTGCGGTCGAACTCGTCGTCGGTCACGTCCTGCAGCGTCTGCTTGCGATTCTGGTGCCCGGCATTCGCCACCAGGATGTCGAGCTTGCCGAAACGCTGCACGGTCTCTTCGACGACCTTGTCGCAGAACGCCGGCTCGGTGAGATCGCCGGCGATGGCAAGACATTGGCCGCCCACGCCTTCGACCGCCTTGCGCGTGTCGTCGGCATCGGACTGCTCTTCCGGCAGATAGGTGATAGCGACCCGGGCGCCCTCGCGTGCATACAGCAGCGCGACGGCGCGGCCGATCCCCGAATCGCCGCCGGTGATGAGGGCGACCTTGTCCTCGAGCTTGCCGGCCGGGCGGTACGCCTCCGCCTTGTAGCGGGGACGCGGATCGAGCTTCGATTCGATACCCGGTCCCTCCTGATGCTGCTTCGGAAACGGCGGCTTCGGTTCGTTCCGGCCGGGCGAAAGGCGGGCTTCCATCTGCTTGCTCATCGCGTCTCTCCTGCAAAAATTACCTGCGTGCGCCGATCGAGGCGTGCAGCGAAAATCGGCAGGTCCGGGGTGTATGCTGCCGAACGGGCGCGCCCGACGCCGCTACGGCCCGTTGGACCGCGCGATTTCGAATTCAATCGACGAGGCAGGCAACCATGGGATTGATGGACTTCGTGAAGGACGCGGGTGAGAAGCTGTTCGGACACGGGCAGGCGCAGGCGGCGGTGAAGGAGGCCGCGGCCGATCCGTCCAGCCAGGCCAAGGTGCAGGCGGCGAATTCGGCGGCCGCCGATGCAATCCTGGAATACGTCAAGTCGCAGCACCTGACAGCGACGGGCCTGACGGTTACGTACGACGGTGCCACGTCGACCGTCAGCGTGTTCGGCGTCGCGCCCGATCAGGCGACGCGCGAGAAGATCGTGCTTTGCTGCGGCAACGTCGCCGGCGTCGCCAAGGTGAACGACATGATGAGCGTCGACCGCAGCGAGCCCGAGGCGCAGTTCTACACGGTGGTCTCGGGCGACAACCTGTCGAAAATCTCGAAGCAGTTCTACGGCGATGCGAACAGGTACATGAAGATTTTCGACGCCAACAAGCCGATGCTGACATCGCCCGACAGGATCTACCCCGGGCAGAAGCTGCGCATTCCGCCGCAATGAGCGCTGCAGAGCCGCCTCAAGGCGCGAATTGCGCCCCCTCGGGGGGCAGCGCAGCGGCGAAGCCGCAAGCGTGGGGGGATCATACAAGCATGCTTGCAGCGCACGGCGATGCGTTCGTCGCCGAAACCCTCGGACGCTGCCTTGGGCTGGGTCCCGGGGACGACGACGATGACGACGACCCGGTGCCGATCGGCGACCCGCCCGACGACGACGAGGGCGACGATCAGGACGACGATGACGAGGACGAGGACGACGAGGAGCCGATGCAGGTACGCCGTTGTGCATCGCCGTATCGCCAACGGGCGCGTATCACGGCACAATGTCGCCCCGACGACCGTTCGCGAGCCGCGGTCCCGGTCGCCCGATACCCGATACCTGACCTCTGATCCCTGAGACCTACCTCGCCATCGAGCGCGTCAGCGTCGCCTACGACGGCGTGCGCGTGCTGTCCGAGGTCACGCTCGACGTCGCGCGCGGCGAGCTCGTCGCGCTGCTCGGCAGCTCCGGATGCGGCAAGACGACGCTGCTGCGCTCGATCGCCGGCTTCGTGACGCCGCAATCGGGCCGCATCCGCATTGCAGGACGCGACATCACGGGGTTGCCGCCCGAAAAGCGCGGCACCGCGATGATGTTCCAGTCGTACGCGCTATGGCCGCACATGAGCGTCGCCGGGAACATCGGCTACGGGATGCGCATGCGGGGCGCTGCACGCGGCGCAATCGCGCGCCGTGTCGACGAGCTCCTGGCGCTGATGCAGTTGCAAGGGTATGCAGCGCGGTCGGTCGTGCAGCTCTCCGGCGGCCAGCGGCAGCGCGTAGCGCTCGCGCGCGCGCTCGCCGTCGATCCCGCATTGCTGCTCCTCGACGAGCCGATGTCCAATCTCGACTACAAGGTGCGCATCGAGCTGCGCCACGAGCTGCGCGCGCTGCAGAAGCGCATCGGCATCACCGCGGTCTACGTCACGCACGATCGCGAAGAGGCGCTGACGCTCGCCGATCGCATCGCCGTGCTCGACGCCGGCCGCGTCGTCCAGTACGGCTCGCCCGAGGAGATTTTCCATCGGCCCACGTCGGCATTCGTCGCCGGCTTCATGGGCGCCGACAATGCGATCGAGCTGCGCCGCGACGAGCAGGGCCGGCTGCGCAGCGCGGCGGGCAACGGCGACGCGGGCGAGCCCGTGACCGCGCATTTTCGCAGCGACGTTGCGCGCATCGACGCATCGGCGGCCGCGGCCGGCGACGCCGAGCTGCGCCTGCAGGGGCAGATCGTCCAGACGCTCTATGTCGGACAAGGTTACCGGTATCGCGTACGCACCGACGGCGCCGATGTGTGGGCGCATGCGAGCGATCGCATCAACGAAGGCGCGCCGGTAGCCGTCGTCGTCCCACGCGAGGCCCTGTTGCTCTTTCCGCGCGCCACCACCCAAGGCTGATCGGGGACGCGCGGCCATCGACGTGATCAGCGATTAGACCTCGGGAGAGATCATGAAAGTGCGCAGTCTTTTGTCCATCGCGGCGCTTGGACTCGCGTCCATCGCGCCCGCGGCCGCGCAGACGACGCTCAACGTCGTTTCGGCCGGCGACCAGAACATGGTCGATTACGTCAACAACTATCTGGGACCGAAATTCGAGCAGATGAACCCGGGCGTCAAGGTCCGTGCGGTCGGCACCGGGCCCGGCGATTCCGGCTCGCAGAAGATCTACGAGAAGCTCGAGGCGCAGCAGAAGGCCGGCAGCGCGACGTGGGACGTCGACGTCGCCGTGGTTCACCAGCGTGGCGCGGCGACGATGGTCAACGGCAAGCTGCTGATGCCGTATCGCAACGACGTCGCCGCCGGCAAGCTCGTGTCGCGCGACACGGCGAAGAACGCGCTCGGCGCGAATGTCGACGGCTACGTGCTGCCGATGTTCCACAGCCAGATCGCCTTCGCGTACAACCCCGATCTCGTCAAGGCTCCGCCAAAGAGCTTCGCCGAGCTCGCCGAGTGGGTAAAAAAGAACCCGAAGCAGTTCGGCTACAACGGCGTCAAGGGCGGCATGTCCGGCGTCGGCTTCGTCATGGGATGGGTGGAGGCGAACAGCGGCATGCGCGACAAGCTCGAAAAGGGCCCGTACGACCCGAGCGCGAAGGCGACGATCGACAAGTCGCTCGAAAGCCTCAAGGCCTTCAACCAGTACGTCGTGATGACCCCGGGGAACGCCGGCACGCTCGACATGCTCAATCGCGGGGAAATCGCGATGGGCCCGGTGTGGGTCGACATGTTCTACACGTGGATGGCCGACGGCAAGATGAATCCGAAGGTGAAGCTCGAGCTGCCCGCACCCGGATTGCCCGGGCAGCCGATGTATTACGTGATCCCCGCCAAGGCGGCGAACGCGGCACTGGCGAAGAAGTTCATCGACTTCGCGGAGAGCCCCGAAGTGCAGGCCGACGGCATCGTCAAGCAGTTCAACTGGTATCCCGGCATCGATCCGCAATACGTGCAGTCGAAGATGACGCCGGCGGCATGGAACAAGCTTTTCACCGACATCTCGCCGTCCGACCTCGCGAGCAAGGGACGCCCGTTCCCGCTGTCCGATTACTTCACCGACATCGTCGAAGGCTACGAGCGCGTGGTGCTGAAGTAGGCGCCTCGTCGCGCTCCTGAGGCGGGACGGCGGGCGGATGGCGGCGATCGCTGAAGAAGCTCTCGTCGAAGCGCAACCCGGCGGCGGAGGCCGCTGGGCGGCGCTCGCGCTCGTCGCGCCGGCACTGCTCGTCGTCGGGCTGTTCTTCGTCGTGCCGCTCGTGCTTTCCGCCGTCGGCGCGTTTCGCACGGCCGGCGGCGGGTTCACGCTCGCCCACTTCGCGAAGGCACTCGATCTCTACGGCAACGACCTGATCTTCACCGTCGAGATCGTGGCATTGTCGACGTTGCTGATTGCGCTGATCGCCATCGCCATCGCCGGCTATCTGACGCTCGGCGAGCATCCGCGCGCCGTTGCGGTCCTGCGCTGGCTCTATCGCTGGCCGCTGTTCATCCCGTTCGTCGTCGCGGGCCAGATCATGCGCACGTTCCTCGCCAAGAACGGGATGCTGAACCACGTGCTGATCGGCACCGGCCTGATCGAGCCGATCTCGGCACAATCGATGCTCGACTGGCGCGGAATCGTCATCGCGTTCGTGTGGAAGCAGGCGCCGTTCGTGACGCTGCTGCTGGCCGGTGCGATGGCGTCGCTGGAGCGCCAGCACATCGAGGCCGCACGAAACCTCGGCGCACCGCGCCTTCGGGTCCTCGTCGACATCGTGCTGCCGCAGGTGCGGGGCACGCTGCTGGTCGGGCTCGTGCTCTCGTTCGTGACGATGCTGTCGGTGCTGTCGGTGCCGCTGATGATCAATCCGAATTCGCCGACGATGATCACCGTCGACGTCGCGTACCGGATCAACACGTTCGCCGATTACGCGGTCGCGAATGCGCTGTGCCTCTTGTCGCTGCTGCTCGCCGCATTCGGCGCGGCCTTCTACCTGCGCCACGCGGTGCGGCGGGTGGAGGCGGGATGAGCACGATGGCCGCACGTTTGCTGCCGAATGCGGTGCGGGCGCTCGTGCTCGCGCTGCTCGCATTCGCGATCTTCGGGCCGCTCCTCAATCTCGTGCTCTGGGCGTTCGCCGAGAAGTGGTATTTCCCGAACAAGCTGCCGCTGGAATACGGGTTCACCTTCTGGCAGCGCGTATTCTCGCCGCGCGGCAACGCGATCGGGTCGCTCGGCACGAGCATCTGGATCGCCGTGCTCACGGTCGCCGTGAGCCTCGCCGTCGCCGTCCCCGCCGGTTACGCGCTCGGCCGCCTGAAGCTTCCGTGGCGCGGCCTGATCCTGCTTGCGTTCCTGCTGCCGCAGGCGGTTCCGAATCTTCCCGTCTACGTGAACATCGCGCAGGTGTTCTACCGGATCGGACTCGCGGGAACGATCACCGGCGTCGTGCTCGTGCATGCATCGCACGGGCTCGTTCTGGCGGTGTGGATCGCGTCGGCGGCGTTCGCTTCGGTGGATGTGTCGCTCGAGGAGGCCGCGCGCAACATGGGCGCGTCGGCGTGGACGTGCTTTCGCACGGTGACGCTGCCGCTTGCCGCCCCCGGTCTGATGGCGAGCGCCATCTTCGTGTTTCTCGAATCGGTCGACGAGTTCACCGGCACCTACTTCGTCGGCGTGCCCGACGTGACGACGTTGCCGCTGCTCATGTTCAATGCGAGCATGGGCGGCAACTACCAGATCGCGTCGATCACCGCGCTTTTGCTGCTCGTGCCGTCGATCGGCTTCATGCTGGTCGTCGAGCGCTTCCTGAAGGCCGACGTGCTCGCGATGGTCGGCCGCTGACGCGTCACTCGCCCATCTGAGCGCGCTTCTTCGACAGCGCGCCGATGAGCCGGTCGAGCGCATTCGCATCGAGCGCCATGCCTTCCTCGCCGAAGCGCAGCGAAAGCCGCCGCGCCTCGGTGTCGAAGCGCAATGTCACGACGGCGCTGCCGCCGAGCGACACCGACTCCTCGCGCATCCGCGTCGACGGCGCGACGCCCTGGTTGCCGATCGTATGCGGCGCCTTGCGCGGCGCTTCATGTTTCGGATCGCGTTGTTCCGCGCCGGGTTCGGGCGCGCCCGCCGCTCGGCCCGGCAACTGGGTGGCGTCGCTCGCCGGAAAGGAGTCCTCCACCATCCGGTCGATCGTCTGTTCCTGGCGCGTCTCGCCTTTCGGCGGCCGCGTGTGCCTCGGTTGCGTCATGGTCATCCTCGTGAGTCGGCGCGGCAAGCTCGCGCTCGATCGTTCGACAGAAGCGTGCCGGCGCCGTTGCGTCGCTGCGGCCATCCGATGAGGCTAGCAGTGGCCATGCCATCGGCAACAGGCCGCGTGGCAGCCGCATCGGCACGGTCGACGTTGCGCCTCGGGAATCCCCGGCCACGTAAGTTCTGCCGGATCAAGTTACCGGACTCCTCCGTTGTGCACTGCACAATCGGCCCCCGGGTCGTGCTACAATCGTGTTCGTTGCGGTGCTCTGCGAAGTCGTCGGTTGCCCGCCGCAACCTGGGAATTTCTCCAAGGCATCCGATCATCGACTTCTAATCCGAGGACCGGTTCAGGTCCTGCGCCCTGTGGCGTTTCAGCGGGCATCGTCCCTCGATGCCAATGCTCCCGGTTAGCGACGATGGCTTTGCAGTGACGTCGACCCGGTAGCGGCTGTACTCGCGATCCCGACCCCTGGCTTTCGCTCCGGCGAAAGCGGGGTGTCGGCGCGCCCTCATCTGCGATAGCCGGACTGCTGCGCGCGCCATGGACTGCGCGCGCGGCCACTTGCCGTCCGTTCGCCTTCGCGAGCAGGACGGCGTTGTCCGCCGATTGGAAAAACGAGAATGCGATTCGAAGAACTGAAATTGATGCAGCCGCTGTTGCAGGCGCTTGCCGAATGTGGCTATGACGAGCCGACGCCCATCCAGGCACAGACCATCCCGGTGCTTCTCGCCGGCCGCGACGTGATCGCGTCGGCGGAAACCGGCACCGGCAAGACGGCCGCCTTCATCCTGCCCGCGCTGCAGCGGCTGTCGGAGCAGGGTGTGCGACCCGCGCCGAAGCGTCGCGGTGCCGGCGTGCCGAGAGTACTCGTGCTCGCACCGACGCGCGAGCTCGCGCAGCAGGTCGCGACGCAGTCGTCGCGCTACGGGCAGAACCTGCGCCTTCGCACCG
>DASSVX010000021.1:0-3011 GCA_035705655.1 Casimicrobiaceae bacterium
CAACTCGGTCGTGCTCGCCGACGAAATCAACCGCGCCCCGCCCAAGACGCAGAGCGCACTGCTCGAAGCGATGGAAGAGCGACAGGTGTCGCAGGATGGTCAGACGCGGGTGCTGCCCGATCCGTTTTTCGTCATTGCGACGCAGAACCCGGTCGAGCAGATTGGCGCATATCCACTGCCCGAGTCGCAACTCGACCGCTTCCTGCTCGCCATCGAGTTGGGCTATCCCGATGCCGTCGCCGAGCGTGAGCTTCTGGCCGGAGGCGATCGGCGCACGAAGCTCGTGGATGTCGTTCCGCAATGCGATGCGGCGACGCTCGTCGATTGGCAGCGCGAGGCTGCCGAGATCCATGTCGCGCCGCCGCTTCTCGATTACGTGCAGTCGCTGCTCGCGGCTTCGCGCGGCCATCTGCCCGGGCAGACGGCGGGTGCGAGCGGCGAAGCAGGCGCACGCCGCGGCTTGAGCCCGCGCGCGGGGCTGATGCTGCTCTCCGCAGCACGTGCGTGGGCGTTGATGAGTGGACGTCCGATGGCGATTCCCGAGGACGTGCAGGCCGTGTTTCCGTCGGTGGCCGGCCATCGTCTCGCCGGCGGCGCGCGCGCCGGCGCATTGCAGGCGCAACAACTGATTCGCGCCGTCGCACTGCCGTGATTGCCGTCACCGCACCACCCGTGCGGACGCTCCGCGCGGCGCTGGCGCACGGATGGTCACGGATGCGGCAGCGGGCCTTCCGCCGCGATCCGACGGATCTTCTGCCGGTGGTGCTGCGGCATTCGCGGATCTACATCCTTCCTACACGCCGCGGTTATGCGGTGATCGCGACGCTCGTCACGATGCTGCTGACGTCGCTCAATTACGCGCTCGCACTCGGCCTCGGCGTGACGTTCCTGTTAAGTGGCCTCGTCGCCGCCGCGCTGCTCCACACGTTTCGCAACCTGGCGGGCATCGCGATCAAGCCACTCGCAGCGAGCGATGCATTCGCAGGTGGTCACGTCGTGTTCTCGCTTGCTGTGTCCGCGGGCGCGATCGATCGCCACGCGATCACGATCGGCGCCAACAACGCGGCTGCAAAAACGGCGATCGCGACCGGATCGACGCAAACGGTGACGCTTGCCGCCGCGGCCGTCGTGCGCGGGCGCATTCCGCTTGGGCGGATCACGCTGTCCTCGCGCTATCCGCTCGGCTTGTGGCGCGGCTGGGCCTACGTGCATTTTCCGTTGTCCGGCATCGTCTATCCGGCGCCCGAGGCGCATCCGCCGCCGCTGCCAACCGGCGCACAGGGGATCGATCCGCACATGACCGGTCGCGGCGACGATGCCGATCTCGCCGGGCTCCGCGAATATCAGCGCGGTGATCCGCTGCAGCGTGTCGCGTGGAAAGCGGTTGCGCGCGGCGCCGGCTGGTTCTCGAAATCGTTCGAGGGCACCAGCGGCGGCGGACCGATCGCGCTCGACTTCGCGCGATTGCCGGCGCAGCTCGACGCCGAGAAGCGACTGTCGCGGCTCTGCGCATGGGTGCTTGCGGCCGAGCGAACGACGCGGCCATTCGCGTTGACCGTACCGGGTGAATCGCTGCCCACGGGATCGGGCCGCGAGCACCGTCGCGCCGCGCTGACGGTGCTTGCACTCGTTCCGGCAGACACGCAATGACAGCGGCAGCTTCGCTGCTTGGGCGGCTCAAGCGATCGGCGACACGCTCGTCGCAGCGAGCGTCGACGGACCCGGCGCTGACGCCCGCGCAGATTCAGAGCCTCGGCATTCTGCTCGTCGCGGCGCAATTGCCGCAGGCGGTGCACCTGCCGATCTGGGTCGCGCTGTTCGGCATCGCGCTCGTCGCACTGCGCTTCGTGCTGCTGCGGCGCGATCGCTTGCGTCCTGCAGCCACGCCAGCGCGAATCCCGTCGTGGGCGCTCGCGGTGTTCGCGCTCGCGGTCGCGTTTGCGATTCGCAAGTCGTATGGATATTTCGTCGGCCGCGACCCGTGCGTCGCCTTCCTGTTCGTGCTCGTCGGCATCAAGTTTCTCGAAGTGCGCACGCTGCGTGACGGAACGCTGCTCGTGTGCCTCGCGATCTTCCTGCTGATCACGCCGTTCTTCTACAGCCAATCGCTCATCGCTGCGCTCGCGGCGCTGCCGGCCGTGCTCGCAGCCGGTGCCGCGATGGAGTCGCTGGCGCACGACGATCCACTGGCAACACCGACCGCATGGCGAGTGGCGTGGCGTCGCACGGCCGCAATGCTCGCGCAGGGTCTGCCGATTGCTGCGGCGCTGTTCCTGTTGTTCCCGCGGCTTGCAACCCCGTTGTGGGGATTGCCCGCCGACCGCGCGGCTGCGACGGGGTTGTCGGAACGGATGGCGCCAGGTTCGATCAGCGAGCTCGCGTTGAATGACGCCGTCGCGTTTCGCGTCGACTTCGACAGCGCGCCGCCGCCACCGCGTGCGCGTTACTGGCGCGGACCGGTGCTCGCGCTTTTCAATGGACGCGAATGGCGATCGCTGTCGCCTTCGCCAGGCGGTCGGCTCGCCGTTGTCGATCGTCCGACGATTCGTTACACGGTAACGCTCGAGCCCAACGATCACCCGTGGTTGTTCGCGCTCGACTTCCCCTCGGCGATGCCGCAGATCGATTCCGATGCCGGCACGCAGACGAGCGCCGGGGGGTTCGCTGGTTATTCGCGCGAGCACCAGTTGATGATGCGAGCGCCGGTGACACAAGCGCTGCGCTATTCCGTGCAGTCGACGCTCACCGATCACTATCCGGTGCCGTCGGCGCGTGACGCGCAGATCAATTCGCGGCCGCCACCCGGCAACCCGCGCACCGCGCAGTTCGCACGCGAATTGCGCGCCGCGAATCCCGATGATCGGCGATTCGCCAGCGCGATCCTGCAATGGTTTCACGACGAGCAATTTTTCTACACGCTCGCGCCGCCGCTGCTCGAGGAGGATCCGGTCGATGCCTTCCTGTTCGATTTGCGGCGCGGTTTCTGCGAGCACTACGCAAGCGCATTCGTC
>DASSVX010000022.1:0-4667 GCA_035705655.1 Casimicrobiaceae bacterium
CGAGGTCCTTCTCGCGCGTCGCCGGATGATCGGGACGCACGTGCGCATGGTGCAGCATGAGCCGCGGAAAGGTATCGATCTTTTCGTCCATTCGCCGCTACTCCTCGCGTCGCGCGTATGTTACCTGCGCGCGACCCACGCGGCGAACTTCCGCCCGGTCGGGATTGGTGCGGTAGCGGTCGACCGATGCGCGGTTCGCCGGGATAGCCCAGGTTATTCGCCGATAACACCGCCGGTCCGCGATGTCGACCGGGCTTACACCCGTCGCTCGCGCCCCTGCGTCGTAGCAACGCGAAAGGAGCCGAATCATCCTGTTGTAGACGACGGCTTGTTCATTGCTTGCGTCGAATCGTCCTTCGCCCGACATCGCACGGGCGCCCGGTGTGTCGACAGACGGTGCCGGAACGCGAGGACCATCGACGACAAGGAGACGATCATGCAACGACATGTCCGTTCGTGCGTTTTGATTTTGGGATTGGCGGCAATGCCGGTCGCCGCATGGGCCGATGACGGCGACGGGTCACCGTGCGCCGCACTGCCGAGCCATGCGGCGCTGAAGAGCGCGCTGATCGCGGCGGTGCAGACCGAGACCAGCGGCCTCGACTTCCAGATGTGGGGAACGATCGTCAATCGCGATGGCATCGTCTGTGCCGTCGCATTCTCGGGCGCGAACCGGGGATCGCAATGGCCGGGTAGCCGGGCGATCTCGGCGCAGAAAGCGAACACGGCCAACGCGTTCGGCCTCGACGGCCTCGCGCTCTCGACCGCGAACCTCTACTCGGCGACGCAGCCGGGCGGATCGCTCTTCGGATTGCAGCACAGCAATCCGGTCGATACCGACGTCGCGTACGGCGGCAGTCCTTCCGCCTACGGCACCGCGCACGATCCGATGGTCGGGCGGCGCATCGGCGGCGTCAACGTGTTCGGCGGCGGCCTCGGCCTGTACAACGCGCAGCACAGGATCGTCGGCGGCGTGGGGGTCAGCGGCGACACGTCGTGCGCCGACCACATGATCGCGTGGCGCGCGCGGGCGAACCTCGGCCTCGATCATCTCGGCACGGTCGTCGGGGGACCGGCGAAGCTTTTCGCCAGCGACCCGACGCACCCGGACAACATCATCTTCGACATCACGCCGAATCCCGATGGTGGCACAGGGAAGAGCGCCACGGGCTTCGGGCACCCGAAATGTGGCATCAACGACACGACCGACCCGCTGTCGCTGCCACCGGTCAGCCCGTAGCCGGCTTTGCGTGGGCGCGACACCGACACCTCGCGCCCACGCGAAATCAGAAAGTCAGTACGGATTGGCGATCGGCAGCTCCTCGGCCGGATAAAGCGAGATGACCTGCGGCCCGCCGGGCGTGAGAATCACCTCTTCCTCGATGCGCGCCGCCGACACGCCGTCGCTGGCCGGGCAGTAGGTCTCGACGGCGAACACCATCCCCGCCTTCAACTCGATCGGCTCCTTCAGCGAGTTGAGCCGCGAGATCAGCGGCCGCTCGTGCAGGCCGAGGCCGAGGCCGTGGCAGAAATTCAGCCCGAACGCGTCCATTTCGCTCGCGAAGCCGATGTCGCCCGCGATGGGCAGCGACTTCGCGATCGTGTCCGTCGTGACACCCGGCTTCAGCAACGCGATCGTGCGGTCCATCCACTCGCGCGCCTTGCCGTACGCGGTGCGCTGCGCGGGCGTCGCGCGGCCGACGCTGAACGTGCGGTAGTAGCAGGTGCGATAGCCCATGAACGACTGGATCACGTCGAAGAATGCCTGGTCGCCGGGGCGGATCAGCCGGTCGGTGAAGTTGTGCGGGTGCGGCGAGCAACGCTCACCGGAAATGGCGTTGATCGCCTCGACGTTGTCGGAGCCCATTTCGTAGAGCCGCTTGGTTGCGAGCGCGACGATATCGTTCTCGCGGATGCCCGGCCTCAGCGCTTCGGCGATGTCGTGGTACACGCCGTCGACCATCGCGGCGGCCATGTTGAGCAGCGTCAGCTCGTCGACGTTCTTCACTTCGCGTGCCCGCAGCATCGTCCGCTGCCCGTCGCGCACCTCGATTCCGAGCTTCTGCAGCTCGAAAAGCATCGGCGGCTCGACGACGTCGAGCCCGAGCGGCATGTCGGCCACGCCCTCGGCATCGAGGATCGCCCTGATCTCCTTCGCCGCGTCGCGAAACAGCGTGAGGTCGCCACCGGTGGCGCCGCGCAAGCCGAGCAGACCCGCGCGGCAATGATCGTGGTGAAGCCACGGCGCGTGCAGCCGGTGATGCCGCGCGGCGGAGCCGAAATCCCACAGGTACGGGTCGCCGTTGCCGGTCAGGAGCGAATAGCGCGTCAGCTTGTCGCGCGCCCATTCGCCAATCACCGTGCTCGTGATGTAGCGGATGTTGTGCTGGTCGAAGCACAGGAGCGCGCCGAGGTCCGAGTGCGCGAGGGCCGCGCGCGTGCGTGCGAGCCGGTAGTCGTGCAGACGCCGGAAATCGACGCGCTGCTCGAAGTCGACCTGCGTATGCCCGGGTGCGGCCAGCGGCCGGTCGAAGCGATGGTGCGGGTCGATGTCGTCGGGCCGCACGATCGTCGGCTCGGGCCGTTTGTTCGTCGGCATGACGCGCGCTACTGCTTCCCGAACGCCTTGTTGTAATAGCCGAGATCGACGTATTTCATCGGGTCGGAAAGCGCCTTGCGCGGCGTCGCGTATTTGCCGCGCAGTTGCAGCACCGTGGCGATGCCCGCAACGTCGGGGGCGAGATCGCGCGACAGCCCGCCCTTGTCCGACACGAGCAGCTCGTACGATCGCTTCGCAAGCGCGGGCGTCATGTCGCGGATGTGTGCGACCAGCAGCGCCTCGGCGATCTCGCGATTCGCGGGATCGTAGAGCCAGTCGGTCGCCGCCTTGTAGCCGCGAAGAAACCCGATCAGCGCCGCCTCGTGCTCGCGCGCCCAGCTGCGTCGCGCGAGTCCCACCGTGCCCTGGTACGCGCCCAGCGTCTCGGCGCTCGCGATGCGGTGATAGCCGCGATTCTCGGCGAGCAGCTCGAACGGCGTGCGCAACAGCGTCGCGTCGTGCTTGCCCGCGACGAGATCCTGGTAGCGGTTGGCGGTGCCGCCGGCGCGCACGAAGTTCACGTCGGATTCGGCGAGGCCGTTGCGCGCGACGAGCTCGCGCACAACGAACGCAAAGCCGGTCGTCATCGCGTCGACCGACACCGTCCGGCCCTTGAGATCGGTTACGCTCTTCACCGCCGGCGAGGCGACGATCGAGATGAAGCCGCCGTCGCCGCCCATGAACGCGAAAAGGTCGGGATTGTCGGGGACCGACGCTTCGCCCTGCCCTTCCTGGTACGCGATCACGTTGTCGATCGCCGCGAACGCGACGTCGGACTTGCCATCGAGCACCGACTTCACGAGGAAGCCCGAGCTTGGCGTGTAGGCAAGCTCCACGCGCAGTCCCTGCGCCTCGAAGAAGCCATTGCGCTGCCCGGCCCAGATCGGCAGGTTCCAGCCTCCGTCGAACGCGAGCACGCGCAGCGGCGTGAGCGCGGGCGCCTGCCCCTGCGCGGCGGCGGTGACGCCCATCAATGCGAGCGCGATGCCCGCGACGACTGCTGCGATTGCGCGCATGGCAACCACCTCTCCGCTGACCCGTCAGCCCTCGTAACGGTAGAAGCCGCGCTTCGTCTTGCGGCCCAGGTACCCGGCGGCGACCATTTCCTTCAGGAGCGGCGCCGGACGATACTTCGGATCGTTGAAGTCGGCATAGAAGACGTTCATCACGGCCAGCATCACGTCGAGGCCGATCATGTCGGCGAGCGCCAGCGGCCCGATCGGATGGTTGCAGCCGAGCCGCATGCCGTTGTCGATGTCCTCGGCCGACGCGAGCCCTTCCTGCAACGCGAAGATCGACTCGTTGATCATCGGGCAGAGGATGCGATTCACGACGAATCCGGGGCTGTTCTTCACCACGATCGGCGCCTTGCCGAGGCGCTCGGCAAACGCGCGCACGATGCGCAGCGTATCGTCCGACGTCTGCAGCCCGCGAATCAGCTCGACCAGCGCCATCATCGGCACCGGATTGAAGAAGTGCATGCCGAGGAAGCGCTCCGGCCGGCTGACGACCGCCGCGAGCGCGGTGATCGAGATCGACGACGTGTTCGACGCGAGAATGGTATCGGGAGCGGCCATGCCGTCGAGCTTGCGCAGGATGGACAGCTTGAGCTCGACGTTTTCGGTGGCCGCCTCGACGATCAGGTTGGCGCCGGCGAGATCGCCGTAGGCGATGCTTCCGCGCACGCGCGCCAGCGCCGCGGCACGCGCGTCCCCGGTTATCCTGTCCTTCTTCTGCAGGCGCTCGAGGCTGGCCCCGATCGCTGCGATGCCGCGATCGACGGCGGCTTGCGCGACGTCGACCATGACCACGGCAACACCTGCCGTCGCACAGGCCTGCGCGATGCCGTTGCCCATGGTACCGGCGCCGATGACGCCGACGCGCTCGATCTGCATCGCGATTCCCGACTGGCGAATGGACGTTCGCGCATTATGCCTTGCCGACGCGACCTTTCGCGCGCGCGGCCAGCGATCGTTTGCCGGGGGGCGGCCGGGTTTTGCGGGCACGCCGGGGCGGCGCCGCGCGAAGCCCCGCGAGCATCGTGTCGACCAGCGCGGGTGCGGCGGCC
>DASSVX010000023.1:0-12846 GCA_035705655.1 Casimicrobiaceae bacterium
TGCTCACCAACCTGATCCAGTTCGACGCGGCGGCCAATCCGGGCAATTCCGGCGGGCCGCTCGTGACGATGGACGGCGCCGTCGTCGGCATTGTCACCGGCATCCTCAATCCGAACAATCAGCGAGTATTCATCGGCATCGGCTTTGCGGTGCCGATCGAGAACGCCGCGGCAGCGGTGGGCCTCTCCCCCTTCTAATCCGCAGGCGTTGCAAAAGGAGCGTATGGAAAACCGGGAAAACGGCGGCAGCGACGTTGCTTCGCTGATGCAGCGCATTCTGTACGAAGTGAAGAAGGTGGTCGTGGGCCAGGACCACTTCCTCGAGCGCGTGCTGGTCGCGATGCTCGCCCAGGGGCACCTGCTCGTCGAGGGCGTGCCCGGTCTTGCCAAGACGCTCACGGTGAAAACACTCGCGAAGGTGATTCGCGGCTCGTTCAAGCGCATCCAGTTCACGCCCGATCTCGTGCCCGCCGACCTCGTCGGCACGCGGATCTACAACCAGAAAACGGGCGACTTCACGACGTCGCTCGGCCCGGTGTTCACCAACCTGCTGCTGGCCGACGAAATCAACCGCGCGCCGGCGAAAGTGCAAAGCGCGCTGCTCGAGGTGATGCAGGAATACCAGGTCACGATCGCCGGCCAGACCCATATGGTGCCGACGCCGTTCCTCGTCATGGCGACGCAGAATCCGATCGAAACCGAAGGCACGTACCCGCTGCCCGAGGCGCAGGTCGACCGCTTCATGATGAAGGTGCTCGTCGGCTATCCGAGCGAGGAGGAGGAATTCGTCATCGTCGAGCGGGTGACCGGGCTTGCCGCCGACGTTTCGACCGTCGCGAGCACCGACCAGCTCGCCGCACTTCAGCGCCAGTGCCGCAGCGGCTACGTCGACCCGTCGCTGATCCAGTACGCGGTGCGTCTCGCGGGCGCGACACGCTTCCCCGACCGCTACGGCGTCGGCGACTTCGCGAAATACGTGACGTTCGGCGCGAGCCCCCGCGCGTCGATCAGCCTGATCGAGGGTGCGCGAGCGCTCGCTTACCTGCGCGGCCGCGATTACGTGCTTCCCGACGACGTCAGCGATCTGGCCCCCGACGTGCTGCGCCACCGGCTGGTGCTGTCGTACGAAGCGCTGGCCGACGGGCTCACGCCCGACGACCTCGTGCACAAGGTGATGCAGCGCATCGTGCCGCCCGAGAAGCCGCTCGAATCGCACGTGAAATTCGCGCGGGCATGAACATCCCCCCACGCTTGCGGCTGTCGCCGCTGCGCTGCCCCCCGCGGGGGCGGAATTCGCTATGACGAACGTGGTGCCGCTCGATTCCGCGCGCAGCGCCGAGCGCGCGCTGCGCCGGCTCGAGTGGACGGTGCTGCGCCGCCTCGACGGCCTGCTGCACGGCGACTACCGGACGCTCTTCCGCGGTTTCGGCCTCGACCTCGCCGACCTTCGCGAGTACCAGTATCACGACGACGTGCGGCACATCGACTGGAACGTGACCGCACGGCTGGCGACGCCGTACGTGCGCGAATACAACGAGGATCGCGACGTCACGGCGTGGTTCCTGCTGGACTTGAGCCCCTCGGTCGACTTCGGCTCGGGCGACGTGCGCAAGCGCAACGTGTCGACCGACTTCGTCACGGTGCTCGCGCGCATTCTCACGCGACATGGCAACCGCGTGGGCGCCGCGTTCTACGGCGAGACGATGGATACCGTCGTGCCGGCGGGGAGCGGACGGCGGCACGTGCTGCAGATCCTGCACCGGATGCTGCATCGCCCGGCGCCCGCGCGCGCCTCGGCCACCAACCTGCACGAGTTCCTGCGCGCCGCGTTTCCGGTGATCGCGCGGCGCTCGCTCGTCTTCGTGGTCTCCGATTTCATCAGCGCCGCGTCGTGGGCGGCCGCCCTCGCCCAGTTCGGCGAGCGGCACGAGGTCATCGCCGTGCGCCTCTACGATCCGCTCGAGCACGAGCTCCCCGACCTCGGACTTTTGACGATGCAGGACGCCGAGACCGGTGAGCAGGTCTTCGTCGACACGCATGACCGCGGCTTCCGGCGCCGCTTCGTGAAGGCCGCCGAGGCGCGCGAGGCGAGTCTTCGCGCCGGCTTCCGCGATGCGGGTGTGGACGTGCTCGAGCTGTCGACGAGCGGCGATCTCGCCGACGCGATCCTGCGTTTCGCCGACCTGCGCAAGCGCAGGAGCCGCCTCGCCGCCGGTGCGGTGATGCCGCGCGGGGAGCAGCAGCATGTCGTTCCTCTGGCCTGACTTCCTCTGGCTGCTGGCGCTGGTGCCGGCGCTGGTCGGGCTGTACCTGCTCGCGCTGCGGCGAAAGAAGCGGCTCGCCGTGCGTTACGCAAGCCTGTCGATGGTGCGCGACGCGCTGGCGATGGGGCAACGGGTGCGCCGGCACGTCCCGCCGGCGCTGTTCCTGGTGGGTCTCGCGCTGATGATCGTCGCCATCGCGCGTCCGACCGCGACGGTGAAGCTGCCCACCCAGCACGAGCTCGTCATTCTCGCGATGGACGTTTCGGGCAGCATGCGCGCGGTCGACGTGAAGCCGACGCGGCTCGCGGCGGCGCAGGAAGCGGCGCGCGCGTTCATCAACGACCAGCCGAGCAACGTGAGGATCGGCATCGTCGCGTTCGCGGGCACGGCGGCCGTCGTGCAGGCGCCGACCGAGAATCGCGACGAGCTGCTTTCGGCGATCGATCGCTTCGAGCTGCAGCGCGCCACGGCGATCGGCAGCGGCCTCCTCGTGTCGCTGAAGGCGATCTTTCCCGATGTCGAGTTCGATCTGCGCGCTTCGAATCCCCGTCCGCACGCGAGCGACAGGCACGGCATGGCGATCGATCAGCCCAGGGACGCCGCGAAGGAGCCGCCGAAGCCGGTTGCGCCCGGCTCGTACAAATCGGCGGTGATCATCCTGCTCACCGACGGCCAGACGACCACCGGACCCGATCCGATCGAGTCGGCGAAGATCGCGGCCGAGCGCGGCGTGCGCGTCTACACGGTGGGCGTGGGTACCGTGCAGGGCGAAGTGATCGGCTGGGAGGGCTGGTCGATGCGCGTGCGGCTCGACGAGGATTCGCTGAAGCAGATCGCGAACGTCACGCGCGGCGAATATTTCTACGCGGGAACGGCAACCGACCTCAAGAACATCTACAAGGGGATGAGCTCGAAGATGGAGCTCACGAAGCAGCAGACCGAGGTCACCGCGCTGTTCGTCGCGGCCGCGGCGCTCTTCGTGCTGTTTGGCGCGGGCCTGTCGCTCGTCTGGTTCAACCGGCTGCTTTAGGACGTGCCGATCACCGCGCGCTCCCCGGGCTGATGTCGCGGCACACCGCGCAGGTGTCCTGGACGCGCGGCGACGCGCGCTTCACCGATGGGCGCTACAGCCGCGGGCACGTCTGGCGCTTCGACGGCGGCGTCGAGGTCCCCGCGTCTGCGTCACCGCATGCGGTGCCCCCACCCTGGTCGCGCGCCGAAGCCGTCGATCCCGAGGAGGCGTTCGTCGCGTCGATCTCGAGCTGCCACATGCTGTGGTTCCTGTCGATCGCGGCGAAACGCGATTACACGGTGGAAGAATACGTCGACGACGCCGAAGGCTTCCTCGAGCAGGATGCCGAAGGCCGGATGTCGATGACGCGCGTCGTGCTGCGCCCGCGGATCGCGTTCGCCGCCGCGCGTCCCGCGTCGAGCGAGGCTATCCAGGCGATGCACGACGAGGCGCATCACGCGTGCTATATCGCCAATTCGGTGAGGACGGCGATCAGCGTCGAGGCGCGCTGAACCGAAGGTCAGGTCGTGACGAGCTTCCGGTGCGCCTGCACGCTCATCAGGATGCCGAGCCCGATGAACAGCGAGATCAGTGCGGTGCCGCCGTACGACACCAGCGGCAGCGGCACGCCGACCACGGGCAGGATGCCGCTGACCATCGCCATGTTGACGAACGCGTAGGTGAAGAACATCAGCGTGATCGCGCCCGACAGAAGCCGCGCGAACAGCGTCGACGCGTGCGCGGTGATCATCATCGCGCGGCCGATCAAGAGCAGGTAGAGGATCAGCAGCAGCGCGTTGCCGATCAGCCCGAACTCCTCGCCGAACACCGCGAAGATGAAATCGGTATGCCGCTCGGGCAGGAAGTCGAGGTGCGTCTGCGTGCCGTTCAGCCAGCCCTTGCCGACGATGCCGCCCGAGCCCAGCGCGATCGACGCCTGCGTCGAGTGGTAGCCCGCGCCGAGCGGATCGCGCGACGGATCGAGAAACGTCAGGATCCGCTCGCGCTGGTAGTCGTGCAGATGCGTCCAGACCATCGGTCCGACGGCCGCCCCGAGTCCCACGAGGCCCACGATCACCTTCCACGACAACCCGGCGAGGAACAGGACGTAGAAGCCCGACGCGCCGATCAGCAGCGCCGTGCCGAGGTCCGGCTGCCGCTTGATCAGGTACACCGGCACCACGATCAGGATCGCGGCGAACACGAAATCGCGCCAGCCGATGCGACCTTCGAACTTCTGGAAATACCAGGCGAGCATCAGCGGCAGCGCGACCTTCATGAGCTCCGACGGCTGAAAGCGCGCGACACCGAGATTCAGCCAGCGCCGCGAGCCGTTGACGACGACGCCGAACGTCGCGACGCCGATGAGCATCGCCACCGCGACGACATAGAGTGGAACGGCGGCGCGCGCGAGCGTCTGCGGCGCGATGTTCGCGAACATCCACATCAGCACGATCGCGAACGACAGGCTCATCGCCTGGCTCGTCTCGCGCGCCACGCTCTGGTCGGCCGCCGAGAACAGCGTCACGAGGCCGACGCCGACGATCGCGAGCGCAGCCGCGAACAGCATCGAGTCGATGCGCCGCGTCAGCACTTCCCACACGCGTCCGATGAGCTGAACCATGCCGAAACGAATGACCCTGTCTTCAGTCGCCTTCGTCGTCGCCGGCGCCGGGCATGTCCTTCGCGGCACCCGGCTCGGATTCGCCGAGCAGGTAGCGATCGAACACCTTGCGCGCGATCGGCGCGGCCGCCGAGGCACCGAAGCCGCCGTTCTCGACGAGCACGGCGACGGCGATCGTCGGATGGTCGGCCGGCGCATACGCCTCGAACCATGCGTGGTCGCGCAGGCGCTCGTCGACGTGGTGCTCCGAATACTTCTCGCCCTTGAGCGAATACACCTGCGCGGTGCCCGTCTTGCCGGCGCTGACGTACTTCGCGTCCTTGAACGCGGCCGCGCTCGTGCCTTCCTTGTTCACGCCGACCAGCGCCCGCTTGATCATCGCGAGATCCGCGGGCCGGACGTCGAGACGCGACGACGGCTGGCTGGCGATCTCGCGCGTCGCACCCGTCTTCACGTTCGTGATCGACTTCACGAGGTGCGGCGTGTAGCCGACACCGTCGTTCGCGATCATCGCGATCGCGTGCGCGAGCTGCATCGGCGTGAATGCGTTGTAGCCCTGGCCGATGCCGGCCGAGATCGAGTCGCCGAGGTACCACTTGCGGTGCTCTTCGCGATAATTCTTCCCGGCGAAGCGCTGGCGCTTCCATTCGCGCGACGGCAGCACGCCGGTCAACTCGCCCTCGACGTCGATGCCGGTCTTCTGCCCGAAGCCGAGCTTGCCGAGAAAGCGCGCCGTGTCGTCGATGTCGGTGTCGTTGGCGAGCATGTAGTAGTACGTGTCGCACGACTGGACGATCGACTTGTACATGTCGACGGTGCCGTGGCCGCCCGGCTTGTCGTCGCGAAAGCGATGCGCCTGCCCGGGGATCTGGAAAAAGCCCGGGTCGTAAATCGTCTGCGCCGGCGTGCGCTTGCCCGACGTGAGCGCGGCAAGCGCGAGATACGGCTTGATCGTCGAGCCGGGCGGATAGGCGCCGCGCAGCGGCCGGTTCAAGAGCGGCTTGTCGGGCGAATCGTTGAGCTCCTGCCAGTTTGCAGGATCGATGCCGTCGACGAAAAGGTTCGGATCGTAGCCGGGCTTCGACACGAACGCGAGCACGTCACCCGACGTCGGGTCGATTGCGACCAGCGCCCCGCGGCGGTCGCCGAACGCTGCCTCGGCCACCTGCTGCAAGCGGATGTCGAGCGACAGCGTCAGGTTGTTCCCGGCGGTCGGCGGCGTGCGCCGCAGCGTGCGCACGGCGCGTCCGCCCGCGTCGACCTCGACGTCCTCGACGCCGGTCGTCCCGTGCAGTTCGCGCTCGTACGAGAGCTCGACGCCGACCTTGCCGATGTAATCGGAGCCCTTGTAGTTGGCCGTCTCGTCCCAGGCGGCGATGCGCTCGTTGTCCTTGTCGTTGATGCGCCCGATGTAGCCGATGACATGCGAGGCGATCTCGCCGAACGGGTACTGGCGGAAGAGCCGCGCCTTGATGTCCACACCCGGGAAGCGGTAGCGGTTAACGGCGAAGCGCGCGACCTCCTCGTCGGTCAGCTTGGTGCGGATCGGCAGGCTTTCGAAAGTCCGCGATTCCTCGAGCAGCTTGCGGAAGCGCTTGCGATCGCGCGGCTCGACGTCGACGATCTGCGACAGCTTGTCGATCGTCTCGTCGAGATTCGCGACGCGCGACGGCGTGATCTCGAGCGTGTAGGCCGAGTAGCTTTGCGCGAGCACGATGCCGTTGCGGTCGGTGATGACGCCGCGATTGGGCACGATGGGCACGATCGCGATGCGATTCGTCTCGGCCAGCGTCTCGAAATGCGCGTGCTGGACGACCTGCAGGTAGAAGAAGCGCGCGAACAGCCCGCAGAACGCGATGAACACGAGTGCCGCGACGAGCGAGAGGCGCCGGCGGAAATGATAGAGGTCGCGCTCGGGATTGCGCAGCTCCGACGTGCCGAAGCCGCCGCTGTCGCGCCGGATGAACAGCAATCTCCGACTCACGGGGGCCCCACGCGATCGCGACCTAACGCCGCGAGCGCGACGGCCGCTGCGGCGTCTGCAGCAGCACCGAGACGAGCGGCCACAGCAATGCGCCCACGAGCGGTGGTGCGACATACGTCCATTTCGGCAGCGGCGCGCCGCCGACGAAACGCACGAGGAGCACGAGGAGGGCGCACAGCACCAGCAGCACGGCGACCTGCACGGCCTGCTGCCACAGCGGGAAGCGCAACACGCGCCGGCGGAAAAATTCGGCACCGTACGCGAGGAGGGCATACGCGAGCGCATGCTGGCCGAACAGCGTCGCGTCGCCGACGTCCATCAGCAGACCGACGAGCCATGCGCTGCCGACGCCGACGTAGCGCGGCTCCTGGATGCACCAGTAGAGCAGCACGAGCGCGACGAAATCGGGCCGGTACGTCATCACCGGATCGTTGAGCGGCACGAGATTGAGCAGCAGCGCCACGAAAATCGACAACAGCACGAACCACGGCCTGGCCGGCCGCAGGATCTCCTCGGGCGCGGCCGGGCCGAACGAGCCGACGTGGGGGAGCACCCTCATTCGCGGTCATCCCTCATTGAGGTTCCATCATCGCCGTCCGCGCACGCGGCCGCCCTTTTTCGCGGCCTCGGCGTCACCCGGCTCCTCGGGCCGCGCGGGCATCGACGCCGATTGCGACAGCACGAGCAGGAATTCGCTGTGGTCGATGCCGGCAAGCGGCTTGCAGAGGATGCGCGCGAACATCTGCCCGGAATCGCGCACGACGTCGACGATCTCGGCCACGGCGAGTCCCGGCGGATACGTATGGTCGAGGCCCGAGGTCACGAGCCGATCGCCGGCTCGAATGTCGGCCGAAGGCGACGTGAAGCGCAACTCGGGCGAGCGTCCGGTGCCGTTGCCGAACAGCACGCTGCGCGCACCGCTGCGCTCGACCTGCACCGGCACCGCCTGGTCGCGGTCGGTGATCAGCGTCACTTCGGCCATGTACGGGAACACCCGCGTCACCTGGCCGACGACGCCGCTGGCATCGATCACGCCGGCGCCGGCCGCAACACCCGCACTGGCGCCCTTGTCGACGAACACCTTCTGGGTGAACGGGTCGCGGCTCGTATACAGCACCTGCACGGCGACGGCCGTGGCCGCATATTGCGCGCGTACGTCGAGCAAGGCACGAAGCCGCGCGTTTTCCTCCTGCTCGCGCGTGTAACCCTGCGTTGCCGGCGCGCGCGCCACCAGTTCCTGCCGGAGCATCGCATTTTCGTCCGCCAAGCGGCGTTTCGACCCGAAGTAGTCGGACACGTACGCAAAAGCCGCGCCGGGCATTTCAAGCGCACGCTCGACCGGGTAGAGGACGATCGCCACCGCCTGGCGCACGCTCTCGAGATAGCGGTAGCGGGTGTCGGCGAACAGCAGCGCGAGCGACAGGAGGCCGAAGAACGCGAGCCGCGCGAGCGGACTCGGGCCGCGATTGAAGAACGCGGGCGTATCGACGGGAATGGGGCGCATGGGTCAACCCGCAGGCATCAACTTCGCTCTCGCGACGTTTCGCGCCATACACCCGCGACGCGAAACGTCAGCCCGGCACGGCGAGCGTGGGCGGATCTATCATCTCAATCGCTGGTGAAGATGGTCTGCAGCTTCTCCATGTTCTCGAGCGCCTTGCCGCAGCCGCGCACGACGCAGGTGAGCGGGTCCTCGGCGACGACGACCGGAAGCCCCGTTTCCTCCATCAGCAACCGATCGACGTCGCGCAACAGCGCCCCGCCGCCCGTCAGCACCATGCCGCGTTCCGCAATATCCGCGCCGAGCTCGGGCGGCGTGCGCTCGAGCGCGCTTTTCACCGCCGACACGATGCTGTTCAACGGATCGGTCAGCGCTTCGAGGATCTCGTTCGACGACACGGTGAAGCTGCGCGGAATGCCCTCGGCAAGGTTACGCCCCTTCACTTCCATTTCCTTGACTTCCGAGCCGGGGAAGGCGGAGCCGATCGTCTTCTTGATGATTTCGGCGGTTGTCTCGCCGATCAGCATGCCGTAGTTGCGGCGGATGTAGTTGACCACCGCCTCGTCGAACTTGTCGCCGCCGACGCGGACCGATCCCGCGTACACCATGCCGCCGAGCGAAATGACGCCGACTTCGGTGGTGCCGCCGCCGATGTCGACGACCATCGATCCGGTGGCATCGCCGACGGGGAGGTCGGCGCCGATGGCGGCCGCCATCGGCTCTTCGATCAGGAACACCTTGGATGCACCCGCGCCGAGCGCCGACTCGCGAATGGCGCGCCGCTCGACCTGCGTCGATCCGCAGGGCACGCAGATGATGATGCGGGGCGACGGCGAGAACAGCCGCGAATCGAGTACTTTCTTGATGAACTGCTTCAGCATCTGCTCCGTCACCGTGAAATCGGCGATGACGCCATCCTTCATCGGACGGATCGCGGTGATGTTGCCCGGCGTGCGACCGAGCATCTGCTTGGCGGCGAGTCCGACCTCCTGGATCACCTTCTTGCCGTTCGGACCGCCCTCCTGCCGGATGGCGACCACGGACGGTTCGTCGAGGACGATGCCCTTGCCGCGCACGTAAATGAGCGTGTTGGCGGTGCCAAGGTCAATCGCCAGATCGCTACTGAAGTAGCCTTTGAATGAATCGAACATGAAGGATGTGGACGCCGGCGGCGCGGCGCGTGCCTTCCCGACAGCTCGGCGCGCACCGCTTTGAAATGGCCGATATGATAACCTAAGCCGCTGTTCTCTCCGCACTGATTCGACGCGGTTTTTTGCGCCGAACGCCACTTTCCGCCGCGCTCGAGTCTTCGATGAGCTTCTCGCTTGACGACGTCGCGCGCCTTGCGCGTCTCGCCCGCATCGACCTCGACGCGGACACGGTCCGCGACGTGCGCGACAAGCTCGACGCGATCTTCGCGCTGATCGACGCGCTGCAGTCGATCGACACGGCAGGCGTTGCGCCGATGGCGCACGCGCAGGACATCATGTTGCCGCTACGCGACGACGCCGTCACCGCCGGCGATTGCCGCGAACTCTATCAGGCGCAGGCGCCGGCGGTCGCCGGCGGGCTCTATCTCGTGCCGAAGGTGATCGAGTGACTGCCGCGCCGGCACCGGGCGCGTATCGCGCGGCCACGATCGGCGAGCTCGCGCGGGCGCTTCGCGGACGCGAGCTATCGAGCGTCGAGCTCGCGCAGCAGACGCTGTCGCGCATCGGCGGCTCGCAAGCGGCGCTGAACGCGTTCATCACCGTCGACGCCGACCGTGCGCTTGTCGAGGCGCGCCGCGCCGACGCGGCGCTCGCCCGCGGCGACGCGAGTCCGCTCACCGGCATTCCGATCGCGCACAAGGACGTGCTGATGACGGCCGGATTGCGCACGACCTGCGCGTCGCGAATGCTCGCGAATTTCGTCGCCCCGTACGATGCGCATGTCGTCGCCCGGTTGCGCGAGGCCGGTACCGTGCTCGTCGGCAAGACGAACATGGACGAGTTCGCGATGGGCTCGTCGAGCGAAACGTCGCATTTCGGACCGGTACGCAATCCGTGGAGCGCCGCCTGCGTTCCCGGCGGCAGCTCCGGCGGCTCGGCGGCCGCCGTCGCGGCGGGGCTGCTTCCGGCAACGACCGGCACCGACACCGGCGGCTCGATCCGCCAGCCGGCCGCGCTCACCGGCGTCAGCGGCCTCAAGCCCACGTACGGCGTGTGCTCGCGCTACGGGTTGATCGCGTTCGCCTCGAGCCTCGACACGCCGGGCCCCTTCGCCCGCACCGCCGAGGACTGCGCGCTGCTGCTCAACGCGATGGCAGGTCACGACGAACGTGACTGCACTTCGCTCGATCGGCCGCGCGAGAATTACCTGCGCGCGCTTCATGCGCCGGCAACGGCGCGGCCGCTTGCCGGCGTGCGGATCGGCCTGCCGCGCGAATATTTCACCGACGGACTCGAGCGCGAGGTCGCGAGCGCAGTCGACGCGGCACTCGGCGAGTTGCGCGCGCTCGGCGCGACGACCGTGGACATCGACCTGCCGATGGTCAGGCATGCCGTCGCCGTCTATTACGTCATTGCGCCGGCCGAAGCATCGTCGAACCTGTCGCGGTTCGACGGCGTTCGCTATGGTCATCGCGCCGCGCGGTACAGCGACCTGACCGACATGTATTGCCGCACGCGCGCCGAAGGTTTCGGCGCGGAGGTGAAGCGGCGCATTCTCGTCGGCACGTACGTGCTGTCGCACGGCTACTACGACGCGTACTACCTGAAGGCGCAACAGGTGCGCCGGCTGATCGCGCAGGACTTCCTGCGCGCGTTCGGCGAATGCGACGTGATCGCCGGACCGACCGCACCGACGTGCGCCTTCGCGATCGGCGCCAAGGCCGACGATCCGGTGCAGATGTACCTGAACGACATCTTCACGATCGCCGCGAACCTTACCGGGATGCCCGCCATCTCCATTCCCTGCGGATTCACGCGCGATGCCTTGCCGATCGGGCTGCAGCTCCAGGGCAATCACTTCGACGAGGCGCGGCTTCTGAACGTCGCGCATCGCTTCCAGCAGGCGACCGACTGGCATTTGCGCTGCCCCTCACCCCAACCCTCTCCCGACGCATGAACTGGGAAATCGTCATCGGCATCGAGACCCACGCGCAGCTTTCGACGGTGTCGAAGATATTCTCGGGCGCCGCGACGGCGTTCGGTGCCGCGCCCAACACGCACGCAAGCGCCGTCGACATTGCGCTGCCCGGCGTGCTGCCGGTGCCGAACCGCGGCGCGGTCGACCGGGCGATCCGTTTCGGCCTCGCCGTCGGCGGCACGATCAATCGGCGCAGCGTGTTCGCGCGGAAGAATTACTTCTATCCCGACCTGCCGAAGGGCTACCAGATCTCGCAGTACGAAATCCCCGTCGTGCAGGGCGGCACCGTGACCATCGCCACCGGCGCGGGCGAGCGGCAGGTGCGGCTCACGCGCGCGCATCTCGAGGAAGACGCGGGCAAGTCGCTGCACGAGGGCCTGCCACGCGAGCTCGGCGATGTCACCGGCATCGACCTCAATCGCGCCGGCACGCCGCTGCTCGAGATCGTATCGGAGCCCGACATGCGCAGCGCGGAGGAAGCCGTCGCCTACGCGAAGGCGCTGCATTCGCTCGTCACGTGGATCGGCATCTGCGACGGCGACATGCAGGAGGGCAACTTTCGCTGCGACGCGAACGTATCGGTGCGCCGCACCGGCGAGCCGCTCGGCACCCGCTGCGAGATCAAGAACCTCAACAGCTTCCGCTTCCTCGCGCAGGCGATCGAGCACGAGGCGCGGCGCCAGATCGAGCTGATCGAGGATGGCGGGCGCGTCGTGCAGCAGACGCGCCTTTACGATCCGGATCGCAACGAGACGCGGCCGATGCGCAGCAAGGAAGATGCGCAGGACTATCGCTATTTTCCCGATCCCGATCTGCCGCCGCTGACGATCGACGACGCATGGATCGAGCGTGCGCGCGCCGCCTTGCCGGAGCTTCCCGCCGCGATGCGCGCGCGGCTCGTCGCGCAGCACGGCATCACCGATTACGACGCGGCGCAGCTGACGGCGTCACGCGATCTCGTCGACTACTACAACGCGGTGTGCGCCGCGCTGCCCGCGGCCGACGCCGCTTCGCACAAGCACGTCGCGAACTTCGTGCTCGGCGAATTCGCAGCCGCGCGCAATCGCGACGACATCGCGGTGCACGCATCGCCAGTCGCGCCGGAGCAGCTCGCTGAGTTGCTACGGCGGCTCCAGGATGACACGCTGTCTCGGATGAAGGCGAAGGACGTATTCGACGAGATGTGGAACCGAAGTCGCAACGTTTCTGTTCAGCTCACCGGCGCCGAAATGAGAGCTACGTCGGGAATGGTGGATGCCATCATCGAGCAACGCGGGCTGCGCCAGATTTCGGATGCCGCGGCCATCGAAACCTTGGTCGAGCAGGTGATTGC
>DASSVX010000024.1:0-11725 GCA_035705655.1 Casimicrobiaceae bacterium
AAGCCGGTCAGGAATCTGACCTCGGCGGCGAGAAGATCGTTCTGCTCGGCGGTGAGGTAGGGACGCACGGCGCGCGCCGCCTGGCGCCACCAGGCCGGGCCGCGGCGATTGGCGAGGCGTGCGCGGTAGCTCTGCGCGGCAACGTGCAGGCGCGCGAGCGCGTTGCCGACCGACGCGCAGTGCGCAGGCGTAGGCCGCTCGACGGCGACGCCGTCGATGCGCGACACGAGCCCCGCCGGGCGCCCGTTCAGATGCGAAAAGAGCGCACCGGTCCGATCGGGCGCCGGTGCCGGCACTTCGACGCCGGACCGCGCGAGATGCGCCATCAGGTTGAGGTAGAACGGCAGCTCGTCCGCCGGCAGGCGCTCGTAGAGCGTCAGCACGTAGCGGCCGCGCTCGGTGGTCACGAAATAGTTGCTGTTCTCGATGCCGGCGGCGATCGGCGAATGCTCGACGAGCGTGCCGAGCGCGTAACGTGCGAGCCACGCATCCAGTTCGTCGGCGGTGACGGCGGTATAAACGGACATGAAAACGCATGCCGCACGCGACGCGCGGCATGCCCAAAGCGCGATGTCAGCAAACGAGGATCAACGGAAAACTGCGAAACGCATCACCGCCGGACCACTCCCGAGGCCCCGCATGCGCGATTGTCCACCTAGAACGAAAACAGCACCCACATCGGAACCTTGAGGGTCGAGTCGAGGCTGTCGCGGCGGATGTAGGTGGCGCCGTTGGCGTCGGGGATCAGATAGTACGGCCGGCCGTATCTCGGCGTCACGCGCACGTAGCGCAGTTGCCCTTGCACGCGCACTTCCTCGGTGGTCTGCTCGTCGGTGCGAAGGATCGTCACCTGCGGCTCGACATCGGCGTCGTCGAGCACGCTGGCAGCCGGCGGGGGCGGCGGCGGCAGCGGCTCGGTCCGGGCGGGCGCTTGCGCGAAGCTCCAGCCGGCGATCATGGAAGCGAGCAGCATCAGGGCAGGGCGGCGTGCATCCATGGCGAGCTCGGAAGGAGTTTGGAAGCGGCAGTGTTCAGGGAAGCGAAGACAGTGTCATTCTAGCAAACGGCCGAGCATCAACGCATTGCCTGCGCCGTGATCCGGCGTCGTCCACCGCCGATATCGATGTCGGTGCCACGCCTACGCCGGCCATGCAGGCTTCGAGCGGTGCATCAAAGGTTCAGAAGCTTCTCGCGTTCGTCGCGCGACGGCTGGAAGCCGCGGTTTTCGTAGAAGTTGAAGATCGCCTCGACGATCGCGTCGGGCTCGTCGATCACGCGCATCAGGCCGACGTCGTTCTCGCCGATCATCCCTTCCGCGGCAACCTTGTCGTCGAGCCAGTCGAGGAAGCCCTGCCAGAACGAGCCGCCGACGAGGATGATCGGGATGCGCCGGCTCTTGCCCGTCTGCACCAGCGTCAGGCATTCGGTCAGCTCGTCGAGCGTGCCGAAGCCGCCGGGCAGCACGACATACGCCGACGCGAAGCGCACGAACATCATCTTGCGCGCAAAGAAGTAGCGGAAGTCGACGCTGATGTCCTGGTATTGGTTGCTCGCGTGCTCGTTGGGCAGCACGATGTTGAGCCCGATTGCGGGCGCGCGGCCCGCGTGCGCGCCGTGATTGGCCGCCTGCATCAATCCCGGACCGCCGCCCGAGATCACCGAGAAGCCCGCGTCGGACAGTTTGCGCGCGATGATCTTCGCGGTCGCGTAATACGGATGGCCATCCTTGATGCGCGCGCTGCCGAACATGCTGACGGCCGGACGCACGCCGTTCAGGCGATCGGCCGCCATCTGGAACTCTGCCATAATCCCCAGCACCCGCCACGCTTCCTGTCCGTTCGTCGAATACAGCGCCTGCGGGTCAATCAGATCGGGAATCTTGTGGGTTTGTAACCGCATGGCAACGCTCGTCCTCGTGGATGGCTCGTCTTATCTGTACCGCGCGTTCCACGCGCTGCCGGATCTGCGCACGTCGAAGGGCGAGCCGACCGGCGCGCTGCGCGGGGTGCTGTCGATGTTGCGCCGTTTGGTCATCGACGACAAGCCCGACTATTTCGCCGTCGTGTTCGATGCGCCGGGCAAGACGTTCCGCGACGACTGGTACGCCGACTACAAGGCGAACCGCGCAACGATGCCCGACGATCTCACGCTGCAGATCACGCCGCTGCACGAGCTCGTGCGCGCGCATGGCTGGCCGCTGGTGATGGTCGAAGGCGTCGAGGCCGACGACGTGATCGGCACGCTGGCGCGACAGGCGAAAGCGGCGGGCATCGAAACGACGATCTCGACGTCCGACAAGGACCTCGCGCAACTGGTCGAGCCCGGCGTCACGCTCGTCAACACGATGACGAACGAGCGTCTCGATCACGAAGGCGTCGTCGCCAAGTTCGGCGTGCGCCCCGACCAGGTGCTCGACCTGCTCACGCTCACCGGCGATGCGATCGACAACGTGCCGGGCGTCGCGAAGGTCGGCCCGAAGACGGCCGCCAAGTGGCTCGCGCAGTACGAGTCGCTCGACAACCTGATCGCTCGCGCGCACGAGGTCGGCGGCGTCGTCGGCGAGAACCTGCGCAGCGCACTCGACTGGCTGCCGCAGGGACGCCGATTGCTCACGGTGAAGGTCGATTGCGAGCTTGCGTCGAAGGTCGCCGACCTCACGCTCGGAGAGCCCGAGCTCGATCGGCTGCGCGGGCTGTACGAGCGCTACGAATTCAAGAGCTGGCTGCGCGATCTCGGCCGCAGCGATGTCAACGTCGAGATCGCGCCGAAGCCCGCCTCGGGCAGCGCGAGCCGCGAGGAAGCGCGCGACGCGCCGCGGCCCGCGCCGCGCACCGGCGATGAAACGGTCACGTCGATCGACGCGCTCGAGCGCTGGCTCGCGGCAGTTGCGGCGGCGCCGATCGTCGCGATCGACGTCGAGACGACCCATGCCGATCCGATGACGGCCGGGATCGTCGGCATCGCGCTTGCCACCGCCGCCGGCCGCGCCGCTTACGTTCCGCTCGACCATCGCTACGCGGGCGCGCCCGCGCAGCTTCCGCGCGACGATGTCCTCGGGCGTCTTGCCGCGTGGCTTGGCGACGCCGCGCGGCCGAAGCTCGGGCACGATCTCAAGTTCGCCGAGCACGCGCTCGCCAATCACGGCATCGCGCTGCGTGGCGTCGCGCACGACACGCTGCTCGAATCGTACGTGCTCGAATCGCACAAGCCGCACGAACTCGCGGTGCTCGCGCTGCGCCATCTCGACGTTGCGATCACCGGCTACGACGCGCTCACCGGCAGAGGCGCGAACCGCATCCCGTTCGAGCAGGTCGCCGTCGACACGGCCACCGCGTACTCGGCCGAGCAGGCCGACATCACGTTGCGCCTTCATCGGCATCTCTTCGACGCAATCGAGCGCGACGAAAAGCTGCGCCATATCTACGAGTTGATCGAGCTGCCGGTGCGCGACGTGCTGTTTCGCATGGAGCGCAACGGCGTGCTGGTCGACAGGGACCTGCTAGCCGCACAGAGCCGCGAGCTCGGCGAGCGCGCGCAGGCGCTGGAGGCCGAGGCGCATCGGCTCGCGGGCACCCCGTTCAATCTCGGCTCGCCGAAGCAGCTTTGCGAGGTGCTGTTCGAGCGGATGCGGCTCCCGGTGAAGAAGAAGACCGCGACCGGCCAGCCGTCGACCGACGAAGAGGTGCTGCAGGAGCTCGCGGCCGACTATCCGCTGCCGAAGGTGCTGCTCGAATACCGCGCGCTGACCAAGCTCAAGTCGACGTACACCGACAAGCTGCCGGCGATGATCAATGCGCAAACCGGCCGCGTGCACACGACGTTCTCGCAGGCGACCGCGGTGACCGGGCGGCTTGCGTCGCTCGAGCCCAACGTGCAGAACATTCCGGTGCGCACCGCCGAAGGACGGCGCATCCGCGAAGCGTTCGTCGCGGCGCCGGGTCACACGATCGTCTCCGCCGATTATTCGCAGATCGAGCTGCGCATCATGGCGCACCTGTCGGAGGATCCGGCGCTCCTCGCCGCGTTTCACGGCGACGCCGACATCCACCGCGTCACCGCGGCGGAGATCTTCAGTGTCGCCCCGGAAGAGGTGTCGGCCGATCAGCGCCGCTACATCAAGGCGGTCAACTTCGGGCTGATCTACGGAATGAGCGCATTCGGGCTCGCCGCCCAGCTCAACATCGAGCGCGCGGCCGCCGCACAGTTCATCGACCGCTATTTCACGCGCTATCCGGGCGTCGCGACGTACATGCAGCGCACGCGCGAGCTGGCGCGCGAGCAGGGCTACGTCGAAACGGTATTCGGGCGGCGCCTGTTCCTGCCCGACATCCGCGCCGCAAGCGGGCCGCGGCGGGCGGGTGCGGAACGCGCCGCGATCAACGCGCCGATGCAGGGCACGGCCGCCGACCTGATCAAGCTCGCGATGATCGCCGTGCAGGCGTGGCTCGACCGCGAGCGTCTTGGCACGCGGCTCATCCTGCAGGTGCACGACGAGCTGGTGCTCGAGGCGCCCGATAGCGAAGTGCCGCGGATCGTGCGCGAGCTGCCGGCGTTGATGACGTCGGTGGCAACGCTACGCGTGCCGCTGAAGGTGGACATCGGCCACGGACCCAACTGGGAAAAGGCGCATTAGAAGCTGCTGCGCGCCCCGATTGCCTGCGTCAGCGTCCGAAGATCGTCCGCCATCCCGCGTAGCAGCTGCCGACGAGCATCGGCCCCAGCACGAACCAGCCGAGCGCGAGCGGGATCGACGCCGCGATGGCGAGCCCGATGAACACGAGGCCGTAGAGCAGGAATGCGCCGACGTTGTGCCACGATGCGGTGAAGCTTTTCGAAAGCGCATCCATCGGCGTCTCGCCGTTCAGCACGACGAGCGCCGGCGCGAACCAGTACGCCATCGCTGCGAGCAGCGAGACGATCAGCGCGACGATGACGACGACGAACATCGCCATGCCGGCCGACAGCAGGGCCGTGTAATCGATCGGCGTCGACCCGCCCATGTCCATCAACGCCGCGAGCCCGGAGGCGCCGAGCGTCAGGAACAAGGACGCGACCATCACGACCGCGATCACGATCAGGAGGGCGAGCCAGATGAGCCCGAGCGTCAGAAGCGGCGCGAAGCGGCCGCGCTGGAAGCCTTCGAACAGATGACCGATCGTGAGCGGCCGGCCGCGCGCGAGCGCGTGACAGCCGAGCATCACGCCACCGGCGAATACCGGCGTCAGCACCGTGTGCACGAGGCTGCCGACGACCGGGACCATCACGAGCGCGATCGACAGCACGACGAAGACGACGAAGATGCCGACCCACGCGAACGGGGCCGCGCAAAAGATGCGCCAGCTTTCGCCCCACCACGCCGCGCCGTCGCCGGCGGCGAGAAGACGTGGCGGCGGCGCCGGGCCTTCGGCGTCGTCGGCGCGGGCGGACGCGGGGGGATCGATTTCCATGGTTTCGTCGGGCCGGGCAGGCGCGGTCGGCAGCGCGTGCGGCGGGGACCCGATTGTCGCGTACCCGGCCGCAAAAGACGAGCGGGACTTGGGAACCGGCGTCGGCGCTCCCATCTCGCAATTTCCCCGCATTGACCGGAAATCGGATGGATTCGATCGCAGGCGAGCTTGCCCGATACGGTGTCCCCCTGGTCGGGCTGAACGTGCTGCTGCAGCAGCTCGGCCTCCCGATCCCGGCGGTGCCGACGATGATGCTGGCCGGTGCGCTCGCGATGGCCGGTCGCATCGACCTCCTCGCCGCATTCGCGGTCGCGGTGCTGGCCTCGCTCGTCGCCGATCTCCTGTGGTACTGGGCCGGACGCCGCTACGGCTATCCGGTGCTGCGCTTCCTGTGCCGCATTTCGCTGTCGCCCGACACCTGCGTTCGCCAGACCGAAGGCATCTTCGAGCGCTGGGGCTTCTATTCGGTGGTCGTCTCCAAGTTCGTGCCCGGCTTCGCGACGGTGGCCCCGCCGATCGCCGGCGCACTGTCGATGCGCGTCGGCGCGTTCACGCTGGCATCGGCGGCCAGCGCGGCGCTGTGGGCCGGTGCCGCGATGGCAACCGGGGCGCTGTTCGCGGCGCAGATCGATCGGGCACTCGCGTGGATGGCGTCGCACGCAGCGCTCGCAGCGCTGGCCGTTGCCGGCCTGATCGTCCTGTACGCGCTCGTCAAGGCATGGCAGCGGTGGCGGATGGCGCGGTTGCTCGCCGGCGCGATGATCTCGGTGGATGAGCTGCGCGAGCGGCTCGCGGTCGAGCCGCGGCCGTTTGTCGTCGATGTCGGCTCGTCGCTCGCGCAGGGTACGCGGGCGCACATTCCAGGCGCGGTGCTGCTCGATCTCGACGCGATCTCGCGTTGCGACGATTTCCCGGCCGACCGCGACATCGTCCTCTATTGCGCGTGCCCGAATGAGGCATCGGCGCGCCGGGGCGCGCAGATCCTTCTGTCGAAGGGCTATCGCCGGGTCCGGCCGCTGCGCGGCGGCATCGAGGCGTGGATCGCGGCGGGGCACGCGGTCGACCGGACTCTCCCGGTCACCTTCGCCGCGCGGGCGGCCGCCTGAAACGATTCCTTGCAATTCGCGACGCGCATTCACGGCATACTGCCGGCGCCTCCGAGAACCGATCCTGCAGGATCGCCGTCTGATTTGCCGTCGCGTTAGCGGGAGACCCCCGCGGCGCGATCGTCGCGCGCGATCCGGAAGCCGATCGGCCGCATCGACGGTCGGCCACCCTTTCAACCACGACAGACCCGGCTTTCAGGGACCTTCGATGAAACCTCCGCCGCCCGCCCCCGCCACGCGAGCAACCGGGGACCGCCCGGCCGTATCACGCCGCGGCCGGCGCTGGGGCAGCGTCCTTGCGCTGATCGTGCTCGCCGCGCTCGCCGCACTCGCGTGGTACCTGACGCACCGGCCGGTCGCGATCGCGCCTGGCACGCCCGGACCCGCCGGTGCAGCCGGCGCACGCGGTGGCAGCGCGGCGCGCGGCGGCGCGTCGGGTGCGCGCAGCGCGCCGCCCAGCACGGTCGGCACCGCCACGGCGCGCCACGCCGACATTCCGGTCTTCATCGATGCGCTCGGCACGGTGACGCCGATCGCCGTCGCCACGGTATCGCCGCAAGTCTCGGGGGTGATCACCGAGGTGCTCTACCAGGAAGGCGGGATGGTGAAAAAGGGCCAGGCGCTGGCGACGATCGATCCGCGTCCATTCCAGATGGCGCTCGACCAGGCGAGCGCGGCGCGGGTACGCGACGAGGCGCAGCTCAATGCGGCCCGCGTGCAGCTCGAGCGCTACCAGGTGCTGCTGAAGCAGGATTCGATCGCCCGCCAGACCGTGGACACGCAGGATGCGCTGGTGAAGCAGCTTGCCGGGACCGTGGGCGTCGATCGCGCGAACGAGAACAGCGCGCGGCTCAACCTGACGTGGTCGCGTATCGTTGCGCCGATCGCGGGTCGCATCGGCCTGCGTCCGATCGACGTCGGCAATTACATCGCCGCAGGCAATGCCACCGGCGTGGCGACGATCACGCAGGTGTCGCCGATCGACGTCCAGTTCTCCATTCCGCAGGAGCGCGTTCCGGACGTGAAGGAGCGCCTCGCCGGCGGTGCGAAGCTTGCCGTGACGGCGTGGGACAGCGGTCGCCTCCGCAAGCTCGATGACGGCGAGTTCCTGACGCTCGACAACCAGATCGACGTGCAGACCGGCACGATCAAGGCGAAGGCGCGCTTCGCGAATGCCGGCGGCGCGCTGTTCCCGAACCAGTTCGTCAACGCGCGCCTGCTGCTGCGCACGATCGACGCGGCCGTCGTCGTGCCCGTCATTGCGTTGCGCCACGGTCCGAGCGGCGATTTCGTCTATATCGTCAACGCCGACCATACCGTTTCGCTGCGCAACGTGACGGCGGGGGTTTCCGGCGTCGACGACGTCGAGATCACGAAGGGGCTTGCCGTCGGCGACGTCGTGGTCACTGAAGGCGGTGACCGGCTGAAGGACGGCGCGCGCATCCAGACGAGCGCCGATCGTCCTGCCGGTGCGACTCCCGCGCCGCCCCCGGGCACCGAGGCGGGACGTCGCGGACGCGGTCCGCGCACCAAGGACGGGTCCGGGACGTAAAGCCAAGTGTCTCCATCGCGCCCCTTCATCGAGCGGCCGGTCGCGACATCGCTGCTGATGCTCGCGATCGTGCTCGCGGGCCTCGTCGCGTTTCGCTTCCTGCCGTTGTCGGCGTTGCCGCAGGTCGACTACCCGACGATCCAGGTGCAGACGCTGTACCCGGGCGCGAGCCCCGAGGTGATGTCGAATACCGTCACCGCCCCGCTCGAGAACCAGTTCGGTCAGATGTCTGGCCTCGACCGGATGAGCTCGACGAGCGCGTCGGGCGTGTCGGTGATCACGCTCCAGTTCTCGCTCGACCTGTCGCTCGACGTCGCCGAGCAGGAGGTGCAGGCGGCGATCAACGCCAGCGGGTCGCTGCTGCCCGCCGACCTGCCCGCGCCTCCCGTCTATGCGAAGGTGAACCCGGCCGACGCGCCGGTGCTGACCCTCGCGGTCAGCTCCGAGAGCCTTCCGCTCACCGACGTGCAGAACCTCGTGAACACCCGGCTCGCGCAGAAGATGAGCCAGGTGCCGGGCGTCGGGCTCGTGTCGCTGTCCGGCGGGCAGCGGCCGGCGGTGCGCATCCAGGCGAACACGCAGGCGCTCGCGTCGTATGGCATCGGCCTCGACACGCTGCGCACGGCGATCAGCAACGCGAACTCGAACGCCGCCAAGGGGAATTTCGACGGGCCGAAGCGCGCCTATTCGATCAGCGCGAACGATCAGCTGCTGAGCGCCGACGATTACCGGCAACTGATCGTCGCGTATCGCAACGGCGCGCCGGTCCGCATGGCGAGCGTCGCCGATGTCGTCGAAAGCGCCGAAAACAACCAGCTCGGGGCATGGGCCGGCTTCCCGTGCCCGGCGCGCCCCGCCGGCGGCCTCGCCGCGGCCGAGCTTCCCGGGAACGACTGCCGCGGCAACGGTGGCGCGGTGCTGATTCCCGCGATCATCCTCAACGTGCAGCGCCAGCCGGGCGCAAACGTGATCGCCACCGTCGACGCGATCAAGGCGCAACTGCCCGTGCTGCAGGCCGGCCTGCCGGCGTCGATCAGGGTGGACGTCCTCGCCGATCGCACGAGCGGCATCCGCGCGTCGGTGAGCGACGTCGAGAAGGAGCTCGTGCTCGCCGTCGTGCTGGTCGTGCTCGTGATCTTCGCCTTTCTCGGCAGCCTCCGCGCAACGGTGATTGCGAGCATCGCCGTGCCGATCTCGCTGATCGGAACGTTCGGGCTCATGTACCTGCTCGGCTACAGCCTCAACAACCTGAGCCTGATGGCGCTGACGATCGCAACGGGCTTCGTCGTCGACGACGCGATCGTGATGATCGAGAACATCTCGCGCTACATCGAGCAGGGCGAGCCGCCGCTTCGCGCAGCACTGACCGGCGCGACGCAGATCGGCTTCACGATCATCTCGCTGACGATCTCGCTCATCGCCGTGCTGATCCCGCTCTTGTTCATGAGCGACGTCGTCGGGCGCCTGTTCCGCGAATTCGCCGTGACGCTCGCGATCACGATCCTGATCTCGGCCGTCGTGTCGCTGACCCTGGTGCCGATGATGTCGGCGCGGTGGCTGCGCACCCGGCGCGACGACGCCGAGGCGAAGCTCTCCCGGGCGCAGCGCTTCTTCGCCCGCGTGATGGATCGCTACGACCGCTCGCTCGTGTTCGTCATCGATCACCAGGCCGCCACGCTGGTCGTGGCCGTCGCCACGCTCGTCGTCACCGCGCTGCTGTACGTCGTCATCCCGAAGGGTCTCTTTCCGACGCAGGACACCGGTCAGCTCAAGGCGCGCATCCAGGCGGCGCAGGATGTCTCGTACGCGCGGATGGCCGACGTGCAGGCGCAGGCGGCCCGCGCAATCCTCGCCGACCCTGCAGTCGCCAACCTGAGCTCGATCGTCGGCGTCGACGCCGCGAACAACACGATGCTCTCGACCGGCAGCATGCTGATCAACCTGAAGCCGTCGCACGGCGACCAGCAGGCCGTGATGAATCGCCTGCGCGAGCGGGTTCGCGCGGTGCCGGGCGTCACGCTGTACCTGCAGCCGACGCAGGACCTGACGATCGACGCCGAGACCGGGCCGACCGAGTATCGCGCCTCGCTGGAGGGCGTCGACACGGCGCAGATCACGCGCTGGATGCAGCTTTTGATCGCGAGGCTGCAGGACGCGCCCGAGGTGCGCAACGTGAGCAGCGACGCCGGCGCGCAGGGTGCGACGACTCACATTGCCGTCGATCGCGATACCGCATCGCGCCTCGGCATCACCGCGAGCGCGGTCGACGACGCGCTGTACAGCGCCTTCGGGCAGCGGATCGTGTCGACGATCTTCACCGACACCAACCAGTACCGCGTCATTCTCGAAGCGAAGCCCGGGCTCGCAACGAGCGCCGAAGGCGTCGGACGCCTCAACCTGATCTCGTCGAGCGGCAAGCCGACGCCGCTGTCGGCGTTCGCGAAGATCACCGAGCAGCGCGCACCGCTGCAGATCACGCACGTCGGCCAGTATCCGGCGAGCACGCTCAACTTCGACACGGCGCCCGGCGTGGCGCTCGGGCACGCGGTCGACGCGATCCGCACCGCGGCGCACGACATCGGGTTGCCGCCGCAGATCACGATGACGTTCCTCGGCGCGTCAGGCGCGTACGAGCGCTCACTCGCAAACCAGCTGTGGCTGATCCTTGCCGCGGTCGTGTGCGTCTACATCGTGCTCGGCGTGCTCTACGAAAGCTACGTGCATCCGCTGACGATCCTGTCGACCTTGCCGTCTGCCGGCGTCGGTGCGCTGCTCGCGCTGATCATCACCGGCAACGACCTCGGCGTCATCAGCATCATCGGCATCATCCTGTTGATCGGCATCGTCAAGAAGAACGCGATCATGATGATCGACTTCGCGATCGACGCCGAGCGCGAGCAGGGCATGAGCGCACGCGATGCGATCCACCAAGCGGCGCTGTTGCGGCTGCGGCCGATCCTGATGACGACCCTTGCCGCATTGTTCGCCGCCGTGCCGCTGATGCTGTCGTGGGGGGTGGGCGCCGAGCTGCGCCGCCCGCTCGGCCTCGCCATTTTCGGCGGCCTCATCGTGAGCCAGCTCTTGACGCTGTTCACCACACCGGTGATCTACCTCGCGTTCGACCGGCTGGGCGGCGGGAGCACGCGCCGGAAGATGGCAGACGAGATGCTGGCCGGAGCGGCCACGAGCGGCGAAGGGCCGTCCCGAGCCGCGAGTTCCGCCCCCGCGGGGGGCAGCGCAGCGGCGAAGCCGCAAGCGTGGGGGGACGTATAAATCTTTCGCGTCCCTTCGTGTTGCGGCCCATCGGCACCGTGCTGCTGACCGCCGGCGTCGCGCTCGCCGGCATCGCGGGCTTCTTCGTGCTGCCCGTCGCGTCGCTGCCGCAGATCGACCTGCCGGTGATCTCGGTCAGCGCGAACATTCCCGGCGCGAGCCCCGAGACGATGGCGCAAAGCGTCGCGACGCCGCTCGAGCGCCACCTCGGCACGATCCCGAGCGTCAACGAGATCACGTCGACGAGCTCGGTCGGTGCGACGCGGGTGACGCTGCAGTTCGACCTCGGCCGCGACATCGACGGTGCCGCGCGCGACGTGCAGGCGGCGATCAACGCGTCGCGCGTC
>DASSVX010000025.1:0-5148 GCA_035705655.1 Casimicrobiaceae bacterium
ACGCCTTTCCAAGCCGCGCGTGGTCTGGTTGATG
Source organism: Casimicrobiaceae bacterium (assembly GCA_035705655.1). GTDB lineage: Bacteria > Pseudomonadota > Gammaproteobacteria > Burkholderiales > Casimicrobiaceae > VBCG01. The sequence goes on from DASSVX010000025.1 coordinate 35, forward strand.
GTGCCGGCGGCGGTCGTCGACGAGGAGCTCGCGCTGCTCACCCCGCTGCTCGAAGCCGGCGACATCGTCATCGACGGCGGCAACTCGTATTACCGTGACGATCTGCGCCGCGGGAACGCCTTGCAATCCCGCGGCATCCATTACGTTGATGTCGGGACGAGCGGCGGCGTCGCGGGTCTCGTGCGCGGCTATTGCCTGATGATCGGCGGCGAAGCCGCCATCGTCGCGCAGCTCGACCCGATTTTCGCCACGCTGGCGCCGGGCGGCGAAGCGGTACCGCGCGCCGCGGTCGACGCGACACCGGGAACGGCGGAGCGCGGTTATCTGCATTGCGGAGCGCACGGCGCGGGTCACTTCGTCAAGATGGTGCACAACGGCATCGAGTACGGCCTGATGGCGGCGTACGCCGAGGGGCTCAACATCCTGCGCAACGCCAATGCGGGAACGCGGCCGCGCGCGAGCGATGCCGAAACGACGCCGATGCGCCATCCCGAGGACTACCAATACGAGCTCGACCTGCCGCGGATCGCCGAAGTATGGCGACACGGCAGCGTCATCAGCTCGTGGTTGCTCGATCTCACCGCTGCAGCACTTGCGGATGACGGCGCACTGGCGAACTACGCGGGGCGCGTGTCCGATTCGGGTGAAGGGCGATGGACGATCGCGGCGGCGATCGACGAGGGCGTGCCGGCCCCGGTGCTGAGTGCCGCGCTCTACCAGCGCTTCAGCTCGCGCGGGAACGCCGACTTCGCCGATCGCGTGCTGTCGGCGATGCGCCACGCGTTCGGCGGACACGTGGAAAAGCCGGTTGAGCCCCGATGACGGGCACGACGACACCGGTGCCGTGCTCGGATGCGCTGGTCTTTTTCGGCGCCACCGGCGACCTTGCGCGCAAGCAGATCTTTCCTGCGTTGCAGTCGATGATCCAGCATGGAATGCTCGACCTGCCGATCATCGGCATCGCGCGCTCGGCGGAGAACGTCGATGAGCTTCGCGCGCACGTGCGGGCAAGCCTCGAGGAGCACGGCGGCGTCGACGAGGCGGCATTCGGCAAGCTCTCCGCCCGACTCCAGTACATCCGCGGCGATTATGGCGATGCGTCGACCTTCGAACGGCTGCGCCAGGCGCTCGGCGGCGCCACGCGGCCGCTGCATTACCTCGCGATTCCGCCGAGCATGTTTGCCACGGTCGTCGACGCATTGGCCGCGTCGGGGTGTGCGAAGGACGCTCGAGTGATGGTGGAAAAACCGTTCGGCCGCGATCTCGCGTCCGCGGAGGACCTCAATCGCCGGCTGCAGCGCGTCTTTCCCGAATCCGCGATCTTCCGCATCGACCATTACCTCGCGAAGGAAGCGGTCGAGAACCTGCTCTATTTCCGCTTCGCCAACGCATTCCTCGAGCCGATCTGGAATCGCAATTACGTCGCGAGCGTGCAGATCACGATGGCGGAGCGCTTCGGGGTGCAGGGACGCGGCCGATTCTACGACGAGGTCGGCGCGATCCGCGACGTCGTGCAGAACCACATGCTGCAGGTGATGGCATTGCTCTCGATGGATGCGCCGGTGGGATCCGGTTCCGACGCCGGCCGCGATGAAAAGCTGCGCGCGTTGCGTGCAATGCGGCCGCTCGACCCCGGCGACGTGGTGCGCGGACAGTTCGCCGGCTACCGCAACGAGCCCGGGGTCGCGTCCGATTCGCAGGTCGAAACCTTTGCGGCCGTGCGCCTTCATCTCGACACGTGGCGCTGGGCCGGCGTGCCGTTCTGCATCCGTGCGGGCAAGCGACTCCCGGAGACGACCACCGAAATCACCGTAAGGCTGAAGCAGCCTCCGCAAAGGGTCTTCGCGGACACCGGACACGGCGCGCCGAATTACCTCCGCTTCCGGTTGAGCCCCGATGTATCCATTTCATTGGGAGCGCGCGTCAAGCTGCCCGGAACCGTCATGGCCGGACAGCAGACCGAGCTCGTCGTGCATCGCGATCCGTGCGGAGACACGATGCCCTACGCGCGACTGCTTCACGATGCGATTCACGGCGATGCGTCGCTGTTCACGAGTGCCGCAGCCGTGGAAGCGGCGTGGCGCATCGTCGACCCGGCGTTGGGCAACGCCACGCCGCTCGAGCCCTACGAACCGAATAGCTGGGGCCCGGCCGATGCTGCCCGGCTGATTGCGGGCCAGGGCGGCTGGCACGATCCGGCACCGGAGCCAGGGGCCGCATGACGTCGCCGCGCGACATCGTGTTTCTCGTCGATTGCGACAACACGCTGCTCGACAACGATCGCGTGCAAGCTGATCTTCGTGACCATCTCGCGCGCGAGTTCGGCGCCGACAGCCGGGATCGTTACTGGGCGATCTTCGAGGCGCTGCGCTCCGAGCTCGGCTACGCCGATTATCTCGGTGCGTTGCAGCGCTACCGGCTCGGCGACATGAACGATCCGCGGCTCCTGCTGATGTCGTCCTACCTCGTTGATTATCCGTTCGCCGATCGCTTGTACGAAGGGGCGCTCGCCGCGCTCGCGCATCTGCGGCGCCTTGGAGCTGCAGTCATCCTTACGGACGGCGACGTCGTCTTTCAGCCGCGCAAGGTACAGCGTTCCGGGCTGTGGGACGCGGTCGACGGGCACGTGCTGATCTACATCCACAAGGAACAGATGCTCGACGCCGTCGCGCAGGACTACCCGGCGCGCCACTACGTCATGATCGACGACAAGCTGCGCGTCCTCGCGGCGATGAAAGACGCATGGGGCGATCGCCTGACGACGGTTTTCGCCCGCCAGGGGCATTATGCGTTCGATGCCGCCAACATCGCCGCCTATCCACCGGCCGAATTGTCGGTCGATCGCATTGGCGATCTCGTCAACCATGAGCGCGCGGCATTCCTCGGCAGCCGCGATGCCGAATGCATGGAACAGGAGCAGCGATGAAAGCGACACAACGACTGCACGAGCTCGGGCAAAGCCTCTGGCTCGACAACATCACGCGCGAGATGCTCGTCAACGGCACGCTGCGGCGCTACATCGACGATTTCGAGATCACGGGGCTCACTTCCAACCCGACGATTTTCGATCACGCCATTCGTAACGGCAGCTTCTACGACGATTCGATTCGCCGCAAGACGGCGGCGGGCCAGTCGGGCGAGGACCTGTTCATCGATCTGGCACTCGAGGACCTGACGCAGGCGGCGGACCTGTTCGGTCCGGTGCACGAGGCGACCGGCGGCGTCGATGGCTGGGTGTCGATGGAAGTGTCGCCGTTGCTGGCGGACGATACGGCGGGCAGCATCCGCGAAGCGAAGCGGCTGCGCGCGCGAGCGCGACGCGCCAACCTCTTCATCAAGATCCCCGGAACACCTGCGGGCGTCCCGGCGATCGAGGAGGCCATATTCGCCGGTGTGCCGCTCAACGTCACGCTGCTGTTCTCGCGCGAACAGTACCTGGCCGCGGCGAACGCCTACCTGCGCGGCATCGAGCGGCGGATCGCCGCGGGCCTCGATCCCAGGGTCGACTCGGCAGCGTCGCTGTTCGTGAGCCGGTGGGACGTCGCGGTCAAGGACAAGGTGCCGCGCGAGCTTCGCAATCGCCTGGGGATCGCCATTGCCAAGCGCACCTACAAGGCTTATCGCGAACTGCTGGCGTCGCCTCGATGGCGCGCATTGGCAGGTGCGGGCGCCCGCGTGCAACGCCTGCTCTGGGCCAGCACCGGCACCAAGGATCCCGAGGCGCCCGATACGCTGTACATCGAGGCGCTCGCCGCCCCGGACACGATCAACACGATCCCCGACAAGACGTTGCTCGCATTTGCCGATCACGGTCAGGTGGAAGGCGTGATGCCCGTCGACGGGGGCGATGCCGAACAGGTCATCGACGAATTCCGGCGCGCCGGGGTGGACGACGCGGCCGTGGCCGCTCAGCTTCAGGTCGAAGGCACGCAGGCGTTCGACAAGTCGTGGCGCGACCTGCTCGACTGCATCGCGGCGAAAAGCGAAGCGCTCGAAAAGACCGCGCCTGCCCGAGGATGACCGCGATGCACTGCGCACTGCGGCGCGACGCCCGGGCGCCAATCACTGCACGGGGAAATCATCGATGGAAAATCCCGAAATGCGCCCGGCAGGGCTGACGCGACGCCCGGCGTGGAAAGCGTTGCAGACGCATTGTGAGACGGTGCGCCATCTCCACCTGCGGCGGCTTTTCGCCGACGATCCCCGGCGCGGCGAGCGGCTCGCTGCCGAAGCGGCCGGCCTCTACCTCGATTACTCCAAGAACCGCATTACCGACGAAACCCTGCAACTGCTGCTGGCGCTTGCCGGCGAGTGCGGCCTGCGCGCGCGCATCGATGCGATGTTCAGCGGCGAAAAGATCAATGTGACCGAGCAGCGCGCGGTCCTCCATGTCGCCTTGCGTGCGCCGAGGGGCGAACGGATCGAAGTCGACGGCACCGATGTCGTGCCGGGCGTACACGCCGTGCTCGATCGGATGGCGGCGTTCGCCGACCAGATCCGCAGCGGTCAATGGCTCGGACATACCGGCAAGCGCATTCGCAACGTCGTCAACATCGGCCTCGGGGGCTCCGACCTCGGCCCGGTCATGGCGTATCAGGCGTTGCGCCATTACAGCCACCGCGATCTTCGGTTTCGCTTCGTCTCGAACGTCGACCCCACCGATTTCGTGGAGGCGACGCTCGACCTCAATCCCGAAGAAACGCTGTTCATCATCTCGTCGAAGACGTTCACGACGCTCGAAACGGTGACGAATGCCCATGCCGCTCGTGCGTGGGCCTTGCGCGGGCTCGGCGACGAGCGCGCCGTCAGCCGGCACTTCGTCGCCGTGTCGACCAACGCGGCGGAGGTGTCGAAATTCGGCATCAGTCCCGGCAACATGTTCGGCTTCTGGGACTGGGTCGGCGGCCGCTATTCGATGGACTCCGCGATCGGCCTGTCGACGATGATCGCCATCGGTCCGGAACAGTTCCGGGCCATGCTCGCCGGGTTCCACGCCATGGACGAGCACTTCCGGACCGCTCCCTTCGATCGCAACCTGCCAGTCTTGATGGCGCTCCTCGGTATCTGGTACGCCGACTTCTTCGGCGCCGAGACCGTCGCCGTCCTTCCCTACG
>DASSVX010000026.1:0-14584 GCA_035705655.1 Casimicrobiaceae bacterium
GAGGAGGCAGCCATGGCCAATCCACGGGAAGTCGTCATCGTCAACGGTGCGCGCACTGCGATCGGTGATTACGGCGGTTCGCTGAAGGACATTCCGCCGACGGAACTTGGCGCCCGCGTCGTGCGCGAGGCCGTCAAGCGCGCGAACGTCGATCCGGGCAAGATCGGCCAGTGCGTATTCGGCAACGTGATCCACACCGAAGCGCGCGACATGTACCTGTCGCGGGTCGTCGCGGTCAACGGCGGGCTGCCGCACGAAAGCGGCGCGCTTACGGTGAACCGCCTGTGCGGCAGCGGCCTGCAGGCGATCGTGAGCGCCGCGCAGAACGTGATGCTGGGCGACACCGATGCGGCCGTCGGCGGCGGCGCCGAAAGCATGAGCCGCGGCGCATATGCGAACACCACGCAGCGCTGGGGCGCGCGGATGAACGATGCGAAGCTCGTCGACATGATGGTCGGCGCGCTCACCGATCCGTTCGACACCGTGCACATGGGAATCACCGCCGAGAACGTCGCGACGAAATGCGGCATCACGCGCGAGCAGCAGGACGCGTTCGCCGTCGAAAGCCATCGGCGCGCCGCGAAGGCGGCGAGCGAGGGCCGTTTCAAGTCGCAGATCCTGCCGATCGAGTTGAAGACCAGGAAAGGCAGCGTGCAGTTCGACACCGACGAGCACGTCCGCGCCGACGCGAGCGCCGAAGGCATGGCCAAGCTCCGCGCGGTCTTCGCGAAGGAAAACGGCACGGTGACGGCGGGTAACGCGTCGGGCATCAACGATGCCGCGGCGGCGGTCGTGCTGATGGAAATGCAGGCGGCCGAGCGCGCCGGCGTGAAGCCGATGGCGCGTTTCGTCGGCTACGGCCATGCGGGCATCGATCCGAAGATCATGGGCCTCGGTCCCGTCAACGCCGTCAAGGCGGTCCTCGAGCGAACCGGGCTCAAGATCCGCGACATCGACGTCATCGAGTCGAACGAAGCGTTCGCGGCGCAGGCGATGGGCGTGTCGAGAGAGCTCGACCTCGATCCTGCGAAGGTCAACCCGAACGGCGGCGCCGTCGCGCTCGGCCACCCGATCGGCGCCACCGGCGCCATCCTCACGATCAAGGCGATGTACGAGCTGCATCGCAGCGGCGGCCGCTACGGCCTCATCACGATGTGCATCGGCGGAGGCCAGGGGATCGCGGCGATCATCGAGCGGATGTGATTTGCGCGATATCCCGCTTTTCATCGTCGCGCTGACGATTTCCGCGTACTGGCTTCGCGTCGGCGCCATGGTGGTGCGCGCGCGGCGCCGGCAGCATCGCGACGTGGGCGTCATCCCCGAGCGCGCGGCCGAGCGCGCCATGTGGCTCGTGCTCGTGCCGCTGGTGCTCGCCTGGTGCGCGCTGCCGTGGCTTGCGCTCGGCCGCGCGCAGGGCTGGCGTTCCGTCCCGTCGTTCGCGCTGCAAGGCGCCTATGCGCCGCTGCGCTGGGTCTTCGCCCTCGTCGCCGTCGCCTGCCTCGTCCTCACCATCGACTGCTGGCGCAGGATGGGCCGCAACTGGCGCATGGACATCAGCGACCGCAACACGGCGCTGGTGACCGAGGGCCTGTTCGCGCGCATCCGCCATCCGATCTACGCGTTCAGCATCGCGATGATGGTCGCCACCGCGATCGTGCTGCCGAGTGTCGCGATGCTCGTCGTCGCCGTTGTCCATATCGTGCTGATGAACATCAAGGCGCGCAACGAGGAAGCGCATCTCGCCCGCCTGCATGGCGAGGCCTATGCGCGCTACGTCGAACGCACCGGGCGGTTCTTCCCAGGACCCGCGGCGCGAAATTCGTAGTCCGCGGCGCGTGCGCGTGGCGCTGACCGGCCTGTCGCTGCTCGCGCTGGTCCTCGCGACCGAAGTAATGGCGGCGCCGCCGCCGCTCGACGCGGCCCTCGCCGCCCGCATCCGCGAGCTCGACTGCGCGAACGTCACGGCGGCCGGCGTGCGCGACGTGCTGTCGCGGGCGCCCGCGCCGCGCATCGTGCTGCTGCAGGGCAGCGTCCCGCTCGTCACGATGGCGCCGTTCGCGCGCTTCCTGATCGCGATGGGCTCTCCCGAGGCGCGCCTCGTCAATCCGCGCGATGGGCAGTTTTCGTACAGCAGCTTCGCCGACAGCGCCGCCCGCGCCGGCGAGCTCGCGTTCGACTACGAGCAAACCGGCCTGGCGCCGATGCTGATCGGCCACAGCCAGGGCGGCATGCTGGCGATACGAACGCTGTACGAGCTCGCCGGCGCGTTCCACGACGCACTGCATGTCGTCGATCCTTCGACGGGCGACGCGTTGTCGCGTACGTCGATCGTCGACCCGCGCACCGGGCGGTCGCGCCCGGTCGTCGGCCTGCACGTCAGCTACGCCGCGGCGCTCGCCACCGGGTGGCTGCCGCGACTGCTGCTCGGCCAGTGGTCGATGCTGTCACGCCTGCGAAAGATTCCGGACAGCGTCGACGAATTCACCGGATTCATCCTTCCGCACGACGCGATCGCCGGAAACCTCTTAGGCGATGCGCCGTACGAGGCTGCTGGCCAAGCGCGCGTGCGCACGGTCGTGCTGCCCGAAAGCTATCATCACCTGACGCTGCCGCAGGTGGACCATCTCGCGGCCGACCCGCGCCTCCATGCCTGGATCGACGCATGGTCGCCCGGCGCGGCGGCGGCGTCCCCGGCCGGCGACACGTCGAATCTCGTTCATGCCACCGACATCTGGTACAGCGTCAAGCGCCACTGGTGCTTGCAGGCGCAGGGATTGCTCAGTGTTCCCCCATCGTGATGCCTTTCGCCTCCGCAGCCTGCCTCGATTCGGGGCTGCCCTGCGCTTTCCCGCGGGGCGACCGGCGTATGGCATGGCGGGAACCGTATCGGCAACGGGCGGTTCCTGGAAAATTTTTCCGTACCTCGCGTGAAAAAAACCGGGCCGATGCGGGCGATACGCCTACAAGGCCGCGGGGGGCGCGGACGATGACGTCCTGGCCGGGCCGGCTCAACCTGTTCCAGGCGACGATGCTCGACTGGCGCGAGCTTCATCCGTACAACGCCGTCCACGCCGTCCGCATCGCGCAAAAGCTCGACGAGGCCGCGCTCGCGCGCGCCATCGACGACGTATTGTCGGGCGCCGGGTTGACCGGTCTCGAGCTCGATCGCGATCGCTGCCGCTACGCCTGGCGGGGCGGCGAGGCGCAGGTCGCGATCGAGGCGGTCGATCCCGGCAGCGACTGGCAGGCGTCGCTCGCACACGCGTTCGAGCGCCACCTCAATGCGCCGTTTCCTCGCGAAGGCGCGATCGAACCGTTCCGCTTTTTCGCCATGCCGGTCGACGACGGCTTCTTCGTGGGAATCGCCTACGATCATTTCATCGCCGGCGGCGACTCGATCGTCGTGCTGCTCGATGCCATCGCAGCGCGTCACGGGGCGAAGCCTGCGAGTGCTGCGCCGCTGCGGCGCTACCCGCGCACGCACGTGCACCTCTTCGCACGCCATCCAGTGCGCTTCGCGCGCGGCCTCGCCCGGCTTCCCGCACTCGCCCGCAGTTGCAGGCGCACGATCCGCCCGCGTTATCGCGCCATCGAGGATGGCCACAACGGCTTCATGCTCTTCTGGCTTGACGACGCCCAATATCTGGCGCTTCGTGCCACGTCGAAGCGATGGGGCGTGACGCTGAACGACGCGCTGATGGCGCTGCTGCTCATGGCGCAGGACGCCGCGATGCCGGGACGCTACACGTCGGCACGCCGCCACGAGCTTGCCGTCGCGTCGATCATCAACCTGCGCCGCGAGCACCGCGAAGACCCGCGCGCGACGTTCGGCCAGTTCCTGAGCTCGTTTCGCGTCGCGCATCCGGTGCCGCCGGGAACGACGCTCGAGGCACTCGCGCTCGACGTGCATCGCGCCACGACGCGCGTCAAGCGCGAGAAGCTCTTCCTCACGACCCTTTTCGCGATGGCCGTCGACCGGATCATCGGCCGCATGCAGACGCCGAAGCAGCGCATGGGAACCTACGCGAAGAGCTATCCGGTGGGCGCCGGCGTGTCGTCGCTCAATGTCGACGCACTGTGGCAAAGCGGCGCCGCGCCCCAATATGTCCGTGGCGTGCCCACCGGCCCGCTGTCGCCGGTCGTCGTCGCGGTGACGACGTCGGGCACACGCATGTGCATGGGCATTTCTTACAGGACCACGGCGGTGACTCCGGAGGAGGCCGCAGCACTCGGCAACGATCTCGTCTCCCGCATCGACGCACTCAAATGACACTCACTTCCCTGCGCTGGCTCGCCGCCTCGCTCGTCGCCGTTTCGGTGGCGCTCGCAGGCTGCGCGACGCAGCCGCTCGAACAATCGGCGGCGGCCGCCGCGCATCCGGCCACGCCTGCGGCGCCGCTCGTTCCCGATCGCGTGCTGCAGGAACGCCTGCTCGCGCTCGACCCCGAACACATCAGCGACGCCGACGTGCAGCAGGTGCTGGTGTACGGTCCGACGCCGCGCATCATGCTGCTGTACGGCGGCATCTATCCGGTCAAGCCGATCATGCAGTCGTTCGGCTATTTTCTCGTGCGCATGGGGTATCCCGAAGCGCGCATTCGCGATCCGGGCGACCAAGACTGGTCGTACAGCCCCTACGACGATGCGGCGAAGCTCGCCGGCATCGTCGCATGGGATTACGAGCGCACCGGCGTGCGGCCGATGCTGATAGGCCACAGCCAGGGCGGCATGCAGGCCGTCAAGGTGCTGCACGAACTGGCCGGGCACTTCGACGATTCGCTGCGTGTGTACGACCCGTTGACGGGAGCATTCGAGGAACGCACGACGATCGTCGATCCGCTCACGCACAGGACGCGCCCGGTCGTCGGCGTCTCGGCGTCGTACGCGTCGGCGGTGGGCGCCGGCGGCGCAACGTACCTGATGCCCAACCAATGGATGATGGTCGACAAGCTGCAATCGATTCCGAATACCGTCGACGAATTCACGGGATTTGCGATCCCCATCGACATCCTCGGCGGCGACTCGCACTACACGCAAAACGGCACAGCCACCGTGCGCAACGTCGATCTTCCCGTGAACTACAGTCACGTGTTCGTGCCCGCCGCAGGCGCGCTGCCCGAGAACCCGGACGTGCGTCACTGGATCAACGCTTACGTGCCGGGGCGCAAGCACGACACGTCGTCGTTGCCGATCGAGGCGGCGCAGCACGTGCTGTGGGCGGCCGACGTGTGGTACAGCATCAAGAAGCACTGGTGCCTCGAGGCGCAGCGTCTGGTCCGCGCCGAGCGGACCCGTGCGCCGACGCAGAACGCCGAGCGCATTCGCGCCCCCGACGAACGCGCGTCGCGCACCGACGCGCCCACGGAAAGCGCTTCGCGGTAAGGCGACGCGAGGGCGGGTAGAATAGCGCCCTTTTCCGCGTGCGCCGCGCCCCGTGCCGGGCACGCGCCGAAGCGTGGCAAATCGCCGTCGCCGGGTGCGCAGCTCGCGCCCGCCTCCAACCGCAGTGAAACGATGACACGCGCCCTGCAAGGCCAAGTTGCGCTGGTGACCGGCGCTGCGCGCGGCATCGGCCGCGCCATCGCGCGCAAGCTCGGCGCCGAAGGCGCCGACGTCGCGGTCAACTACTACAACAGCCACGACGAAGCCGAGACACTGTGCGCCGAGCTTCGTGCGCTCGGCCGGCGCGCGTACGCGATCCAGGGCAGCGTCGGCGTCCCCGACAGCGTCGACGACATGTTCGCGGCGTTGCGCGAGCATTTCGACCGCGTCGATATCGTGATCAGCAACGCCGCGTCAGGCGTGCTGAAGCCGGTCATGGAGATGCGACTCAAGCACTGGCGCTGGTGCATGGAGACGAATGCGCTCGCGGTGGACCTCCTCGCGCAGCGCGCCGTGCCGATGATGCGCGACGGGGGCCGGATCATCGCGATGTCGAGCCTCGGCGCGCAGCGGGCGATGCCCGGCTACGGCTTCATCGGCGCGTCGAAGGCCGCGCTCGAGGCGCTCGTGCGCGCGCTTGCCCAGGAGCTCGGGCCGCGCGGCATTCGCGTGAACACGGTGAGCGCGGGTGTGGTCGACACCGACGCGCTCGCGTACTTCCCTAACCGCGACGAGCTGCTCGCCAATTTCGCGCAGCGCACGCCGGCGGGACCCGTGCTGCGGCCGGAAGACGTCGCCAACGCCGTCTACCTGCTGTGCCTGCCCGAGGCGGCGATGATCAACGGGCACACGCTGGTCGTCGACGGCGGCTTCTGCATTTCCGGATGATGAGCGCCGCCGGGCCGACCCAGGGCGCGAATTGCTCCCCCCTCGGGGGCAGCGCAGCGCGTGAGCCCGACGGGCCGCCCCGAGGGCGAACAGCCGAGTGCAAAGCACGAGGGACGGGTAACCGGCCGCAAGCGTGGGGGGTACACCGATGAAGCCGTCCGGACTCGCCGGCAAGTCGGTGCTGGTCACGGGCGGCAGCCGCGGCATCGGGCGCGCGGTCGTCGAGACCTTCGCCGGCGAAGGCGCGGCGGTGACGTTCTTCTATCGCGACAATGCCGCGGCGGCCGACAGCGTCGTCGCGACGCTGCGCGATGCCGGACACGACGTGCACGCCGAGCGCGTGGACGTGACGGGCGCCGCCGCGTGCATCGCCGCGGTGGACATCCTCGCCGAGCGTAATGGACGCATCGACGTGCTCGTGAACAATGCGGGCGTGATCCGCGACAACCCGCTCACCGGCCTGTCCGACGACGACATCGAAACGGTGCTCGACACGAATGTCGGCGGCGTGTTCAACGTGACGCGCGCCGTCGTGCCGTACATGGTGATGCAGCGCGCCGGGTGCATCGTGAACCTGAGCTCGGTCGCCGGCGACAAGGGCGGACGCGGGCAGACGAACTACGCCGCAAGCAAGGGTGCGGTCAACGCACTGACGCGTGCGCTCGCCGTCGAGCTCGCGCCCCGCAACATTCGCGTCAACGCCGTCGCACCCGGCGTCATCGACACCGAAATGTCGAAGAACGTGCGCGACATGGCAGGCGACGAGGCAAAGGCGCGCATCCTGATGAAGCGCTACGGGACCGCGCAGGACGTCGCGAACGCCGTCTGGTTTCTCGCGTCCGACTACGCGAGCTACGTGACGGGGCAGGTGTTCCACGTCGACGGCGGCTTCAAGCTCTGAAACCTCTGAAGGGAGAAGGCGGCAATGGCAGAGATTGCGGTGACGCAGGACGAAATCATGGCGGTGTATCCGAAGGTGGCCGAGACGATGGCCGACGCGCTCGGCTGCGACGTCGAGGACATCGAGCCCGACGTGTCGCTGATCGAGGGGCTCGACGCCGAGTCGATCGACTTCCTCGACATGGTGTTCCGGCTCGAGCGCGCGTTCAAGGTCAAGATCCCGCGCGGCAAGATCGTCGAGAATGCGCGCGGCGACCTGCCCGAATCGGAATTCGAGCAGAACGGCATCGTCACCGAAAAGGGACTCGCGCAGCTGCGCGACTACCTGTCGGAGGTTCCGGCCGATCGCTTCAAGACGCCGATGAAGGTCGCCGACATCCCGCGGCTGTTCACACCGACGACGTTCTGCAAGCTCGTCGTGCGCGCGCAGAAGGAAGCCTAGGGGTCAGATACCATTTATCGCCTCGGACTTTCATTACAGCACCGAGGCGAACCGATAAATGGTGTCTGATCCCATTTCGGTTTTGACCCCATTTCGGTTTTCTCGATGTCCGACGCCCATTTCGCCGCCTATTCGTTCGTCGACCGCATCGTCGAGCTCGTCCGGGGCAAGCGGGCGCGCGGCGTGTTCGCCATCCCTGCGCGCATCGCTGCGTTTCCCACGGCGCTCGTCGCCGAAGCGGTCGGCCAGCTCGCTGCGTGGGTCGCCATGGACGCCATCGGCTTTCGCGGCCGGCCCGTGGCGGCGCTCGCGACCGAGACCCGGTTCCTCCACGACGCGAAACCCGGGCAGCGGCTCGAGCTCGCCGTCGACATCCAGGAATGCGACGACGACGCCGTTGCCTACGGCGGCTACGCGAGCGTCGACGGCCGGCGCATCATCGAGCTCGTCGATTGCCTCGGCCCGATGCTTCCGCTCGCCGATTTCGACGCGCCCGAGGCATTGCGCGAGCGCCTCACGCTGCTGCGCGGCGAAGGCGCGCCACCCGATCGATTCGCGGGTGTCGGCGACATCCCGGTGACCGTGACGCACCACGTGCCAGGTCACGAGCTCGCCGCAAGCCTCGCCGTTCCCGCGGCCGCGCCGTTCTTCGCCGATCACTTCCCGCGCCGCGCCGTGTTTCCCGCGACGCTGCTGCTGGATCTGATGATGCGGCTCGCGCTCGATGCGGCGCGCGGCTCGGATGCACTCGGCCGACGGCCGCAGGCGCTTCGCATCACGCACGTCAAGATGCGCTCGTTCATCGAGCCATCGCAGCACCTGGACATCGGCGTGACACTCGATTCACCCGAGGACGGCGTCGCGCGGGCGAAGCTCACCGCGAAGACCGGCGAGCGGCTCGTCGCAAGCGCACGGCTCGAGCTCGCGGCGGGGGACTGACGATGCATCAGCCACGACGGCGCGTTGCGATCACCGGCATCGGACTCGTCACGCCGGTCGGCAACGACGTCGCCGCGACGTGGGCGTCGCTCGACGCCGTCCGCAACGGCGCCGCACCGATCACGCTGTTCGACGCGTCGGGATTTTCGACCCGCATCGCCGCCGAAGTGAAGCATTTCGACGACGAAGCGATCACCGCGCCGCGACGGCTCCTCAAGTTCGCCAACCGCTCGCACCGCTTTGCGCTTGCGGCCGCCGAAGAGGCGATGCGCGACGCGGGCATCGCGCCGAGCGGCGACGACGCGCAACGCTGGGGCTGCGCGGTGGGCACCGGGATGATGGGCGTGGCGTATTCGGATCTTTCCGAAGTGCAGCGCCATTCGGCACCCGATGGAACGATCGATTGCCGGAAGCTGCTGACCGACCCTTCCGCGGCCGATCCGCTCGCGTTCTGCCGCAGCCAGAGCACGGCGGGTGTGGCACTCCTCACGCGCCGCTTCGGCATTCGCGGCTCGGCGACCTCGGTCCACACCGCCTGCGCGTCGGGGGGGCAGGCGATCGGCACCGCGCTGAAGCTCATACGCCGCGGTGCTGTGGACCGCGCGCTGGCCGGCGGCTTCGATTCGATGATCAGCCCGGTGGGTCTCGCGGGCTTCTGCCTTCTCTCCGCGGTCTCCACCGACAACGAGACGCCGCAGCGCGCGAGCCGGCCGTTCGACGCGACGCGCAACGGTTTCGTTCTCGGCGAGGGCGCGGGCTTTCTCGTGCTCGAGGAATGGGACGCCGCGAAGCGGCGCGGCGCGCGGGTCTATGCGGAGCTCGCGGGCGATGGCAACTCGCTGTCGTCGTACCGGATCACCGATTCGCCGCCCAACGGCGACGGCCCGATCCAGTCGATGCGTGCCGCCCTCGCCGATGCGCGCGCGACACCGGCCGACATCGACTACATCAACGCGCACGGCACGTCGACCGGCATGAACGATCGCAGCGAAACCGCCGCGATCCACGCGGTATTCGGCGACGATGCGAAGCGCGTGTTCGTGAGCTCGACGAAGAGCGTGATGGGGCATCTGATCGCTGCAGCGGGCGCCGTGGAAGTCGCGATCTGCGCGCTTGCCATCGACCGCGGCGAGATGCCGGTCAATGCGAACTACCGCGAATCCGATCCCGACTGCGATCTGAACCTCGTGCTCGAACGGCCGCGCCGGCAGAAACTGCGGATGACGCTGTCGAACTCGTTCGGCTTCGGCGGCTCGAACAGTTGCGTCGCGCTGCGCAGCCCCGACCTGGTCGCGGAGGAACCGTGAGATCACGCGTCGTGGTCACGGGCATGGGCGCGGTTTGCGGGGCCGGCCGCACACCGGAAGCGATGCTCGCCGCAATCGTCGCGGGTCGCTCCGCCATCGGCCCGATCCGCGGATTCGACACGACCGGCTGGGCGGTGACGAACGCCGCCGAGATTGCCGATTTCAATGCGCGCGCGCTCGTCGACGACCGCAAGCTGCACAAGCTGATCCGGCGCACCGACATGGTGGGCATCTATGCCGGCGACCGCGCCGCCGAAGCCGCGGGCTACGCGGCGTATCGCGATGCGCTCGACGACGACGCGGCGAACGCGTTCTGCGATCGCACCGGCGTCTACGTCGGCTCCGGCGCCGGCGCATTCGAGAACCAGTACGACTTCTTCCCGCTGATGGCGGAAGCGAACGGCGATCTCGTCAAGTTCGGGCAGCACCTGCCCGACACCGTGAACCCGATGTGGCTGCTGCGCACGCTGCCGAACAACGTGCTGTGCCACGTCGGCATCCGCAACCGGCTGAAGGGCGCGAACGCCTGCATCACCAATCACAGCGTCGGCGGCACGCTCGCGGTCATCGAAGCGGCGGAAGCGCTGCGCCACGGCGAAGCCGATCGCGCGCTCGCCATCGGGCACGACACGCCGATCGAGCCGCAGAACATCCTGTACTACGACCAGTGCGGCCTGCTGTCGCACAGTGCGCTGCGACCGTTCGACGCGCGGCGCGACGGAAGCCTCTTCGGCGAAGGCGCAGGCGCGCTGGCACTGGAAACCGACGCGGCGGCGAAGGCGCGCGGTGCAACGATCGTTGGTGAAATGCTCGGCGGGGGCTATGTCAGCGAGGCATCGGGACTGCTGGCGATACGCGACGACGGCGACGGCGTGGCGCGCGCGGTCGAGGCGGCGCTCGCCGATGCCGGCATCGATGCGGCCGACGTCGGGATGATCGTTGCACACGGCAACGGGACGTCGCTGTCCGATGCTTCGGAAGCTGCCGGTCTGCACCGCGTGTTCGGCGACCGCTGTCCGCCGGTCACCGCCTTCAAATGGGCGATCGGACACCTGATCGCCGCCGCGGGCATCGTGGAAACGACGATCGCGCTCGCGGCGTTGCGTGCGCGCAGCGTGCCGGGCATCGCCACGTACGGCCAGCCCGATCCGGCCTGCGCGGCGCTTCCCGTGTCGGGCGAGGCGCAGAAGCCGCGCAGCGACGTGGCGCTCGTGCTGTGCCGGGGATTCGCGTCCACCGATGCGGCGCTGCTCGTTCGCGCAACGCCCGCTTGACGCCGTCCCCCCTGCCGGCGCCACCCGAAACGCCGGTCCGCTGCGGGATCGACAGCGTCGAGCTTGCACGCATCGAGCGCCTGCTCGAGCAAACGCCCGCCGCCGATCTCGCGAAGATCTTCTCGGCGCAAGAGCTGCTGGACAGCGGCGCCGGACCGGGACGCGTGGCGAGCCTCGCCGCACGCTATGCCGCCAAGGAAGCCTGCGTGAAGCTCTTCCCGCGCGAGCTTTCTGCCGGGCGCATCGAGCCCGCCGATTTTGCCGTGACGCGCGATGGTTTCGGCGCGCCGCACATCGTTGCGAGCGCCGGCGCGCGCGCCATCATGGATCGCGCCCGCGTCGGCGACATCGCCGTTTCGCTCACCCACGACCGGACGAGCGCGTCGGCGGTCGCGCTCGCATTGCGGCTGGAAACAACGGCGCCGATGGCCGGGCGCGTCCTCTTCCGCGTGCTGCCCATACGCCGCAAGGTGATCGTCGACAACCTGCGGCGCGTGTTCGGCAGCGCGGTGCCGGCCGGCGAGATCGACCGCCTGGCGCAGGCGCATTACGCGCACCTGTGGAAGCTCGGCGCCGAGTTCATCCGCTTCCGCTGGCTTTCACGCGAGCGCAAGCGCGCGCTCGTCCGGGTCGACGGGCTCGACGTCTTCATCGACGCGTTTCGTCGCGGCAAGGGCGTCCTCGTGCTGACCGGTCACTTCGGCAACTGGGAAGTGGCCACCATCGCCGGCATCCAGAACTATCCGGAAGTGCGCGGGCGCTTTCATTTCGTGCGCCGGCCGATCAAGCCGCGCTGGCTCGACGGCCTCGTCACGCGCCGGTTCAACGCGGCCGGCTTCGGCGTCGTCGCGAAGCGCGGCTCGCTCGACCGGATCGTGTCGCTGCTCGAACAGGGCGACGTCGTCGTGTTTCCGTTCGACCAGTACGCCGGCGGCGCCGATGGCGTGGACGTCGAGTTCTTCGGCGAGCCTGCCGGCACGTTCAAGAGCCTCGCGGTGATCGCGCTCGCGACCGGCGCGCCGGTGCTCCCGGCCGCCTGCTGGCGCCAGCCGGACGGCACGCACGTCCTGAAGTTCGAAGCGCCCGTTCCACCGGTGGACGTCGAGAACGTGAACGAGGCGATCGTGCGCACCACCCGTGCCTACAACGCGGCGCTCGAGCGGCTGGTCGTCCGCCATCCCGAGCAATGGTGGTGGGTGCACCGGCGCTTCCGGCGCGCGCGGCGCAAACCGCGCAACCGCCGCAGCGCCATGGCCGCCGGGAACGATTAAAGTATCGGTTCTGGCATTCCTGACCGCTCCCGCGCCCGCCGCCGACGCCCGCCAACGCACATGCTCGCCACATTGCTTGCGCCCCGGTTCATCGTCCTGTACCTGTTCATCGCGTCGGCGGTGTACATCCATTACCGCGGACGGATTCGCCACGGGTTCTTCCGCCAGCTGACCGACCACTCGTCGCTGATGGCGCCGTACAACGCGCTGATGTACCTCTTCTCGGCGGTGCCCAACCGGCCGTATGTCGATGTCGGCCGCTTTCCCGAGCTCGCGCCGCTGTCTGCCAATTGGCAGGCGATACGCGCGGAAGCGTTGCAGCTGTTCGGCGAAGGACGCATCCGTGCCGCCGCCACGTACAACGACCTCGGCTTCAATTCGTTCTTCAAGACCGGCTGGAAGCGCTTCTACGTGAAGTGGTACGACGAGCCGCTGCCGTCGGCGAAGGCGCTTTGTCCGCGCACGGTCGAGCTCGTGCAGTCGATCCCCGGCGTGAACGCCGCAATGTTCGCGCTGCTGCCGCCAGGCAGCAAGCTCGGCGCGCATCGCGATCCGTTTGCCGGGTCGCTGCGCTACCACCTCGGGCTCGTCACGCCGAACGCCGACACGTGCCGCATCGTCGTCGACGGCGAGTCGTACTTCTGGCGCGACGGCGAGCCGGTGATGTTCGACGAGACGTTCATCCACACCGCCGAGAATCGCAGCGACGTCGAGCGGATCATTTTGTTCTGCGACGTCGAGCGGCCGCTCACCAATCCGCTCGTCCGCGCGATCAACCGCTTCGTCAAGATGACGCTGATCCGCGCGAGCCAGACCGAGAATGCGCCCGGCGATCGCGTCGGCGTGCTCAACCACGTCTTCAACGCCGCCTACCGGGTGCGCCTCGTCGGCAAGGCGATCAAGAAGAGGAGCCGCGTCGCGCACTACACGCTCAAGTGGCTGATCCTCGGCGGCGTGCTATACCTGATCTTCCGCTGATACGGCGGCTTTACTCCAAGGAGTTTCGCGATGTCGATGTCGCTCTACCAGGCAAGCGTACCGGTGTTCGTCAAGACGCTGACCAATTTGAAAGCCGTGCTGCAAAAGGCGAAGGCGCACGCGCTCGAGCACAAGATCGAGGAGGCGGCGTTCGTCAACGCGCGGCTTTATCCCGACATGCTGCCGCTGTCCCGCCAGGTGCAGATCGCGAGCGACATCGCGCGCGGCTGCGCGGCCCGGCTTGCCGGCGTCGAGCCGCCGCCGTACGAGGACAAGGAGCAGAGCTTCGACGAGCTCGTGGCGCGCATCGACCGGACGATCGACTACATGAACGGCCTCGACCAGAAGCAGTTCGAAGGCGCCGCGACGCGCACCATTACCCGGCCGCTGCGCGGGGAGCCGCACGCGTTCACCGGCGCGAACTACCTGCTGCAGTTCGGTACCCCGAACGTGTATTTCCACACGGCGACGGCGTACGACATCCTGCGGCACAACGGCGTGCCGCTGGGGAAGGCCGATTACCTGGGCACGCTCGATTAGCGGCTGTTCAGCGCACGTTGAGGGCGAGGCTGCAGGCCAGTAATTCGGCCGGCGATTATTCCCCAGTCGAACCGTGGAAAATTACGTGCCTCGATCCGGGGAAAGCGGCTATACCTATCGGAGTATTCTTGCCGGGACCGGGTCAACGTAGCATGGCGCGTTCGGCGTTCGAACGCGCCCAGTTGCGAACGTCTCTCGCGTCAGCGCCGGCTTCGAGGAGGAGGGCCATGAACGCGATCCGCAAGTCCGTCCTGTATCTGCCAGGCAGCGCGCTCCTGCGCGAGTGCTTTGAGGAGACATCCATGAATCGCCTATGTCACCGATTCGCCATCGGAACGATGCTCACGGCCTTCGCCGCGATCGCCGTCGCGGCGCCACCCAAGAAATCCTACAACCTCGAATTCCTGCTGCCCGACAACGACGAGCTGCAGGCAACGTCGCCGACGAACCCGGCGTACGACTCGACGACGGGGCAACTGATTCCGCCGGTGGCGGTCACGGTAACCGTCAAGAACGAAAGCCCGCCGTCGACCGCCAACTCGAACATCAGCTCGTTCCAGTTCACCGTGTCCGGCCTCGCGCTGCTCAACGGCAGCGGCGACATCGCATGCCCGAATGCACGCTGCAGCGTCGATCCATCGACCGGCACCGTTTACGTCACCA
>DASSVX010000027.1:0-13293 GCA_035705655.1 Casimicrobiaceae bacterium
GCGGCTGCTCGACCGCGCACTGGCAGGCACCATTGACGCCGACGAGGCGGAGTTGTTTCGCGCGCAGATGCTGACCGAGATGGCGCGGATGAGCGTCGAAGACGGCCTGGTGATGCAGATTCATCCGGGCAGCGTCCGCAATCACAATCCGCAGGTTTTCGCGCGCTTCGGACGCGACAAGGGTGCCGACATCCCGATGCGCACCGACTACGTGCATGCGCTGAAGCCGCTTCTGGACAGCGTCGGCAACGATCGCGCGCTCACGCTCATCCTGTTCACCCTCGATGAAACGGCGTATGCGCGCGAGCTGGCACCGCTCGCCGGTCATTACCCGGTGCTGAAGCTTGGCCCGCCGTGGTGGTTCCACGACAGCTTCCAGGGGATGCTGCGCTTTCTCGAGCAGGCGATCGAGACGGCCGGGTTCGCGAACACCGCGGGGTTCAACGACGACACGCGTGCGTTCGCGTCGATCCCTGCGCGTCACGACGTGTGGCGGCGCGTCGTCTGCCGCTTCCTCGCCACGGCAGCCGTCGAGCACCGCCTCGGCGAGGACGAGGCGATGGAGCTCGCGCCGGCGCTCGCGCGCGGCCTTGCCAAGGCGGCGTATCGCCTGTAAACAGGAACTGTTGCTCCGGCAATCGGTCATGCAGACGATTGCCACACGCGACGTTCACCGATAATCTGCAACACATGCATCGCGCCGTTCCCGCACATCGCATCGTCCTGACGGCGCTGCTGTCGGTTCTGCTGGTGTTCCTGCAGCAGGAAAGCGTGCGGCACGCGCTCGATCATATCGGTGCGCAGATCGAGCGCTCGAAGCACTCGGCGCTCGAACGTCCCACCGGCGACGCTTGTCTCGAATGCGAGCTGCTCGCCGGCGGCACCGCCGGGATGCCCGTGTCGTGGGTGCCGCCGCTCGCCGATGCATCGGCGTGGATCGAAATCGTCGCGCCGGTCGCACGCGCGTTCGTCGCGGCCCCGGCGTTTTACCGCAGTCGCGCTCCGCCTCCGATCCTCCGCTACGCGTAAGCCGTCCGCCGCCAATTGCGGCGGTGTCGCGTCTTTCCCGGAGGATCCATCGTGTTCCGCATTCCGTTCGCGCGCGCCGCGCTGGCGTCCGCGCTGATCGTCGCTCCTGCCGCCCACGCGGCAAGCGACGCCGATTTATCGCAACTGCGTGAGGAAATCAGGCAGCTTCGGCAAAACTACGAAGCGCGCATCGAAGCGCTGGAAGCACGCGTCAAGGAAGCCGAGGCTGTCGCGAAGCGTGCGGCGCAGGCGCAGGTACCCGCGCCACCGGCTGTCGCTGCGCTGGCGCCACCGGTGGCGTCGACAACCGCAGCCGGCGCGCCGGCGAACGCCGCGAACGCTTTCAATCCCGCGATCTCGGCCGTGCTCGAAGGCGTCTACTCGAATCTGTCGCAGGATCCTGCGCGCTATGGACTTGCGGGATTCGGGCTCGCCGACGACGTGTCGCCCGGCCGCCGGGGCCTTGGACTCGGCGAGTCGGAATTCACGCTGTCGGCGAACGTCGACACGCGCTTCGCCGGCAACCTCACGGTTGCGCTCACGCCGGAGAACACCGTTTCGGTCGAGGAAGCGTACGGTCTCGTCAACGGGCTCGCGAGTGGCGTGGTACCGAAGTTCGGGCGCTTCTTCTCCGGCATCGGCTATCTGAACGAGCAGCACCAGCACGCGTGGGACTTCTACGACGCGCCGCTCGCCTACCAGGCGTTCCTCGGCGGGCAGTACGCAACCGACGGCGCACAGGTGAAGTGGCTCGCGCCAACCGATCAGTTCCTCGAGTTCGGCGCGGAGATCGGCAACGGCGACAGCTTCCCGGGCAGCGCACGCAACCGCAACGGCGTCGGGGCCGCCGACGTGTTCGTGCATACCGGCGGCGACGTCGGCGAAAGCCATAGCTGGCGCGCGGGATTGTCGTACCTCGATGCGCGCGCAGGCGATCGCGACACGACGCAATTCGACGCCGCGGGCAACCTGGTGCAGACGCAATTCGCAGGCAAGAGCCGCCTGGCGCTCGCCGATTTCATCTGGAAGTACGCGCCGAACGGCAACGCGCAGAGCACGAACTTCAAGCTGCAGGCCGAGTACTTCTGGCGCCACGAGCGTGGCGATCTCACGTACGACACCGACGCGAGCCTGAGCCTCACGCGGACGGCCCCGTACGCGTCGACGCAAAGCGGCGGCTATCTGCAGGGTGTTTGGCAGTTCATGCCGATGTGGCGCGTGGGCCTGCGTTACGACCGGCTGAACCCCGGTGATCCCGACTACGGCGCCAACGACGCGTATCTCGCGATGCCCGGCTTCCATCCGCAGCGCTACACGTTCATGGTCGACTGGACGCCGTCCGAATTCAGCCGCGTGCGGTTGCAATACGCGCGCAACGACATGCGTCCCGACGTCACCGACGACGCGTGGTTCCTGCAGTACATCCTGACGCTTGGCGCGCACGGCGCGCACAAGTTCTGAACAAGAGGACGTCATGAACACATTGTTGAAGGGGCTCGTGGTGCTCGCCGCATTCGCGCTTGCGAGCCCGGCCATGGCCACGCTCGCGGTCTTTGCGACGGTCCCCGAATGGGGTGCGCTTGCGCAGGAGCTCGGCGGCGACAAGGTGACCGTCTACACCGCCACCAATGCGCTGCAGGATCCGCATCACGTCGAGGCGAAGCCAAGCCTGATTGCGCGGGCGCGGAAGGCCGACCTCGTCATTGCAACCGGTGCCGAGCTCGAGATCGGCTGGCTGCCGCTCGTGCTGCAGCAGGCGGGCAACGCGAAGGTGCAACCCGGGCAGCCGGGCTACTTCGAGGCCGCGTCGGTCGTCACGACGATCGAGCGTCCCACGCGCCTCGACCGCGCCGAGGGCGATGTGCATCCGCAGGGCAACCCGCATATCCAGACCGATCCGCGCAACATCGCGCGCGTGGCGGCCGCGCTCGTGCAGCGGATGGCCGACCTCGATCCGGCCGATGCGGCGCTGTTTCGCGGGCGCTACGCGAGCTTCGATGCGCGCTGGCGTGCGTCCATTGCGCGCTGGCAGGCGGAGGCGGCGCCGCTGCGCGGCGTGCCGGTGCTCGTCCAGCACAAGGCGTTCTCGTATCTGCTCGACTGGCTCGGCATGAACGAGACCGGGACGCTCGAACCGAAACCCGGCGTCGATCCGACCGCGGCGTCGCTCGCCGCGGTGCTTGCCGAGCAGCAGCGGCATCCGGCGACGATGGTGCTCCGTGCGGCGTACCAGAGCGACCGCGCATCGCAATGGATCGGCGAGCGCGCGCACATCGCCGCGGTGGCGCTGCCGTTCACCGTCGGCGGCGATCCGGCCGCGCACGACCTCACGAGCCTCTTCGACGACACGATCGCACGACTGCTGCAGGCGGCCCGGTCATGAACGGCGTCGATCTGTCGATTCTCTGGCCCGCGCTGGCCGCCGGGCTGCTGGTGACGGCCACGCACGTCCCGCTCGGCATGCAGGTGCTCGCGCGCGGCATCGTGTTCATCGACCTCGCGATCGCGCAGATTGCCGGTTGCGGCGTCATCCTCGCCGACCGCATCGGTTTCGACGCGGGCGGCGCGTCGGCGCAGGTTGCCGCGCTGATCGCGGCGCTGGCCGGCGCGCTGCTGCTCACGTGGACCGAGCGCCGTTGGCCCGACGTGCAGGAAGCGGTCATCGGCGTGGTGTTCGTGATGGCCGCCACCGCGGGCGTGCTGCTCCTTGCAAGCAACGTTCATGGCAGCGAGCATCTGCGCGACCTGCTGGTCGGCCAGATCCTGTGGGTGGCACCGCGACAGCTGCTCGTTACCGCGTGTGCCTACGCCGTGGTGCTCGCGCTGTGGTTCGGCGCGCGCCCGCGGCTCGGGCGCACGGGTTTCTATCTGTTGTTCGCGTGCGTCGTGACGCTCTCGGTGCAACTGGTCGGGCTGTATCTCGTGTTCGCGACGCTGATCGTTCCACCGCTGGCCACGCGCCGCGTGTCGCACGGCCGGCTGGCACGCGCGTGGGCGATCGGCATCGCCGGCTATGTCAGCGGCATTGCTGCGTCGGCGGCGTTCGACATTCCCACCGGTCCGCTGATCGTGTGGACGCTGGTGGCATTCGGCGTTGCGCACTTCGCGCTGTCGTCGCGCAGCAGGCCGGCCGGCGCCGCCGTGGCCGGATGACGCCGCCGCGCAATGGGAAGATGACGCGCACCCGCGCTTCGCGCCACGGTTGGGCAATTGCCGGCATCCGGCGTTTACGGCGTGCGGACGACCTTGCGCTCGACCTCGACGAGCCGGCCGAGCTCGAACGTCAGCGTCGTGATGGTTTGCGGATCCTCGGGTGCCGGAAGATACGTCCAGCGCACCGTCTTGCGGCCGGCGCCGGACGACATGTCGGGACGGCCGATGCGTGCGACGACTTCGCCTTCGCCGATGCCGGGAACGAGAAACTTGCGCTCGGCGGGATTGCCCTGGCGCTCGGCGCTTTTGCGCGACTTGCGCTCGCTTGCGGGCTGCGCCGCGGACGCGCGCGGGGCGACGAGATGCGTGTCGGGACCGGGCGCGATGCGGAACGGAATGACCGAGACCGCGGCCGGATCGCGATCGAAATCGCGCAGCTCCTTCCCGGGAGGACACGGATTTTCCTGGTAGGTGACCGATCCATCGTCGAGCGCACACTTGTACACGCCCGCAGCAGCGCCGGGCGCGAGCAGCGCGGTTGCAATCGCGAGCGCCGCACGCCCGAGTGCCGCTTGCAGATGCATTGCGCGGGGACGCCGTTTCATGACGCGCTACGATAATCCTTTCCAATCGTCCGCGACACTAAGACCTTCGATGGATGCTTCC
Source organism: Casimicrobiaceae bacterium (assembly GCA_035705655.1). Taxonomy (GTDB): domain Bacteria; phylum Pseudomonadota; class Gammaproteobacteria; order Burkholderiales; family Casimicrobiaceae; genus VBCG01. Next base: position 4,849 of record DASSVX010000027.1, read on the forward strand.
GGCCCGCTGGCGTCCCGCGTCGGAGAAATCGAGCCATTCCACGTGATGGAGGTGCAGACCGCGGCCCGTGCGCTCGAGGCGGCCGGGCGCGACATCGTGCACATGGAAATCGGCGAGCCGGATTTTGCGACACCGCAGCCGGTGCTCGACGCGGCGCGGCGCGCGCTCGCCGGCGGCCACCTGCACTACACGTCGGCGCTCGGCCTGCCGGAACTGCGCGGCGCCATAGCCCGGCACTACGCCGAGCACTACCGCGTCGACGTGGCGCCCGAGCGCGTGATCGTCACCGCCGGATCGTCGGCGGCGTTGCTGCTCGTGATGGCGCTGATCGTCGATCGCGACGACGAGATCCTGCTCGCCGATCCCGGCTACCCGTGCAACCGCCACTTCGTGCGCATTCTCGAAGGCACGCCGGCCGGCATTCCGGTAAGCGCCGACACGCGCTACCAGCTCACCGGCGAACTCGTCGAGCGTCACTGGCGCGCGAAGACGCGCGGCGTCCTGATCGCATCGCCGTCGAACCCGACGGGCACCACGGTGCCGCACGACGAAATGCGGAAGATCGCTGCCATCGTCGCGCGCCGCGGCGGCCGCTTGATCGTCGACGAAATCTACCTCGGGCTCACGTACGGCGAGGCGCCGCGCAGCGTGCTCGAATTCGCGCACGACGCATTCATCGTCGCGAGCTTCTCCAAGTACTTCAACATGACCGGATGGCGGCTCGGCTGGATCGTGGCGCCCGAGCGGCACGTGCGCGATCTTGAAAAGCTCGCGCAAAACCTCTACATTTCGCCGGCCGCGCCGTCGCAGCGCGCGGCGCTTGCATGCTTCGAGCCGGCCACCGCCGAAATCGTCGAAGCACGGCGCCGCGCCTTCGAATCGCGGCGCGACTTCCTCGTTCCCGCCCTCCGCGAACTCGGATTCGGCGTGCCGATCATGCCCACCGGCGGTTTTTTCGTCTACGCCGATTGCTCGCGCTTCACCGACGACAGCGAACGCTTCTGCCGCGAGGCGCTCGAAGGCGCGGGGGTTGCTTTCACGCCGGGAATCGACTTCGGCGTGCACCGCGCCCGGCAGCACGTCCGCATGGCGTACACCATTGACGAGCGCAGGCTGGAAGAGGGCGTGGCCCGCTTGCGCAAACGACTGCTTTGAGGAATGAAAGTGAATTCCGAAGTGAACCCGATGCGCCGCACCGCGCCGGCGCTGTTGCGCCGCGCATCGTCGACAACTGACGCGCAACGTCGCGGACGCCGCCGTCGCTGGCCGATCGTCGTCGCCGTGCTGGCAGGGGTCGTCACGCTGGCGGCGTGTGCGACGTTCGAGACCGTCGACTACTATTGGCAGGGCGCGGCGGGGCAGATTGAACTGCTCGCCAACTCGCAGCCGATTCCCGACGTCATCGGCAGGAGCGACGGGGCGCTCGCTGCGCGCCTGAAGCGCATCCACGAGATTCGCGAGTTCGCAAGCCGCGAGCTCGGGCTGCCGAACAACGGCAGCTATACGCGCTATACCGATCTCGGCCGGCCGTATGTGACGTGGAATGTGTTCGCGACCCCCGAGCTCTCGCTGAAGCCGCGGCAGTGGTGCTTTCCGATCGCCGGCTGCGTCAACTACCGCGGCTATTTCCGCGAAGCGCAGGCGGCGGGCGAATCGAAGCGCCTCAGGGCCGCCGGCGACGACGTCTATGTCGGCGGCGTTCCTGCGTATTCGACGCTCGGCTGGTTCGACGATCCGGTGCTGTCGTCGTTCGTGAGCTGGCCCGAAACCGAGATCGCGCGCCTCATCTTTCACGAGCTCGCCCACCAGCTCATCTATGTCAAGAGCGACTCCGCGTTCAACGAGTCGTACGCGACGACCGTCGAGGAAGCCGGACTCGCGCGCTGGCTGGCCTCGCGCCACGATTCGCAGCTCGACAGGCTCGCCGCGCGCGCCGATCACATGCGCGGCGTGTTCCGCGATCTCGTGCGCACGACGCGCACGAAGCTCTCCGAGATCTACGCGAGCAATGCGAGCGACGACGACAAGCGGCGCGCCAAGCTCGAGATCGTCGCCGCGATGAAGGCCGCGTACGAGTCGGCGAAGCAGGGCGATCCGGCGCTGTCCGGATACGACCGCTGGTTCGCGCAGCAGCCGAACAACGCGGCGCTCGCGGCGGTGGGCCTCTATACCGATCGCGTGCCGGCATTCCGCGAGCTGCTGCACGAGGCGAACGACGACCTCCCCACGTTCTACCAGCGGGTGCGCGAGCTCGCGGCGCGTCCCAAGCGCCAGCGCGATGCGGCGCTCGACGCGCTGGCGCGGCGTGCGGCCGCCTCCGCGATGACGGCCCAGCGCTCGCCGACGCACGCGAATTGATCTTCCCCGCCGCTTCCTGCTAAACTATCAGGCTTTCCTTGCCTCACCCGGGTAACGTTGGGGAGGCCAACAGGCGCGACGCCCGCAACGGCATTCGCGCCGAACAGACCGAAAGGAGATCACTCTCATGCGTCACTATGAGATCGTATTCATCGTGCATCCCGACCAGAGCGAGCAGGTGCCCGCGATGATCGAGCGCTATCGCACGATGGTGACCGGCCCCGGCGGCCGGATTCACCGGCTCGAAGACTGGGGACGGCGCCAGCTCGCCTATCCGGTCCAGAAAGTCCACAAGGCGCACTACGTGCTGATGAACATCGAGTGCGGGCAGGAAACGCTGACCGAGCTCGAGCACGCGTTCAAGTTCAACGATGCGGTGCTGCGTCACCTGGTCGTTGCTATGAGCGAAGCCGTCGTCACTCCTTCGCCGATGATGAAGGAGGAAAAGGCGCGCTCGCTCACCCATGGCAGGGACGCGAAGGACGCCGAGCGCGTGCCGGACAAGCCGGCGCCCGAGAGCGGCGCACCGCAGCCCGCAGCGGCGCAGGCCTGATTTCGACGCAGCCGCGTGCCGGAGATCAACCGGTTCACGTTCGACGCGATCCTCGCTGCCTGCGCCGGCGTGCGCCACACGCCCGCCGGCATTCCCGCGGTCGAATGCACGCTCGATCACCGCTCGCAGCAGGACGAAGCCGGGAGCCGGCGCAAGGTCGAATGCGAAATGCACGCGGTGGCTTTCGGCGACGTCGCGCTGGCGCTTGGCCGATGCGCGATCGGCTCGGCGCTCCGCTGTGAAGGATTCATCGCGCGCCGTTATCGGACCGGAACGAGCGTCACGCTGCACATGACTCGCTTCGGGCAGATCGACATGACGAAAGGAAATTGAAATGCCACGTCCCGTGGGAAGAGGCAAGGGCAAGTTCAAGAAGGACGGCAAGCGCCGCGAGCGCGGCAACAACCTGTTCAAGCGCAAGAAGTTCTGCCGGTTCACCGCCGAGAACGTCAAGCAGATCGACTACAAGGACATCGACGTCCTGAAGGACTTCGTGCAGGAGAACGGCAAGATCATGCCCGCACGCATCACGGGCACGAAGGCGCGCTACCAGCGCCAGCTCGGCACGGCGATCAAGCGCGCGCGTTTCCTCGCGCTGCTGTCGTACACCGACCTGCACTAGCGGAGCGACGGCACATGCAAATCATTCTGCTCGAGAAGATCGCGAACGTCGGAAACCTCGGCGATGTCGTCAAGGTGAAGGACGGTTACGCGCGCAATTTCCTGATTCCGCATGGCAAGGCGAAGCGGGCGACGCCGGCCAACCTGGAAGCGATCGAGGCGCAGCGCACCGAGCTCGAGCGTGCCGCTGGCGATAAGCTCGCGACGGCGCAGGCGCTTGCCGAAAAGCTGGAGGGGTCGACGCTGCGCATCCCGCAGAAGGCGGGTGTCGACGGCCGGCTCTTCGGCTCGGTCACCAACGCCGACATCGTCGAGGCGCTGAAGGCCCAGGACGTGGACATCGAGAAGTCGATGGTGCGGATGCCGTCGGGCCCGCTGAAGCACGTCGGCGAGCATCCGGTGTCCGTCGTGCTGCACACCGACGTCACCGCGCACGTCACCGTCAACGTCGTCGGCGAGACGATCGTCGCCTGACGTCCGGCGGCACCGCGACGCGCACGACGAAGGGGCCGGCGGGCCCCTTCGTCGTGTGTGACGACCGGTCGTTTGCCGTATGCCGGATTGCGTTGCGTCGCAGTAGAATCGCCCGTTCCCTGGCAAGCATCCCGGCGTAACGTGCCCGACGACCTTCCGCTCGAATCACTGAAGCTGCCTCCGCATTCGGTCGAGGCGGAGCAGTCGGTGCTCGGCGGGCTGATGCTCGACAACGAGGCCGCCGACAAGATCGGCGACGTGCTCGGCGCCGACGACTTCTACAGCGACGCGCATCGCATCATCTTCCGGCACATCGTGCAACTGATCGGCGACGGCAAGCCGGCCGACGTCGTCACGGTGTCCGAAGCGCTCGCGTCGTCGCAGAAGCTCGACTACGTGGGCGGACTCGCGTATCTCGGGGCGCTTGCGCAGAACGTGCCCACGGCGGCGAACATCCGCCACTATGCCAACATCGTCCGCGAGCGCTCGATCCTGCGCCAGCTTGCCGCCACCGCGACCGACATCGCCGAATCGGCGTTCAATCCGCTCGGCCGCAGCGCCAAGACCGTGCTCGACGAGGCCGAGGCGAAGGTGCTGCACATCGCCGAGCAGGGCTCGCGCGGCGCGCAGAACTTCCAGGTCATCGGCAAGCTTCTCGCCGACGTCGTCGAGCGCATCGAGACGTTGTACAACCGCGACGATCCATCGGACGTCACCGGCGTTCCCACCGGGTTTGCCGATCTCGACCGGATGACGTCGGGCTTCCAGCCGGGCGATCTCATCGTCGTGGCGGGAAGACCGAGCATGGGGAAGGCGCAGCCGCTCGATGCACGGGTACGTGCCATCGATGGCTGGAAGCGGATGGGCGATCTGCGCGAAGGCGACGCGCTTGCGTCGGTCGACGGCGCACCGTCGTTCGTCAGCGGGGTTTTTCCGCAGGGAACGCGCGAAGTCCATCGCGTGACGTTCTCCGACGGTCGCACATGCGAATGCTGCGCCGAGCATCTGTGGCGCGTTCATTTCCGCGGCTGGCCGGCGCCGCGCGTGCTGCGCACGGACAGGGTCGCCGCGATGCTGACGCGAAAGCGCTACCAGGATCGGCTATGGATCGACATGCCAAGCGGCGACTTCGGCCACTGCATGGACCTCCCGCTCGATCCATGGGTGATGGGTGCACTGCTCGGCGACGGGAACTTCACCGGAGCGACAATCCGCTTTTCCACCGCAGTCGAGGCGATGCGCGGGCGCATGAGCCAGCGCATCGATGAAAAAGTGGGGTCAGAGACGACTTTTTGCAGCGCTTCGCGTCAAGACGCAACGGTTCACCAAAAGTCGTCTCTGACCCCACTTTTTTATCGCGGACACGTGCGGGGTGTCTCGGGCGTTACGCAGAACGCGCTGACGCAAGCGGTTCGCGCGCTCGGCCTGTGGGGTCTGCCAAGCCATCGGAAGTTCATCCCGCGCGTGTTCCTCGACGCATCGCGCCGCGACCGCCTCGATCTGCTCCGCGGGCTCCTCGACACCGACGGCTGGGTCGAGCGCTGGGGCACCATTCGCTTCGCAACCGCAAGCCGTCGGCTCGCCGACGACATGATCGAGCTCGTGCGCTCGCTTGGCGGGTGGTGCAGCGTGTCGTCGAAATCGTCACGCTACACCTATCGCGGTGAACGCAGGGACGGTCGCGAAAGCTATGTGTGCACGATTCATCACCACGATCCGAAATCGCTGCTGCTGCTCTCCGACAAACAGGCGCGCGCGCTCGTTGCGCCGAAGCGCTGCAAGCGCCCGACATTTGCGTCGATCGTTCCGTCGCGCGTGACGCAAACGCAGTGCATTTCGGTCACCCATCCATCGCGGCTTTACCTGACCGACGACTACGTCGTGACCCACAACACCGCGCTGGCGCTCAACATCGGCGAGAACGTCGCGCTCAATACGGGCATGCCCGTCGCCGTGTTCTCGATGGAAATGGGCGCTTCGCAGCTCGCGATGCGATTGATCGGATCGGTGGGCAAGCTCGACCAGCACAAGCTTCGCACCGGCCGGCTCGGACCCGAGGACTGGGACAAGCTGTCGACGGCGCTCGGAAGGCTGAATGAAGCGCCGATCCTGATCGACGAGACGCCGGCGCTGAACGCCATCGAGGTCCGCTCGCGCGCGCGGCGCCTGATGAAGCAATACGGCAAGCTCGGCCTCGTCATCGTCGACTACCTGCAGTTGATGCAGGCGACGACGTCGGGAGAGAACCGCGCCACCGAAATCTCCGAGATCTCGCGGGCGATGAAATCGCTCGCGAAGGAGCTTCACGTTCCGGTCGTCGCGCTGTCGCAGCTCAACCGCTCGCTCGAGCAGCGGCCGAACAAGCGGCCGGTGATGTCGGATCTGCGCGAATGCGTGACCGGAGAAACGCTGGTCAATCTGACGGACGGGCGGCGTGTCGCCATTCGTACGCTCGTTGGAGCGAGTCCGGAGGTCGTGGCCGTGGGCGCCGATCAGCGCCTGACCGCTGCGCGCTCCGATCTCGTATGGTCGAAGGGCATCAAGCCCGTGTTCAAGGTGACGCTCGCAAGTGGACGCGCGATTCGCGCCACTGCCGGGCACCGACTGCTGGCACACGACGGTTGGCGTCCCGTCGGAAACCTCGGGGTCGGCGATCGCGTGGGTATCGCGAGGCAGATATCCGAACCCAAGGCAGCCGCGGAGTGGTCGGATGAAGCGGTCGCGCTGCTCGGCCATCTCGTAGGTGATGGCAGCTATCTCAGGCATCAGCCGCTTCGGTACTGCACGGCGTCGGAGGAAAACAGCGCGCTGGTGCGCGACGCCGCGCAAGCGCTGGGGAGCACGGTGACGCGATTCAGCGGAAGAGGCGCCTGGCACCAATTGCTGATCGGCGGCAACGGCAATCGCTGGCATCCTTCCGGCGTCGGTGCATGGCTGAAGTCGCTGGGCATCTTCAACCAGCGCTCGCATGAAAAGCATTTGCCGGAGCAGGTCTTTGCCCTGCCCAATCGGCAGCTCGCATTGTTGGCCATGCATCTCTGGGCCACCGATGGATGCATCGCGTTACGCCGGCCCGGCACACGCGGTGCAGCCCGGGTTTATTTCAGCACATGCAGCGATGCGTTGGCCCGCGATGTGATGGCGTTGCTCTTGCGGCTCGGTATCGTTGCCCGGCTGCGGACCACGCTCCAGGAAGGCTACAGGCCCCTTCATAGCGTAGATGTGAGCGGCGCAGACGGACAGCGGCGATTTCTGGATGTCGTGTGGGCGTTCGGTCCCAGGTTAGGGCCGGCGACGCGATTGCGCGAGCTGCTCCGTGAAACAGTTGCAAACACCAATGCCGACACGCTTCCGCACGAAGTGTTCGGATTCGTTCGCCAGGCGATGGGCCGGCGAGGCGTATCGCAGCGTGCGATGGCTCACGCACGCGGCACGTCGTACGGTGGAACATCGCATTTCCGCTTTGCGCCGAGCAGGGCGCATTTGCATTCTTACGCGCGGTTGCTCGACGACGCAGAGCTGGCCCGCTGGGCACATTCCGACCTCTACTGGGACCGCGTCGTGTCAATCGATCCGGCAGGCGAAGAAGAGGTTTTCGATCTCACCGTTCCCGGGCCCGCGTGCTGGCTCGCCGACGGCATCGTGAGTCACAACTCCGGGGCGATCGAACAGGACGCAGACGTCATCGTGTTCATCTACCGCGACGAGGTCTACAACGCCGAATCGCAGGACAAGGGAACGGCCGAGATCATCATCGGCAAGCAGCGCAACGGACCGATCGGCACCGTGCGCCTCACGTTTCTCGGCGAATACACGCGCTTCGAAGGCTTCGCGCCGCCCGGCAGCTACTGACGCTGCACCGTCCCTGCCGTTCCAAAGCGACGGCGCGCGCACCGTCCGGCAGCGTCAGTGCCCAAGCCAGTGCGTGACGTTCTTCCACGCGAACGACAGCGGATCGGAGCCCCAGAACAGCGTGCCGTCGTAGTAGTAGCCGTCGTAGCTCTTGCCTGCCACGAGCTCCGGATTTCCCTGGTTCAGCACGTCGGCGAAGCGCTCCTCCGCCGTTCGCGGCGGCGCGGGCCGCTTGTCGGGATCGCGCACGCCCTCGACCTCGATCCGCTCGAAAAACACCGGATACCGCTCGGCGAGCTCCTTGTCGTGCGCCGCTTCCTTCTGAAACGGCGCCGCGGCGAGCGGCGATTGCTTGCCCTTCGGCAGCGGGCGCGCGATCGACCATTGCGGCGCCGCGTGCGCGATGCACCAAGGCGCCAGGACAACGCCGACGAGCATCGCGCGAGCCGTCAACGAACGGTGCACGGTGGAGGGAGCGCGGAAGGGCACGGGCGGATTTTACCTTCCCGGGCGGGGAACGGCGAAACCCGCCGGATGCGCCCGCCGTCGGCATTGCCGGCACGCGTCAAAACGCGATCTCGTACGCA